>JANQGW010000037.1 GCA_028282905.1 Sedimentisphaerales bacterium | reverse complement strand
TATATAGGTATACAAGTATATTAAGAACGTAAGAACTTAAGAACTCAGGAATAAGGATAGACTATGCATTATCCATTGATTGGACAGCAGGCAGAAATGAATCAGGCAATCCCGCCGCGGGTTCAGCAGGGCTACCAGCGGATGCGTGAGATGACACTGGACGACATGCTGCTGGAAAACCGGATCGTCTTTATGATCGGCGAAATCAACTACCGCATGGCCACCGAGGTCATCATGAAGCTGCTGTATCTGGACAATCTCAAACGCGGTATCGAGATCAGTCTGTACATCAATTCGCCCGGCGGCAGCGTCGATGATACCATGGCAATTTACGACACGATGCGGTTTATCGGTTCGCCGGTTTCAACCTACTGCATCGGACGTGCCCAGTCGGGTGCGGCGATTGTTCTGGCCGCAGGCACCGAAGGTAAACGTTTCGCCCTGCCGCACGCCAAGGTCATGCTGCACCAGCCCTGGGGCGGTGTCACCGGACAGGCCGAAGACATCCGCATTCAGGCTGAGGAAATCCTCAAAGCCAAGCAGACCATTAATGACCTGCTGGCCAAACACACCGGACTGACCCCGGAAAAAATCGCCGAGGAAACCGAACGCGATAAATACATGACCGCCGAAGAAGCCAAGGCCTACGGTCTGATCGACGACGTTTTGGAAGAACCGGAAAAAGACAAAAAAGACGACCAGAAAAAATAAACGAAATCGCGGATAACGCAGTTTGCATAAATAAAACAGTGATAACCTGCGTGAATCAGCGTCAAAAAAATAACGAGGAACGATTATGAGTCAGTTAGTACCGATTGTCATCGAACAGAGCGGCCGCGGCGAGCGGGCATATGATATTTATTCGCGGCTGCTGAAGGACCGCATCATTTTTCTCGGCGGCGGCGTCGATGATGATATCGCCAACCTGATCATCGCCCAGATGCTGTTTTTGAGCAATGAAAACGATGAAGCGGACATCCATTTTTATATCAATTCGCCCGGCGGTGTCATTACCTCCGGCCTGGCGATTTATGATACAATGCGATTCCTGCGATGCGATGTGTCGACTTACTGCGTCGGACAGGCCGCGTCCATGGGCTCGGTCCTGTTTGCCGGCGGCACCAAGGGCAAACGGTTTATGTTGCCCAACAGCCGAATCCTGCTGCACCAGCCGCTGCTTTCGGGCGTGATGCAGGGACCGGCCACTGATCTGGAAATCGAAGCAAAGGAAATTCTGCGTCTGCGTGAACGCCTGTATGACATTCTCTCTGAGCATACCGGCCAGGACGCCAAGAAAATTGAAAAAGACTGTGACCGCAACCTGTGGCTCGAATCCCAAGAGTCCATTGATTACGGGCTGGCCGATAAGATCCTGAAAAAGGCCCCGCACGTCACAAAAGATGATAAGTAAAATATTGAACACGAATGGACACTAATATTTTTGACGGGATTAACAGGATAGACAGGATATTATTTTTAAAGACGGTATTTTTGAAAACGTTTTTTATTATCCCGTTAATCCCGTAAATCCTGTCAAAAAAGATGTTTTGTTTTTAGGCATGGGAGGCCCGATTATGAACATACGGATATTCATTTGTATTGGCATCAGCTTACTGGCAACCGCCCTTATCGGCTGCGGCGGCGGACAAAGCCCTCAATGGGATCAAATCAAACAGCTTGAGCAGGAAAAGACTACCCAGGCCATGCGGGCAGACGCTCTCCAGAAGGAAAACGAAACTCTGCGTCAGCAGGTGGCGACCCTTTCCGGACTGGATAAAAAATCACGCCTGAGCCAACTGGCCACGCTAACTAAAATCGCCCTCGGCAAGCGCACCGGCTTGTATGACAAAAATAATGACCGCGTCAAAGATTCTCTGCTGGTTTATCTGGAACCGACCGACACACAGCAGGACTATATCAAGGCCATCGGCACTGTCGAAGTTGAATTATGGAATCTGGCCAATCCCGCCGCACAGGCCAAACTGGCCGAATGGGTGCTGAAACCAGCCGAACTGCAAAAACACTGGGGCGGCAATGTCATGGCAGCCTACTACCGCCTTCCACTGAATCTGCACGACAACCTGACCGGCAAAGAGAAGGAACTGACCGTTAAGGTCACCTTCACCGACCTGCTCAGCGGAAAAGTCCTGACCGCTCAAAAAACCATTCAGCCATAAATTGCTTCTGCCGCCGGCCACCTACTTTTCTTTTTGTCCAAAAGTTATCGACTCCGTGAAATTATCTTAAACTATTGGCAAAGACGGGCGGTCATATTGCCGACTAAGTTATCATAGTTTATGATTTTCGGACAGCTTAAGTAAAATATCGATAAAGATGATCTGGAGTAATAATGGTCCAGCAAGAAGTCATCCATAATTGTATCTGGGACAGCGTCAAAGAAACATTTGAGACAATGATATTTCTGCCGATCGATCAGGCCGACGCACCGTCCGATCAGCCGGAGACAAGTTCGCTGATCGGAACCATCACTTTCACTGGCTCTGTCCAGGGATCATTTTCTATTCTATGCCGCATGGAAGGCGCCGATAAAATCGCCCGAGCCATGCTGATGCTTGAACCCGATGATACACTCGAAAAAGCGGATATGTGCGACGCCTTCGGCGAGTTGACAAACCTGATAATCGGCGGCATCAAGACACGTCTCAACGATACCGTACCGGACATCAAAATCTCCATCCCCACCGTCACACAGGGACTTCGGATCCAGCCCTTCCACCGAAAAGATGCCACACAAACAAATGTAGACGTCAGCACCGACGGTGAAGCCATGCAGATGACCATGGTTTATCAAACAAATAACTAAGCACCTCAAAAATAAGCTAACAGACACATAACGGATTAACTTTGACAATCAGAATTCTACCGTATAGGATTTTCTGCAATATTGCAGCTGATCGGACCGTTTAGCTCGGTAGAAAGGCGTTTTTCATTGACGCAAAGATGTCGATGCTATTTGTTTTGTACTGAATATTCGCGTTGTGCGGGTATAACATAAACATGTCAGCTTTATAAACAAGGTATTTTCTGAGGGCAGGTGCATGGACAGACGAACATTTGTCAAATTAACGGTCGGCACATCACTGGCAACAGCAATTACGCCCGTATGGGGACAAAAAACGGTCAAAAGACCCAATGTGCTTATTATTCACACCGATGAACACAATTTCCGCACGTTAGGCTGCTACCGGAAGCTTCTCAGCAAGGAACAGGCGTATGTCTGGGGCAAAGGTGTCGCGGTTGAAACACCTCATATTGACCGAATCGCTGCTGAGGGCGTCACCTGCACAGGTTTTTATGCAACAACCCCGGTCTGCTCGCCGTCCCGGTCATCCTTTGTCAGCGGCAGATATCCACAAAATACCCCGGTCGTCAAAAATGATATCCCCATGAACGATGATATCGTCACTTTCGCCGAAATCCTCCGCCGTAATGGCTACGCTACCGGCTATGCGGGCAAATGGCACCTCGACGGCACCGGTAAACCCCAATGGGCACCGAAACGCCAATTCGGTTTTGCCGACAACCGCTACATGTTCAATCGCGGCCATTGGAAAAAACTGGAAGATACGCCCGACGGCCCGCGCGTCGCGGCGAAAGGAAAAAAAGGCCGCCCCGGTTACGGCGTTGATGGAGCTGATGGAAAAAGCTTTACCACCGATTTCCTGACACAGAAAGTGATTGATTTTATCACGGCAAACAAAACACAGCCGTTCTGTTATATGGTCAGCCTGCCCGATCCGCACGGGCCGAACAGCGTCCGCGCACCGTATGACACGATGTACAGCGACCTGCCGTTTCAATTGCCAAAAACCGCGACCAAGCCGGATACAAATCTGCCAAGCTGGGCTAAAAAGGCCGGCGCAGCTAAGATGAAAACCGATCTTATGGCCAAATACTTCGGCATGGTTAAATGCATTGACGACAACGTCGGCAAACTGCTGAAAACGCTGGATACCCTCGGCCTTGCTGAAAATACAATCGTCGTCTTTACCGCAGATCACGGCGACCTATGCTTTGAACACGCCCGACACAACAAGGGCGTACCGCTGGAAACCTCGGCCAAAATCCCGTTTGTCATGCGTGCGCCCGGGAAAATCCAACCGGGCACAGTCTCACGCGAGGCCATGGGCTGCGTGGACTTTATGCCGACAATCCTGACGCTGACCGGACATAAATGCCCCACTTCCGTCGAGGGCCGGGACTGCTCAAGGCTCTTAACCAGCGAGAAAGCACCCGCCGGCTGGAAAGATATCGCCTTTTTCCGCGGCACTGGCGACGCAAACGACAACTGGTTCGGTGCAGTAACCCAACGCTACAAACTTATTTACGCCGCTAAGGACAAACCGTGGCTGTACGACCTGAAAAACGACCCGGACGAACTGGTCAACTTTTACCACGACCCGGGCTGCGCAGACGTTGTACGCAACCTGTCACAGGCACTGATTGACTACGGTAAAAAATACAATGACCCAAGGGTTCTGGACGCTGCCAACATGAGTCAACTCAGAAAAGCAACGTCCTGAACACCTTTTCGGTCAGTGCGACGGTCTTTCAACCGCCATTAGCATCCTTCCTGCCGCCATGGACATTTTTCAAGGTAGCGGTCCCGGATCTCCTGCGCGGACGGAGGACGACCCGGGCAGTTACATATCGATCCGCCGGAATTCCAGATGCACTGCCATAATTTTTTGACAATGTTTCTGCTGCCGCCTTTTTCATTGTTTTTGTTCTTAGCGTTCTTCATTTTCGTTTCTCCTGTCTTCTAAATGTGTTTTAAATATCGTTTCGATCATCCGTGCAGAGCAGCACAGGCAATTTGGGCAATAAAAAAAGCCTTCCGGGAAGCAAATCCCGAAAGGCTTTTAAACAACGACGATTTAAAAACTTAGATTAGGATTTGACCTCCTGCCCAATACGCATCAGACCCTGCAGACGAGTGAACATCTTGACGGATTGATCCGTTTGGAAGGTGCGCATGTCGGCCCAGGTGTGCGATGTGGTCGCAAAGATATGTAAATAATTGTTCACCATGTCAGCCTTTAAAAACCATGCGTTCAAATCCTAATTTATCAACGAAAAACATCTTCTACCCCTAATGACGCAACCGGTCAAGGTTTTGTTACCAATGTTTTTCGTTTTTTTCAAAAAACTTTCTTCGGCCACTGCCCCACCGGATTCAGTTTCACATCCAAAACTCGGGCCGGCAATGCTGTCTATTTCTTCGGAATAAAGACAAACTCGTCAATTTGCAGGTTCGGCCCGGATGTCACATCGGCCTGCAGACGCAGCATGTTGTCCAGGGCATCTTCACGCATCACGTTAAATTTCACCCATTTACCCTTGTCACCGGTATGGTCACCCAGCGTGGTTTCGCGGTTTTCAAAGTTCAACTCTCCGCTGCGACGATTGCGGTTCCAGTCGTTAAACCGAACATGCAGCTGGCCCTGAACGCCCTTGGGCAGTGTAATCGTCAACGACAGCTTCTTTCCAAAGACAAAACAGCCGCCTTCATCTTTCCAGGCACCGTCAGCGGACAGCTTGTAACCATAGCCGTCGCCGCTGGTTTTTACCACATCCAGTGCAGGCTGATAGACAATATTCTTTTTGGCTTGCGCAGCCTTATCGGCCACCTGAACCCATAGTGCGGCGGTCTCGGAGCCGATGGGATTTTGGCCGGACACTTCGGCCTTGCCCTGCGGCTTAAAGTTATTCTTCAGCCACTCAACGGGAATTGTTCGCTCGGGCTGGAATTTATCGTCGGAAGCATACTCCAATAGAGCGGCATATAATTGCCGACACGCCGGCTTATCCTGCCGCTCCAGCAGCGGATACACACAAACCAGCAAACGACCTTCGCCGACTCGCCCTTCGAAAATGGTCCCGAGTTTGCGGTTGTAGTGGAAATCATCCACCGGCTGGACCAACGGCAGAAAATCGGCCGGCAAATCATTGAGAATCATAGCCGGCGAATTATTGACAATATCCCACCACTGCCAGTCGCAGTATCCTTCATTGGGGAACTGCTCAAACAGCGAGTGTTCAGGATCGCACAGCAGCCCCAGAGTTTTCGCCTGCCCGGGGAACCAGCCCTGCGACCAGTACACCGGCATAAAAGTATTCGAATGGGAATTTGATTTATTCATGCAACCGGACGCCATCAACAGCACGGTCCCGCCGGCCTGCAGCCGCTTTAGCTGTGCTTCATCGAGAGACTTAACCATCTCAACCGACAGCGGCACATCCGTTTTCGGCGTTTCGGGGTAAATCCAGATCGGCCAACTGTTTTGGAAATCGGTCCCTTCAATGGCCACTTCCAGTTTGCAGCCCAGCGGAATCTCCGTTTTCAGATCAATGGAAAGATCGCCAATATCCGTCACTGTCCCCTGCGGAATCTCCTGAGACGCAAACTCACCTTTTTGGATAACGGTTTTCTTGTCGTTGACAAGCCGCCATTGGACCGGGCGGTTTACCGGACCGGCGGAGAAATTCGACACCTGAATCTTGGCCTGAAGTGTCTGGCCGGAAAGCCAGATATATTTTGAAAACTGAGCCAGCGGCACAACCGGGCTGCAGAACTGTCGGTACTGCTGCGGCGTAATCGTCCCGGGCTTCAAATCATAGAACATATCCAGAATGCCAATCATTGCCTCGCCCTGGCCCATGTAATCCTGCAGACCCAGCAAGTCAAAGCCAGCATAGGTTTTACTCCGCAGGGCCGCTTCCATCTCGGCCTTGTAGAGTAACGTGCTGAATTTGCCAGTGGCCCGCTGAAACGCGGTGTCCTGTTCGGCCAGATGGTTTTGAGCGGCTTTCTCACTGAACATTTGCAGATTCCGGGCCTCGACCACGCCGGTGTATTTGTCAATCTCACTGCGGGTGGGATAAATCGGCCATTGACCTAATTCGTGCAGAATCAACGGTGTTTTCGGCGCACCGCGTTTGACCGCGTCATAGCTCCAATCGGTCTTGGGGCCGCGCAGCCCTCGCATCGCACCGGCGGAATTCTGATGCGACACATAATAGTCGTCGGTTTCCAGCAGTTTGCGTGCGGTCGAACAACTGAACAGCCGCCCGGTTCCGTCATACTCGCGTGCCTGCTCGATCAAGCGGGACAGCACGGTAAAATCACTGCTGCCCAGTTCATTGCCGGTACAGAACATCACGAACGACGGGTGATGGCCGTAGGCGTCGATAATCCGCTTCATTTCCCGTCCGACAAAATCACGCACCGACGGGTTCTTGTCAGAAATACCCTCGGGCTTGCTGGGCACCCGGCCCCGCATCCAGCCGTCAATCCAGACGCCTGCTTCGACCTGCAAGTAGAGGCCCACTTCATCGGCCGCGGAAAACGCCGCCTCCGGCGGACACCAGCTATGGAACCGGACGCGATTGAGGCCAAACTGCCGGTAGATATCCCAGACACGACGCCAGCCGGCTTTATCCATCGGTGGATGGCCAGTCAGTGGAAAATGGCAGTTATCCAAGTTGCCCCGCAAATACGTCGGACGCCCGTTAACTGTGACAAACGTGCCATCGCTGGCAACACTGCAAAAGCCCATCTTTAAATGCCATTGGTCCCGGCTTTGACCAGCCTGAACGGTAATGGTCGCATCGTATAAATTAGGCAAAAACTCGTCCCAGCGTTTTAAGTCCTTCGGCAATTCACAGCGAATGGTCTGCACACCCGGCTTCAGCGTTACTCCGGTCTGTGAAATACTGCCCGTAGAACCCTCACCGGAAAAGACTGCATGAATTGAGCCAGACGCTTCTTGGCCGCTGTTTTCCACTATCACCACCAACTCCCCGGTATCAGGCCCATCCGGATTTACGATGCTGCGAACCGCATTAATCTGAACGGTCGGCAAGACTCGCAATTCCAGACGGCCCAGCATACCATTCCAGATGGTCTGCATATTTTCCGAATAACTGTGTGATTTGTCACCGATATTATGGATCATCGAATTATCGACGCAAATCGTCAGCGTATGCTCACCGGGGGTGACATTTTTTAATGTATAAACGTGCGGAGTCGCCAGCGAATCGCAATCACCCTGCAATTCGCCGTCCAGATAGACCGTCGTCTTCCACAAGGCCCGCTCGATGAATAATTCAATATCACGCTGCCGCCATTGCTGCGGCACGACAATCGTCCGCTGATACCATGCCCGCCCCACATGCCGGTACCGACGGGTATAAGTGCCCTGCGTACTACCGGTAGTTTTTTGCCCTTTGCGGTTCAGGTCAGTGGTTCCGGGCAGTTTGATCGTATCATCCAGAGACGACGGTACAGCCAGCGCTGACTGCGGCGGGGCCAGGGTTTTCTCATCCGCGGATCGGCCCAGCTTGAATTGCCAGTCGCCGGATAAATCAATCGAATCAGCCGCCTCAGCGGAACTGCATCCCCCAATTAAAGCACCGCAAAAACCGGCTACGACAGCAATACACATCCATTTCTTAAACATCGCTTTTCTCCTGACAATTCAACGCGTCCTGTGAACTCTTAAAACACAATTATTTTCAATGTAAAGGCTGAAACGGAGTTTACTAAAGCGTTTAAAGATAGACAAGGGAATTCTTGAACTGCCGGACTCCTTCACTAAGCCCCCCTAATCTACTTTAAAATCAATCGATTACTCTGAACCACTTTTCGTTGATTCTTGTGCCCCGATGCCATTTTTTGCGAAAGGCACTGCCCGGTTCGGGCATTTGACCGTCTGAGATATAGGTATAAGCGATATGTTTGACGGGAAAACCGCTAGCCCAGGTAAAAGTCACCGCTGTTCTATTGTCGCCAAGCCTTTCCCCGGCAATATGGTAGGCAAGATGACTGTATTCTTCAGGAATATCATCCCAATACAATGTGACATCGCCGGTGGCCATTTTTCTTTCAACCATTTTGACGGCTTTTTCATACTGCGGCAGACGCCTCAGAAAAACAGCCTCCTCTGCATATTTACCAATCCCGTTTGCCACCATCATTAATGGAATGGTTACTGCGGTAATACCAACTGGAATAAGCGATTTAATGTGATATTCCCTCCAATTGAAAAAAATCGCAATAATATTGGTCAACGCCAAAACAAAGAAAAGTAATAAGGAAAAACCAAAAGGAAGCTGTGTATAAACATTCATAAAATAACTGAAAAACCCTGCACTCAAAACCAGAGACGCTGAAACTGCCAGATTCAGACCAGACAGGACTTTCTTGCTTTTTATGCCTGAATAGAGAATCACTAATGGAATACCAAATAGAAATACGTAGATCAGAATTGAACCGACAGGAGAGAAGCCGGCAAGGAGTATAATTGCAAACAAAGGTACAAGCAAAAAGAGTAAGCCAGCCCAATTCTTACGCTTTTCTGATTTCATTGTTTAGCTCCTAAGAAAATATTACCTGAAAATTCTATCCTCCGGAACGCTTAACGGTGTAGCCTTTGGTTTTGAGGATTTCGATGAGGCTGTCGCGGTGGTCGCCCTGGATTTCGATGGTTCCGTCTTTAACGGTTCCGCCGCAGCCGCAGCGGGCTTTCAATTCGCGGGCCAGCCGCTTCAGTTCAGCTGATGTCAGCGGCAAGCCGGTAATGACCGTCACGCCTTTACCCTTGCGGCCCTTGGTCTGGCGACTGACGCGGACAATGCCGTCACCTTCTGCAATGGTTTCTTCAGCACCGCAAGTGCATTGATCAACCGGCTGATTGCATTCGGGACACATCCGCCCAAAATCCGTTGAAAAAACTAAGCCATCTTGATTGTTGTTGAATTTCATGGCCGGATTATACCGCTTGATTGAAACCCTATCAAATTAATTGTAACCGGGAAGCACTGAATAACGGCAAACCTTAAAAATTATAAGCAAAAAACAGATCGAATCGCCGTTTTTGACGCAATAAAGGGCATTCTGTATGAAGCGAGAAATTTTTTCAAAAAAGGTTTGATTTTAAGTGAACGTTCGTTTATTATTGATTATATGAGGTTAAAAGATAATGACAAAAAGCAGGCATTGTTCAATGCGACCATCAAACTGGTGAATGAAATTGGTTTCGATTCCAGTTCAGTTTCCAAGATCGCCAGGGAGGCCGGGGTTTCGCCTGCAACACTCTATATATATTTTGACAACAAAGAAGACCTCCTTGTTTCAACCTATGTGCAGATAAAATTAAAAACCAGCAAGGCGGTTTTAAATGATTTTGATGATACTCTGCCTATTCGGGAGGCGTTGAAAGATATTTGGGTCAAAATGTTCAAACACATGACTCAGAACCAGGATGAATATAAGTTCGCAGTGCAGTTTGCTAATTCACCCTATATTTCGCTGGTGAATCGTGAGGAACTGGAAGCCCATTATGAGCCGATATTAGCTTTGCTGCAAAAAGGAATCGAACAAAAGCTTATTAAAAATGTCGAGACTGAATTGCTGACTGTATTTGTGTTTTATCCTCTTACGTACCTGACCAATCCTCGTAGTTGCAGCGGGTCGCTCTTAGGAAACATAGATATTGATACGGCATTTACAATGGCTTGGGATGCCATAAAGGTCTAAAATTTTTTGAAATCAAAAATAAACGAATATTCGTTAATGATCTAAATGTCAAGATAGATTAACCGGTCAAAAGTTAAAGTGATATGAAAGGTAACCAAAATGGAAAACAAATCAAAATGCTGTAAGGGAATTTTAGCTGTAATAGCAGCCAATGCCATTGTTTTAGCTGCTGGATTTTACTGGATCAGTTCGTGCGGCAGTAAAAATTGTAATTACACTGCACAATGTCAAAAGCTAACCTGTACATGTAATGAGAAAGAGGTGTCTACAATGAAAGTAGAAGATCTTAAATCGGGAAAAAATGAGATTCAATTCAAAAGTCAGGGGTACAATCTAGCCGCCCTTCTTTATCTGCCAGAGGGTTTTGATGCATCGAATCAATATCCTGCCGTCATTTTTTCCGGTCCTTTTAATCAAATTAAAGAGCAAACGGGTGCTATCTATGGTCGAAAACTTGCTGCAAAAGGATATGCTGTTTTAGTTTTTGACCATATAGGTTATGGCGACAGTGAAGGTGAATTACGAAACAATGAAAATTCATTTATCAAAATGGAAAGCATTCGAGACGCTGTGAGCTTTGTGGGGATGTTAGATTTTGTCAATCGCGAAAAAATTTATGGTCTGGGAGTTTGTGCCAGCGGCGGATATATGCCTCTGATTGCCACTACAGACAAACGCCTTAAAGCGATCGCAACAGTCAGCGGCATGATGGACAATAAATCAAGCTATTTCGCGGCAATGAGCAAACAGCAGCTTATGCCTTTGTTCAATATGGCTAATGACGCCCGGCAAAAAGCCTATGAAACAGGTGAAATGGAATATTATGATGCTTTGGGAATGGAATCGATAGACCTTTCTACTGTCGACAAAGATTCTACCGCCTATGAAGGCTATGATTACTATATGACAGAAAGAGCAGGCGCCCAGACGTATCCTGAATATACTCATCTGGCCCCAAAAGTTTTAATGGAAAATGCTCCGTTAACCAGCGCAATGACCTACGCACCCTATCTTTATACTCCCTATCTGGGCATCTATGGTGAAAAAGCGATGAAAGATACGGGGCCATTAACAGTGGCATTCTATGAAGCGGCAAGCGAACCTAAAGAATTGTTTGAGGTCAAAGGCGCTTCGCATGTGAGCCTGTATGATATTGATGAAGATGTTGACCGGGCAGTCGCAAAAATGGATGAGTTTTTCAAGAAATACAGCAAGTAAAAAATGAAACAATTAGAGAAGGTTGAAAAATGAAAACAGCAAAAATAACAACAATTGTACTGCTTACGGCGTCTTTTTTTGTTCAGCTTACCTTTGCTAAAGACTGGCCTCAGTGGCATGGGCCGAACCGTGACAATCTTTGCGCTGAAACCAATCTCCTGAAGGAGTGGCCCCAGGAAGCCCCTGAGATGCTCTGGTCCCTTGAGGGCATGGGAGCCGGTTACTCGACGGTGTCGGTTGCCGACGGCTTTATCTATGTGACCGGGATGATCGATAAGCGTGGTGTGCTCTCGAAGGTGGGTCTCGACGGCAAATTGGTTTGGCAAAAACAATACTCCGGCGAATGGTACAAGTCTTTTCGCGGCGCACGGAGCACGCCGACGATCAATGACGGATGTGCTTATATCATGAGCGGGCCCGGCGATATTGTCTGTGTAGACATCGAAACCGGCCAGGTAAAATGGTCCGTGAATACATTTAAGAAATACGGCGGCAAACTGACCTATTGGGGGGTTGCCGAGTCCGTTGTAGTAGACGATGAAAAAGTCTATTGCTTTGCGGGCGGCGAAGACGCTTCGATTGTCGCTTTTGATAAGAACACCGGCGATGTGGTCTGGACCACCAAAGGGCTTAGTGAAGGGATCAGCTTTTCGTCTCCGATTCTTGTTGAGCATCATGGAAAAAAGCAGTTGATCTCCGTCCTGGCGGCTTCCGTGGTTGGCATTGATATTCAGGACGGTAAGGTTCTCTGGAAATGTCCCAATGCTTCTTTTCACAATCCCGATGGGAGGGCTGATGGAACCTATGCAACGACAGCGACGCCGATTTACCGTGACGGCTGTGTCTTTGTTGCAACCCCGTATAATAACGGTGCCGGAAAGATCAGGATTTCTGACGACAGCACGACAACCGAGGTTGTCTGGAAAAACCATGAGTTTGATGTTTTCCACGGGGGATCGGTCCTGGTGGACGGAATGCTTTACGGAGCCAACTGGATCAGCGACGCTAAAGGCGGCTGGATGTGCATTGATTTTGAGACCGGGAAAACCATGTATTCGCACAGTTGGAATGGCAAATCAGGCTCGATACTGTACGCGGACAAGATGCTCTATTGCTATGCAGAGAAGATCGGGGTGGTTGCCCTGGTGAAGCCGGATCCTGAGAAGTTCGCCATTGTCAGCTCGTTTAAGGTTCCCCTGGGCAGTAAGGAACATTGGTCACACCCCGTTATTTCAGACGGCAGACTCTACATCCGCCACGGTGATGCCTTGATGGTGTATGATATTCAGAGAAAGGAATAAAAGCTGGTAATAAAGTAGAAGTAATCCCACGGAGGAGAATTTAAGGGCAGCCTTTCTCTATAGAAAACATAATCCTGTGGGTACATTGATTACTGGAACATCAAGTGATATAGGCGAAATAATTCTACCTGTTATTCTCATAAATAAGGAGTATATTATGAAATATAGAAAATTTGGAAAGACAAATGAAACTGTTTCCGTGCTTGGATTTGGGGCCATGAGACTTCCGGTGAAAGACGGAAACATGGCGGATATCGATAAAGATAAAGCGATATCCCTCATAAGACATGCCATTGGTAACGGGGTCAATTATATCGATACCGCCTATCCGTATCATGGAACGGGGCTGACTTCTCCGGGCCAAAGCGAACCGCTTGTCGCGGAAGCCCTCAAGGACGGTTACAGGGAAAAAGTTAAAATTGCGACCAAATCACCTGTGTGGCTGATCGAAAAAAGGGAGGAT
This sequence comes from Sedimentisphaerales bacterium, assembly GCA_028282905.1. Classification (GTDB taxonomy): domain Bacteria; phylum Planctomycetota; class Phycisphaerae; order Sedimentisphaerales; family Anaerohalosphaeraceae; genus 4572-13. The sequence goes on along the minus strand of JANQGW010000037.1, from coordinate 18,126 downwards.
TTTGATTATTACCTTGATTTGCAGCTGAAACGACTCAACACATCCTATATTGATTTTTATCTTATTCATGCACTCAATAAGGCAACATGGACCTCTTCAGTAAACGCAGGATTTTCCGACTTTCTGGATAAGGCTCTTGAGTCGGGAAAAATCAAACATGCGGGGTTTTCTTTCCATGATGATATTGATACTTTCAAAGAGATTGTCGATGGATACGACTGGTCCTTTTGCCAGATTCAGTATAATTATCTTGATGAAAATTATCAGGCAGGACGCGAAGGACTCGAATATGCCGCGTCTAAAAACCTCGGGATCGCAATCATGGAACCGCTCAGGGGAGGAGCGTTAATCAACAACCTCCCTGCGGATGCCGTCGACGCATTGAAAAACGCGGACGCAGACAAAAGTACCGCAGAATGGGCGTTCGGATGGCTGTATGATCACAAGGAAATCTCTGTCGTTCTCAGCGGAATGTCTACAATGGATCAAGTTGAAGAGAACATTAAAATTGCGGAAAAAGCATCGGCCGGACAGATGTCCGAGACCGACAAGGAAGCGATGCAGACAGTCCAGCAGATCTTCAGAGACAGACAGAAAGTGGACTGTACTGGATGCAGATACTGTATGCCCTGCCCTGCCGGAGTCAATATCCCCGATAATTTCTCATTGTATAACAATTCGTATTTGCTCGACATGAATCACTCAAAAATGTTTTACTCATTATTGGGGCCGAAAGCCTCGGATAAATGTGTCGAATGCGGGATGTGCGAAGAACACTGTCCGCAGAATATACCCATAAGAGAAATGCTAAAAGCCGTTCACAGCACACTGAGTTAATAACCTGCGGCATGAATATCTTTGGCAAGCCTTTTGAGGGAAATAAGATGGATGATGTTTCAGAAGGAACTGCGAAAGAAGGTTCTATGAAGTAGAATGTTAATTGTCTTAATTATTTAAGAGTAAAGGATAATCATCATGAAGAAGACCGTATTAATCACAGGAACAAGCTCAGGGTTTGGAAAGCTGACCGCCAAGAAATTTCAGCTGGAAGGTTGGAATGTGATTGCAACCATGAGAAGTCCGGAAAAGGAAACTGAGCTTACTCAATTGGACAATGTTTTAGTGACTCGCCTTGACGTTACTGATGCTGATTCCATTACCGATGCCGTAGTAAAAGGCTTGGAACGCTTCGGAAAGATTGATGTGCTGGTAAACAATGCCGGATATGTCGTGGCAGGTGTAACAGAAGAAATTTCAGAAGAAAATGCACGTCGCCAATTTGATGTCAATGTATTTGGAGTGTTGAATGTCATGCAGGCGGTGTTGCCGCATTTTCGTGCAAACAAATCAGGTACAATTGTTAATTTTTCATCCATCGGCGGTAAAATTACAACACCGTTTATGGCAATTTACCAATCCAGTAAATTCGCGATAGAAGGCTTAACCGAGGCAATGCAATACGAATTAGACCGGCTAAACATTAAACTAAAATTGATTGAACCCGGTGGGTGCCGATGCGATAAAAATATTGGAAGCCCGCCGTCAAATGGATGATGTGCAGTTTAAAGCAATGATTTCAGACTTAATGGATATTAAATTATATCAAAAAAAGCTATTCACTCTATAATGCGTTACCTATGTAATGTAATGAAAAAACGATACCATCACAATCAGAATCCCCACAAAAAAACGGCTCCATTTTTGCAATGAAGCCGTTTTGGGTCTTACGGTTTTACCAAATCAGTTGCCTATTTCTTTGCGGCCTGTTCTTCGCGGCGTTTGGCGATGATTTCCTCGGCCAGCTTGTTGGGCACGCGGGCATAACGGGACATTTCCATCGTAAACGTCGCCATGCCCTTGCTGAGGCCGCGAATGACCGTCGCATAACCAAACATGTTCGCCAGTGGCACTTCGGCGTTCACCACCGTAAAGGTGTCGCGGTTTTCGGTACCCAGGATAATCCCACGGCGGGAGTTGATATCCCCGACAATCGCGCCTTGAAACTCGGTCGGCAGCTCAAGCTCAACGGCCATAATCGGCTCCAGCAAACAGGGAGCGGTCTTTGTAAACGCTTCCTTGAACGCATCACGGGCACAGATACGGAATGCCATTTCGCTGGAGTCCACCGAGTGGTACGAACCGTCATCGAGGCACATCTTGACGCCGACCACTTCATAACCGGCCAGCGGGCCTTTCTTCATCGCTTCCTGGAAACCCTTGTTGACCGCGGGGATGTATTCGCCGGGAATACGACCGCTGACAATGTTGTCCTCGAAGTCATAGGTTGAGTCGGCATCGGCATCCAGCGGAATCATGCGGCCAACCACATGGCCGTACTGACCGGAACCGCCGGACTGCTTTTTGTGCTTATAGTTGTATTCGTATTCTTTCGTGGGTGCTTCGCGGTAACTAACGCTGGGAGCACCAACGGTGACCGCCGCCTTAAATTCACGACGCATCCGTTCGATATACACATCCAGGTGCAGCTCACCCATGCCGGCGATAATCGTCTGACCGGTTTCCGGGTCAGTCGAAACGCGGAACGTGGGGTCTTCTTTCATAAACCGGCTCAAGGCCTTACCCATCTTATCCTGCGCCGCAGAATCTTCCGGCGTAATTGACAGGCTGATCACCGGGTCGGCAACGAAGATACTTTCAAGCGAGTAGTTGATGCCGTCGCCGCAGAATGTATCACCGCTGGCACAATCAACACCCACCAGCGCCACAATGTCACCGGGGCCGGCATCTAAAATATCTTCGCGGTCGTTGGCGTGCATCCGCACAATCCGGCCGATACGCGTCATTTTATTCGTGCGGGCATTGCGATAGTGGCGGCCCTTTTCAATCTGACCCTGATAAATACGGGTGTAGGTCAACTGGCCAAACGTTTCGTCGGCAATCTTAAAGGCCATTGCCACCAGCGGTGCGTCCTGATCGCATTCCAGCGGTACTTCAGTACCTTCGTTGCCGTGGTCACGGGCAAACGCCGGACGGTCCAGCGGGCTGGGCAGGTAATCACATACCGCATCCATCAGCGGCTGAACGCCCTTGTTCTTAAACGCCGTGCCCATCATCATCGGCACGATGTCGCGGTTGATCGTCGCTTCGCGAACAGTCTCGTGAATCATCTGCAGCGGAATCTCTTGTTCTTCCAGCAACAGTTCCATCATTTCATCATTAAACATACTCAGTGCTTCGAGCATATCGTGACGAGCCGCTTCCGCTGTATCGATGTAATCGGAAGGAATTTCATTGCGAACGACCTTTTCACCGCCTTCGCCTTCGAATGACAGCGATTCCATCGTAATCAGGTCAATGACGCCCTGGAAATTCTCGCCTTCGCCCATGTTCAGCTGAATCGGCACGATATTGAGGTTCAGCTTTTCACGCAGGTCACGCGTCACACGTTCCGGATCAGCACCGGTGCGGTCCATCTTATTAATAAACGCAATCCGCGGCACACGGTAACGCTTCATCTGCTGGTCCACGGTTACTGACTGGCTCTGCACGCCGCCGACGGCACACAGAATCATAACCGCCCCATCCAGCACACGCAGCGAACGCTCCACTTCCACAGTAAAGTCCACGTGGCCGGGCGTGTCGATCAGGTTGATGCACTTATCGTTCCACTCCACCTGGGTCGCTGCCGAGGTAATGGTAATACCGCGTTCTTTTTCCAGTTCCATAAAGTCCATCGTGGCCCCGCCGCCAGAGGAGCCTTTGTCGCCGTGAACTTCCTGCATCCGGTGAATCCGGCCGGCATAGAACAGAATCCGCTCGCTGAGCGTCGTCTTGCCCGAATCAATATGTGCCGAAATCCCGATATTCCTGATTTTTCTAATGTTTTCCATCGTCTTTCAATTCTCTATTTTTATCTGATCTTTTTCGTTTATCGTATTGTAACCGGCCTTTCAGCCGGGCTGTTACTATATACGGACACCACCGGTCAATCATCCTTTTAGAAGATTCAGCGAAGGTGGTATGAACTAACTTCCTCCGTAAAGTAGCAAAGATTCGTAATAATACGACAAAATGAGTGCTAAAATCAAGTTAAAAATCAAAAAAACTCGATTAACCTGAAAAAACAGGTTGATTTTGGGTGTTTTAGCAGGGATTTCAAGCCGGAACCGGGCGGTAATGCCCATTCCGGCTTAAATTGTGTTTTGTTCATCGCCGCCTATTGCCGCCTATTGCCGCGTTGGAGAGGCGGGCCTTGCGGGGCCTCATTTTCAGATAAATAGCCGTCATTGTTGCGGTCCAGGCGGTCAAAGTGCTGTGTTGGGCCGTCAAATTCATTGCGGGAGACCTTACTATCCCCGTTTTTGTCCAATCGCCGGACAAAGTCAGCCCCGGAAGGTCTGCGTTCACTACGGCCTCGCTGATTGCCTCTTTGTATGTCTTGTTGACCGTTCTGCTGCTTTCCCCGGCGTTCGGGCCTGCTCGACTTTGTCAATATTGGCGTCGGCCCTGAAGTGCGTGGTTTGACAGCCCCGCCGCGAACGCAACGGACATAGTTATAGATGCGCACCACATCACCCTGCGGGCCGCGGCCCTGCGAAAACCGCGACGGATCGCCGGCTTTATCATCGCTGCGCTGGGCACCGGCACCGTGAACATCCATCAGCGTTTTACTGCCGGTGCGGCGATTTTCCATACACCCCAACGCCCTGCCGAACGCGATATAACAGGCCGCCTGAGCACCACGCGACCGGCAATGGCTGGTTCCGGTCCAGTAATGGGCATAATCCTTTTGGCCGCCCTCGTTTTTGATCGCAGTCACCTCAAAAACCGGATCGATCGCAGCCGAATCCGTCACATCCGGGCAGCGGGTATAATCGACGATACTTTGCAGTTCCTTGGCATTGGGCAGCCGCCAGTCAGAATGACCGGCAAAATTGAGGTTCTCGGCATACTTCAGCGCCTGGCTCCAATTCATTGCCTTGCCGCTGTCAGTCTTCATCCACGTCAGCCCCGTGGCCCTGTCAGTCACAGTTCCGTCACCATTATCAACAAAGTTATTTTTGCCATAGGCAGTATTGCCGCGAACATACAGCACATAATAGGTTTTCTCGCCGCGCGGCCCGCGATTTCTGCCAACCGGGTACCCCTTAATCCGACCATCCGCGAAATTGACGCCAAACATGGTTTTGCTGCCGCCCATCGTCGTGCTTCGATAGATCGTCGAGGTCGCGAACTGTGAATCGATAATACGGTCGCCATCCTCCGGGTCGCCGTAGTTGAATTTGAAATAGCGTGTATCAATGAATGGCCGCAGGCCGGAAGTATTTGTATTGCTCGGATCCGGATCAAGGCCGCTGAACAGAATCAGCGAATACAACTCCTTAATCGTCGGCAGCTGCCAGTCAGTGTAACCCGCAACTTTACATTTAGACGCCCCGGCCGCCGCCTGCGATTGAGTCATTTTTCCCAGCGGTTTTTGTATCCACATCAGGCCGGTATTCAAATCCGTAACGGTTCCGTCCCCATTATCCTGATACGCCGGCTGATTACCGTCATACTGGGCATCCTGCCCGAAAAATGCCGCCCCCGGCCTGGGATAGGCAATCTCCAGCGTATCGCTGTAACATCGAATCTGCCCGGTATCAACGATCGGATAGGACAGTTTCGCCACTGACAGATTCATAAACACTGTCAGAAACAATGAAATATACAATGATATTCGGCCGATTGGCATGATCTGTTGTTTTTTCATCGCACACATCCTTTCCATCGCAAGAAGTCTGATTTTACCTCTGTCCAGCGGTTTTCATTGAGTAAGTGCCAGCAAAAAACGCAAAAGTTACTCCAAATACCCGCAAAAACAAAACGTCATTGAAATTGTCCGTAAAGTCGCCTATGATACCGCCCATGCGTAAATTTCAGAATCAGATTATTTGCGGCGACTGTATTGAGATGCTGGGCGGCGTCCAAGAGCCGTTTGCGGATTTGGTGTTTGCCGACCCTCCGTTTAATATTGGCTATCAGTATGACCAGTATCAGGACAAGCTCAAAAAGGACAAGTACCTGCACTGGACGCGGGACTGGATGAGTGCCTGCGCCAACGTCCTCAAGCCAACCGGCTCTTTTTATATCGCCATCGGGGATGACTATGCCGCCCACGTCCGACTGATCGGCGAGGAGTTAGGGCTGCACTGCCGCAACTGGATCATCTGGCACTACACCTTCGGCCAGCAGACCAAAAACAAGTTTGCCCGCTCCCACACGCATATCTTTTATTTCGTCAAAGACGAGAAGAATTTCACCTTTAATGAATACGCCGTGCGTCTGCCGTCAGATCGCCAGCTTATTTATAATGATAAACGCGCCAACAGTCTCGGTAAAATGCCCGATGATGTCTGGAACACCTACGCCCGCGTCTGCGGTACGTTTAAGGAACGTCAGGGCTGGCACCCGTGCCAGATGCCGGAACTGCTTTTGAGCCGCATCGTCGCAACCAGTTCCAATCCCGGCGAATTAGTACTGGACCCGTTTAACGGTTCGGGCACAACCGCCGCCGCGGCTTTGCAGTTGGGACGTGATTACTGTGCATTCGACATTTCCGAGGATTATGTCGAAAACACCAAAAAACGCCTGAAGGAACTGAAAAAAGCCAACAATACCGTTGGGCTGACTAATACAGAGTATCTAGAACTGAAGCGGCTGTTTGTTGAAATCGGTTTTGAAGCTGAAACCATTATCAACAGCGAAAAACTGCTGAATATCTTCACCCGTCAGTTCCAGTTCCGCATGAACAACGGCAAAACCTATGAGAACGGCCTGATTCAAAACGCATTGAAAGACTTTGTCACGTGGACAAGAAAACGCTGATTCACAAACTCTTCACGCCGTTTCGCGGCTTTGCACTGTCAGCCATCTTACTGACGGTTTGCCAGGCGCCGTTTGACCTGTCGTTTCTGGCTTGGGTGGCTTGGGTGCCGTTTATGCTGGCGACCCGGCCGGAGGTTTCTGTCAAACGCCTGCTGACCACAGCGTACTTCGTGGGCCTGGCCTACTGGGTCGGCAATCTCTACTGGCTGCAAATCGTCACCCTGCCCGGCTACATTACATTCAGCCTGTCGCAGGCGCTGTACTGGCCGATATTAGCCTATTGCGTGCGATTTATCCGGCAGAAGCAATGGCCGGTATTTTTCGCCGCCCCGATCATCTTTGTCGGCGCCGAAGCCTGGCAAGGCGTACTCTATACCGGCTTTCACTGGTATTACCTGGGCCACAGCCAGTATGAAAATCTGCGGATGATCCAGATATGTGATATCTTCGGCGTCTTGGGACTGTCAACGCTAATCGCCTTCGGCAACGGCCTGTTTGTTGATTTGATTTTACTCCGCAAACCCAGGCGGCCCGGCCTTATCGGGCGGCTGACCTCGCTGCGGTTCTATGAACTTATCGGCTTTCATGCCCTGCTGTTCAGCACGCTCATTTACGGACACTGTCGCCTGACCGAAACCCCTCAATACCAGACTGATGGACCAAAACTTGGCTCGGTACAACCGAATGTACCTTCCCACGTCAAAGAGGAGATCGAGAACGGCCGGATGATTCTCAATGAACTCATCGCCAACAGCAAGGTCTGCGCTGAGGCGGGGGCAGTGCTGACCGCATGGCCGGAAACTATGGTTTTGGCGCCTATCAATGCCGAGTATCGCGCTGTTTGCAGAGACGGCACCGACGCACTGATCTTCCACAAGTTTATCAGCGAGCACTGCAAGCAGTCTGAAAGCGTGGTCCTGGCAGGCGCTTCGGCGGCAGACATCGGCATCGAAAACAATCAACTTGTCATTGCCAACCAATACAATTCAGCTTTATTGTACCACGCTGACGGCTCAGTTGACCCCAAACGCTATGACAAAATCCACTTGGTACCGTTTGGTGAATATATCCCGTTTAAAGAATCGTGCCCTCCGCTGTTTAAAATGATTATGTGGCTCAGCCCGTATGATTATGATTATAACCTGACGCCGGGTGACAATTATTCCCCCTTTACCCTGCCGGTCGCTGACCAAACCTGGCGTTTTGGCGTGCTGATCTGCTATGAAGACACCGATCCAACCGTCACGCGAAAAATTGTGCTGGATGAAAACGGGAAAAAAGAATGCGACTGGCTGGTCAATATCAGCAATGACGGGTGGTATGTCTTCTTCAAGGATGGGAAAGTCCGCCCCACCGTGGAACTGGCCCAGCGAACGGCCATCAGCGTGTTCCGATGCGTCGAAAACCGCATTGCCATTATTCGCAGCGTCAATACCGGTATCAGCTGTCTGATCGAGCCGACTGGGGCCATTCGCGACGGCTACGAAGCCGGCAATCTGCCCGAAAAAGCGATGGACCGCCAGGGCGTAGCCGGCTGGTTCGTTGATACCGTCCCGATAGACAGCCGAGTGACGATTTTCAGCCGCTTCGGCCGCTGGTTAGATGTTGTCATGGGCGCAGGACTCGTTATACTATGGGCAATAGCCATTGTTGACTCACGGAAGAAAAAACAAAAAGCGGAAGGGACCAAAAATGAAAAAAAGTCTGATTAGCCTCGCAATTATCGTATTTGCTGTCGGATTGACCGGTTGTACCGAAGAACCGCTATTGGGCACGGCTGGATTGCGTCCGGCCTCTGCGAATGCTCTGCGTCCGAAAGCCATGGCAATTTTAAAAAGCAGCTTAGAGCATGAAAACGCTTTTATCCGTACACACGCCATTGAGGTTGCCGCAACCAGCCAGTGTAAGGAAATGGCCCCGTATCTGCTCAAACGTATGCGGGATTCATCCGTAGCGGTGCGATTTTCAGCAATTGTTGCCGTTGGCGACATGCAATGCGTCGGCTACGAGGCGCAAGTTCAATCCCAGCTCACTGACGCCAATCCCAATATTAAAATCGCCGCCGCTTACGCAATGGCAAAGCTGAATCTACCTCAGCATACCGATATGATCCGCAAGGCTGTCGCCAGTGCCGACCAGACCGTCCGTGCCAACGCCGTGCTGCTGCTGGGCAAACTCGGCGACAAAAATGACCTCGACCTGCTTTATACTGTCATGCAGGAAAAAGACTCGTCCGAAAAAGTCGGCATTCAGGCCGTTGAATCCATCGCCCGGCTGGGTGATAATCGCATTTACCGCACCAAACTGTGGGCTATGCAAATCAGTCTCTACGCCGATGACCGGGTTATGGGCATCCGCGGCATGGGTGCCCTGGGTACCACGGAAGCAGAAAATGCCATTGTTGCGATGCTTAAAGACGATGTTCAGGAAGTCCGTCTGGCCGCGGCCGGCGAACTGGGAAAACTCGGCAATCGAGCCGGGGAAAGAGAAGTATTGGACTATTTCAAGTCAGGCCCCAATCTTAACCGGGTTAATATGGCTAATAATATGGCGGTTCAGGCACTGGGTTATACCAAATCAAGTCGCCTGAAGGTCTATTTACCTGCAACCCTCGAAAGCGAGTCCGAAATGATTCGCCTGCTGGGTGCTCAGGCGGTTTTGCTGTCGGCAAAATAATCGCCTAATCGCTTTATTTAAAGTGTGTTAGATTGATTTATTCATAACTTCAGTATGTGCTGTATCCTCAACCTGCTAAGCGGTTGCGAAACTCTGGACATCTGGCCATACCCCTTAATCTGGACAGAAATTAGCTCGTGCAATTTGACCGGCCGCAAATCTTTTTAATTTAAAGTACTTAACGGCCCGAAAAAAGTCTTGACCTGCCCCCAAAGCTCGCTTAGAATCCTCAATATTCATAAATATCGTTATTTATGCCGTCGCAGCATGTAAAAACAAAGGTTTTGGCTGTGGGGGGCGTGTATCCGTAACCTCTTGTGGTGAAAGGGACTAAGTTTTGAGTACGCTAACAAAATTTCTCGTGGTCTTATTGTCATTATTTACTATTTTCCTGTGCGGGATGATGATCGTTTTCGTTGGCAACAGTGACAACTATAAGGCGCTCTACGAAGAACAGGAACAGCTTCGAACGGAAGCTGAGGCCAAAATGGCCCTGAATTCGACTGAAACCGCCGAACAGATCAAGAAGAGCCAGCTTCTGAAAGAAAAACTGGATCAGGACATTCTGGACTTGAAAAACGAAAACAACAGTCTGTCTGACGCCAAGCAAAAAGCCGAACGTCTCGCCCAGCAGTATCTGGCCGACGCCGACAAGTGGAAAGGTGTTATGGCCGGTTTCGAGCAGAGCGTTGGTAATCTCCAGGCATCGCTGGATAAAGCCCAGCAGCAGCTGGATGATGCTCGTGCCCAGGGAATTAAGGATCGCAAAGAGCTGAGCGAAATTACCGCTGATCTGTATGAAAAAATCGTACAGTTACAGGACCTTGAAGCCGAACGTCGCCGTTTGATGGAACAGAAGACGGCTCTGGAAGCACAACTTGCCTCCGGTGCTCCGGCTGCACGTCCGAAAGAAATCATTCCGGTTACCCAGTTGGACCGGGTTGCTGCACCAGCACCAGTTGTTACCGGTTCGGATATCAAGGGCCAGATCTCCGCTGTCGGCGAGTCTATGGTCCAGTTGACCGTCGGCTCCGCAGATGGTGTCACCAAGGGCATGAAATTCCATATTACCCGCGGCGACGTTTTTTTGTGTGACATTGTGGTCACAGATGTCGATATAAATAAGTGTGCCGGAGTGTTGGAACTTGTTCAGGACCGACCCCAGGTTGGCGACACGGCAAGTACACAGCTCTAATAAGGTGAGAAAATACAATGGCTAAAAAAGCAACGCAACCAACAAGTGATGTTTTTACCGCACTGCTGGCCTTGGCTACACTGGCGGTTTTAGGGACTGCTGTTTATGTCGGCCTGACGTGTTGGCAGTATTACGAAACACTGTTTAAAATCGCCTAAACCCCGCGAGAATCAATAACATACGCCGGAAATAAAAAGGGGATCGAGAAACTAAAAACCGATAGGATTGGGGTTTTTGGCACCGGCAGTCCTTTTTGAAGGGAGTCACAGTGATTTGGGACACAATTCTGGGCTGGTTCAGCAAGGATATGGGTATCGATCTGGGTACATGCAATACATTGGTATGTGCCAAAAGTGAAGGTATCGTCCTGAATGAACCCTCTGTTGTCGCGGTCCGCAAAGGAACAAATATTGTTTTGAACAACGGTGAGGCTGTCGGTCTGGTCGCCAAGGAAATGCTTGGAAAAACCCCTGGCTCTATCACGGCTGTTCGTCCGCTCAAAGACGGTGTCATCAGTGACTTCGAGATCACCGAAGCCATGCTCAGCTATTTCATTCGCAAGGTCCACGGCCGCGGCGGCCTGTTTCGTCCGCGCGTGGTGATTGCGGTTCCCAGCGGCATTACCGCCGTCGAACGCCGCGCTGTTATTGACAGTGCCGAGCGTGCCGGTGCCCGTAAGGTTTATCTGGTTGATGAACCAATGGCCGCCGGTATTGGGGCAGGTCTGCCTATCACTGAACCAACCGCATCGATGATTGTGGATATTGGTGGTGGTACCACTGAAGTGGCCATTATGAGCTTGGCCGATATCAGCACTTGTGAATCCATCCGCATCGGCGGTGACAACTTTGATGAAGCGTTAATTAATCACCTCAAACGAACTTATAACCTGCTGATCGGTGAGGCTCGAGCCGAACAGGTCAAAATCCAGATTGGTTCCGCGTCGCCCCTGCAGCAGGAATTAACCATGGAAATTGCCGGTCGTGATACAATTTCCGGCCTTCCTCGGAAAATCGTTATTACCAGTGAGGAAATCCGCGAAGCTTTCAAGGAACCCATCGCCGGTATCATCGAAACGGTCATGCGGACACTGGAACGGGCCGAACCGGAACTGGCCGCCGATCTGATCGAAAACGGCGTCACCCTCTGCGGTGGTGGATCGCTGCTGCGAGGCATGGACAAGGTACTGGCCAATTCGACCGGCCTGGCGGTTACGCACGCAGAAGACCCGCTGACCTGTGTCGCACGCGGCACCAGTGTCTATCTGGAAAACCTCGAACTCTGGAAGGACACACTGGATAATTCCGGTTGGGACTAAACAACTAAACACGGGCACGGCTTTCAAGTGGGAGCCGTCGCCCTTCTAATACAAAATAAAACACTAATTTTTGATTATTATGGCATGGCGGGCAAAAATATCCAATTTTCAACAGGAAGTCTGTTCACGACATGGCTGCTTGTAGCCATTCTTATCCTGTGTTTGCCCCCTGAACACACCGGCAAAGCCGTCTTTTTCTTCCAAAAAACCTGTGGGCCTGCCTTGGAATGGAGCCGCAAAGTGCAATTATCCATTTTGCCCACACCTGCCACAGAACAGACTGCCACGCAAGCCGAGTACGATCATCTCAAGAAGGATTTCAATAATATGCACGCGGAACTGCTGCAACTGCACCGGGAATATGAAACCCTCACGCAGATGCGAAGCGATCTGCCTCAGCCGTTTAGCGATAACCTCCAGTTGGCGAGAGTCGCCGGTTCACTTGGTAATCTGTCGCACAAAATCATGATTAACAAAGGCGATGACGCCAACATCAAAGCGGGACAGTATGTGCTCTCAGCCGGAAAAAACAATATTGTCGGCATTGTTGAGGAAACTCGCGGCCAGCTATCCCGGGTACGCCTGCTGACCGATGCCGGCCAGAAAATCCCCGTTCAGATTCGCCGCGTCGGCGTCGCCAAAGATATCGGCGGTTTGATGGTCGGCAGCGGCAAAACGACCTGCCGCATTTCCAATATTGATGTGCAGCGCGATGTCCAGGTGGGCGATTTGGTCTTTGCCCGATCTCATCCGGGACTTTTGAATACACCGGTTATCATTGGTGAAGTGTCTAATGCCGTCCCGGATGAAAAACATCCTCTGCTGTGGGATATTACTGTCAAACCAGTTGAAGACCTGACCCGACTGGATACTGTTGCGGTCATTGTTGTAGAAGATTTTTAACGAAAATACAAGTACATAAAGAATCGTGTTGATATGCGTTGGTTAACCTTTTTCATTTTTTTACTAATTGGAACATTGCTGGATGCCGGCGGGCTGCTGGATATCTTCGCCATCGGTGGTGCTGCTGTCGGCCCGGATGTATTGATCACTCTGCTGGTGTTCTATGCCGTGACCTGCCGACCGCACGAGGCGATTTCCTGCTGTTTTATCATTGGTATTGCTGCCGACCTCGCAGCCGGCGTTATGGGACCACATTTTGTCTGTTACGGTTTGCTCGGGACAATGCTCAACACCATTGCCCGCTCGATGACCGTCCGCCATGCCGTCCAGCAAGCGGGTTTTGTCTTCGCCGTCTATCTGATTGCGGAAATCGCCGCCTACTGGCTAAATCTGCTGCGATACACCCCCAATCCTAATGCTTATTCAATTTTTTTACTAACGGCAATCTTTTCGGCTATTCTCTGTCCGCTGATCTGGTCGCTGCTGGCTATCTTTTCCGGCTGGGCGGGCCTTGAAAACACCGGGTCCAATCGCTCGTATTATTAATCTGCTATGTATCATCTGAGACTGAAAATCTTTATCGGCCTGTGTATCAGTGCCCTGCTCGTTACCGTCGGCCGCCTGCTGATGCTGCAAACCACCGGCGTTGAACAGGCACGCCAAAAAATTGCCGACCTGCAAATCCTCGACCCTGTTCAGCAGCCAACCATCCGCGGGAAAATCCTGGATCGCAAAAATCGCCCACTTGCGCAGGACACACCAACTTTTTTTCTGCAGATCAACTACCAGCTAACCAAGTATCGCGACCGGCGTTGGCGTGAAGGTGTCATCAGCTACCGCACCCGCGGCGATAAAACCCGACAGGAAGTTGAGCAGGAATGCTATGAAGATTGGGCCGAGCCGATGGCCAAACTCAACAGCGCCATTGACCTGTCCAATATGCTTGCCGATATTTCTCAAGAAGACGTCTTGAGCGAAATCGACGAAATCAACGACCAAATCTGGAAACTGGCTCGACGTGTTTGGTGGCGCCGGCGAAACAGTACTGCCTCTTGGGATGACTATTATGCCATCCGGGACACCATCGCCCCAAAAGATATTGTAACCGTCGATCTGCGGGAGATGTATCAGAGCTATCCGCTAATTGAACTCAAAACCGAAGAAGACCGCCTGCGGGCTGAAATCGAATTGGTAGATAATAGCGAATTAGACATCAAAACCCTGGCCAAACGCGACTATCCCCACGGACACGCTGCCTGTCAACTCATCGGCTGGGTCGGACCGCACCATGAAGCCGAGGTGCTGCAGTTTGAAGACGCCGAATATCTCCGAAAATACATTCCCGGCGATCTCATCGGAAAAGCAGGCCTGGAACGTATTTATGAGCCGGTGCTGCGCGGCCGACGCGGCGAAGTGCAAAAAGACATCGAAGGCAATGTTCTCCAGCGAACACCGCCGCAATACGGCAAAGACATCAGGCTAACGCTGGACATCGAACTCCAGCGAGCCATTGAAGAACTGCTGGCCGACCCATTACGAAACAATAGTGCGCATAAGCCTTCTGCGGCTGTTGTGCTGGAACCGGAAACCAATGATATTCTGGCCATTGCCTCAACTCCAACATTTGACTTGAACACTGTTCGTCTAAGCTCGAATTATAACCGGATTCACACTGATCCCAATAAACCGATCATCAACCGCGCCCTGGAAAAGATTTATCCGCCCGGCTCGACAACCAAACCACTGATTCTTGTGGCGGGTCTGGAAGAAAGAAAAGTCGGACCGGGAGAGGTTATCCATTGTGAATACGTTGGTCCAAATTCAGAGTGGCGACCAAGATGTCTAACGCAATATAAACACCCACCTCCACATGATGCGAGGTGGACCAATAACGGCCGTAATGCCATCAAAGGCAGTTGCAACGCCTATTTTTCTCGACTGGCCCACCGGCTGGACCGAGGCGATCTTCAGGAGTGGCTTTTCTACTTTGGCTACGGACGCAAAATACTGCCGACGCCAATGCCGGAAAATCTTCCGTTGGCCGGCCCGTTTAAGCGTGAGATCAAACAGGCCTATGGCAATTTAACCGATGAAATCATCCAAAAAAAGCCTTTCACAGACAGTTGGGAGCTACCGATTATCAAAAATATTGAAAAGCGATACTGGGGCATCGGTCAGGGCAATCTGCGAGCCACAGTCCTTCAGGTCGCTAACGCCCTGTCGGTCATTGTCCGCGACGGCGTCTATAAAGCTCCTCGCCTGATTGTTGATGAAAATGACCCCCGCAATAATAAAACCCGCCAGCAATTACGCATCTCCCGAAAAACCATCTCAGTCGTACGGGATGGCATGCACGCAGTCGTCAATGAACGAGGCGGAACCGCCTTTAAGCGATTTTATGAAGACGAGACAGGCCGACCTAAAAAATGTGAGCTGTTTGACCGGGACATAAAAATCTACGGCAAAACCGGCTCAACAGATCGTCCCGCTCTCGCATGGTTTGAATGTTTCGCCGAAGACAAACATGGACGCAAAGTCCTTGTCACAGTCATGGTCGAAGGCGGCCAAAGCGGCAGCGGTGAAGCGGCGCCGCTCGGCCGGGATATTCTCTTTCTCTGCAATGAAGCCGGGTACATCGGCACCCCGCCTTTGCCGCAGGGAACAAATGACAGCAACAGCGTGGAACGGCAGTGACACGACGCGATACTGAATCCATGTCGCCCAGAAAATGATATTTTGCCAAGCACAGGGTCACTCATCCGGGCGCTGCCGCTTCCGGCTTCTGTTTACTGTCAGCTAAAGCGATTCCGTTTCCGGTTCAACCGTTTCAGCCAGCTCCTGCTCAGTTATCCCCAGATACTCCAACGTAGGCTTAAGAATCTCATGAACAACCGGCGCGGCCACGCGACCGCCGCTGTAGCCCTTTCCAAGCGAGCGGTTGGGCTTGCGAATCGACACCAGCACTACAACAGCGGGATTCTCGGCTGGAGCGCCGCCGACAAATGAAGCAACATAATTGCGCGTGTCATAGCCGCCGGTCGGCAGTGCGATATTGGCAGTTCCCGTCTTTCCCCAAACCTGACAGTCCTCTAAGGCAGCCTTTTTTCCGGTACCTTCATTGACCACATCGGCCAGTGCCTTTTGCACCATCCACTCGGCCACCTCGGTCTTGAGCACGTAACCGGTTTTAATCGGCGGCTGTTTGTCCTCAATAATGTTGCCCTGCACATCAACCACCGCTCGAACGAGATGAGGTTTGACAACGTACCCGCCATTGGCAAAAATGCTGTAAGCCCGGCAGATTTGCAGCGGCGTCACTGATACCTCATGGCCAAACGGAATGCGCGTTACCGACCAGCCGCTCCAGCGGCTCAGCGGCCATAGTCGTCCCGGTTCCTCACCCGGCAGATCAATCCCGGTTCTTTCAGAAAAGCCCAGCATTCTCAGCCCGTGATACAATTTCTTCTGGCCCATCTTCAGGCCAATCTTAGCCATTCCAATATTACTGGAATGAATCAGAATCTCCCGCGTCGTCAGCATTCCGTACTGATGATTTCCAAATTCACCGATCCTGTAGCGCGTATAGTAACCGTTTTCGCAATCGAATTTTTCCTTATAGCCGATCGATCCGGCCTCCAGTGCCGCCGCCGTGACAATCGGCTTAAAAATACTGCCCGGCTCATAAGGATCGGTCAAAATCCGGTTGCGCATCCGGTCCTGCGGTGTTCTCGAAAACTCCAGCGGATCGTAATCCGGAAGCGACACCATTGCTAAAATCGCCCCGGTCCATGGATTCATCACCATCGCCACCGCTGATTCAGCTTCATAGGCATCGACCTGCTTTTGCAGTGCTTCATGCACATACCGTTGAATCACCGCGTCAATCGTCAGCACCAGGTTCAGCCCGTCATGCACTTCGCTGGACGATCCCGGCTGGGCGCCAATGGGCCGGCGACGATTATCGACCACAAAGACCTGCTCACCGCCGGAACCACTCAATACCTGATTATATTTGACTTCCAATCCCGCCAGTCCGCTGTTGTCGGCACCGACAAAACCCAGGACATGTCCGGCTAGGTGCCCTGCAGGATAATGACGTTTCCAGCCGGTTTCGATGCCAATGCCCGGAAGA
Organism: Sedimentisphaerales bacterium; assembly: GCA_028282905.1. GTDB lineage: Bacteria > Planctomycetota > Phycisphaerae > Sedimentisphaerales > Anaerohalosphaeraceae > 4572-13. Next base: position 1,074 of record JANQGW010000037.1, on the reverse strand, counting down.
CGTGCTTCTTTGAGCAGCTCTTTTTCCCGAAAATCAATATCCTCTTTGAGCCTGACATAACCGGGATTGCGGCTGGTGTCGATCCTTTCACATAATTCATGCCCCGGCTCATTGAGTACATCCTGCAGGCCCATTGCCGTGACTTTCAACTGCTCGATATCTTTGAGTAAAACCCGCGGCTCGGCAAAGACATTATCCGTTTTGACACTGGCCGCCAGGATACGCCCGCGAGCGTCTAATATCATTCCGCGGCGGGGCTGCTGGCCGACGACGGCACTGCGCTGACGCTGGCTGGACTGGGTAAACTGATCTTTGAGGGTAAACTGCAGGTGAACCAGACGCCAGATGAGAAGTCCGAAGATGATGACCATCAGGCCGAGAAAGACCGGCAATAGGATTCGCTGCCGCTTGTCAAACTGATTCATGGCATCTCCTCGGCCGGCGGCTCCGATACGGGCAGTCCCGCCGGATTGATCAGGCATTCAAAGCGCAGCTGCTGATTCCATAGCTGCTGCTTGAGCTGCTGCTGCGTGACCAGGCTGCTGCGTGATTGATTGAACAGGCGGGCTGAGGAGCTGCGCAGATGGATGGTGAAAATCAGAAACGCGGTCAACGCAAATACAATGACAAGCACTCTCGAACGCGACATAACCTGCGAAACCTTTAGTTGACGGGAAGTTTCAGACGCATCCCGGCAACGATTTCGTCGGGGTTTTTAATCGCCTTATTAAGTTTCAAAATCTCCTTGTATCGACTGCCGTCTCCCAGTTTTTGCTCGGCAATTTCCCAAAGTCCTTCGCCGTTTTGAACCACATGAACCGCCGCTGCCGTTTCACGGTCAGACGATTCAAAGAGATCGGAAAAACGCTGCATAAATGTTCGCTCATTCTGCGGTTGAGGCTGCGGCCGCGGCGTGTTCACGGCGGGTGCCGCAGCAGTTCCCATCAGACGGTCCAGCGGCGGAATCGTCAACTTCTGGCCCACGCGAATCTTGTCCGGTGACGGTAACGTGCTTCTGTTCACTTCAAACAGCTTTTGGATCACCGCCCGACGGTTGCCCTCTTCGGCACCGTA
>JANQGW010000053.1 GCA_028282905.1 Sedimentisphaerales bacterium | reverse complement strand
ATGGGTGGCGGCCTGTGGACCAGCGCGGCGATTCCGCTGATCGCTATTTACGGGCCAACCAGAGTACTTTTGATCGCCGTTGGAGCCGTCAGTATCTGGCTGTTCGTCGGCTGGATGATGCGATGCCGTAAAACCTAAATTCGCCCCCCAAAAAAAATAAAGCGGAGATTCAAGCATGGCGAAAAATATATGTTCAATGAGACAACTCATACTGCGACTCTTCGTGATAATCCTCTGCGGTGTTTCGTGGGCCGGTGCGAAAACTGATAAACCAAATATTGTGTTTATTTTAGTGGACGACCTGGGATATGCTGACGTCGGTTTCAACGGCTCGGTCTATTATGAGACGCCCAACATCGACAAACTGGCTGGTGAAGGGCTTGTTTTTGAATATGCTTATATGTATCCGACCTGTTCACCGTCCCGGGCCGCCCTGGCGACCGGCAAGCAATCGTTTCGTACCGGCGTGTATACGGTTCCGGTGCTGGAAAGGGGCAGCGACCAGGAAAATATCTTTTCACGCTGGACCGTGGGCACCGAACATACCATGTACAGTGAACCGTTAGCCGAGGCAGGATACCAAGCCATCCACCTTGGAAAGTGGCACCTCGTCGGCCCTTACCCTGAGAAGGAAATGCAGTATTCCTGGCCAATCAAGAAAAAACTCAGGCAGCCGGCCACCTCGGATTTTAGCTGGGTGCCCTACCATAAGCAACACTGCAAACAATACTACCCGGAGGGCCGGGGCTATCTCAAAAACATCGGCGGAACCTATCGTGGTGACCCGGCGCTGGAAGTGGGCGGATATCAAAGCAAAACCGGCGGCTACTTTGCCCCGTTCAACAACCCGTTCCTGCCGGAGAAAAATCCTGAGGACAAGTGGCTGACCGACTACCTGACTACCAAGGCGATCAAGTTTATGGAGGCGAATAAGGAAAGCCCGTTTTTTATTAACCTTCACTATTATACCGTACATCGACCTTTGCGGGCACGCAGTGACACACTTCGCAAGAAATATATGGACAAACCGAGCGACCCGAAATTGGGGCAGGGATGCGGTGAGCGAAAACCCCGCTATGCAGAATATGCCAGTATGATCGAATCACTGGATGATAACATCGGCCGGATTGTAAAATTTTTGGAACAAAATAATCTTCGTAAAAACACGCTGATTATATTTACCTCGGATAACGGGCACAACGAGAAATGCAGCATCAATCATCAAATGCGCGGATCCAAAGGTCATATTTATGAGGGCGGTATCCGTGTGCCGGCTTTTGTGAACTGGCCGGGCAAGGTGAAATCCCGCCGCACCGAAACACCGATCATGGCGGTTGATTTCTTTCCGACGTTTATGGATTTGGCGGGGATTGACTATCAGGGAGTGATGGACGGGCAATCGTTTGCGTGTCTTTTCGATGGCACGGAAGATAAAGCCTTGCGGGAACGTCCGATTTACTGGCATCTTGCAAGCCAGTGGAAACATGGTACCTGTTCGGTGATTCGTCAACATCATATGAAACTGATCCAGCTCCTGACCGATGGAAGGCTTGAACTGTATGATCTGAAGAAGGATCCGAAGGAATCGCATAATCTGATAAATGAACTCCCCGAAACCGGACAGCAGTTGTGTCGGAAATTGATGGAATGGCGCAAAGAGAATGATGTTTCGCTGCCGCCCAATTCATCGCTCCCCTATTAAATTGCGGCATCGAAATCACGAGTTTCATCTGTGGCTTTGATTAAAAGCTCTGCAAAGTTATTTTTCGACTGTCCAACACAGCGTAATTTGCTTGTTGTCCAATAAATCAGTGGTATAATGTAAAGTGGCTTCGGTTGATCGCCGAAAGAGTCATTTTAGTTTGCTATTTATTGTTGATTTTCGTCAGGAGGTTTGAGAGATGCTGCAGGCAAAAACAGTTATGAAAAAAGAGGTTGTGACGATTCACCCGGAAGCGCCGCTGGATAAGGTCATCGACATTCTGATTCAATACAACATTACCGGTGTGCCGGTTGTCAACGAGGACAACACGATTGCGGGGATGCTGACGGAAAAAGATATCCTGCGTTTTCTGATCGACCAGGATGTGCTGGAATTGACCAATAACCGCATTCTCTGTGAAACGACCGCCTACCATATCATGACAACCGATGTGATCTCATTTGACGAAGAAACGCCCCTGATGGAGGTATGCGAAAGTTTAGTCAGTCACAACTTCCGCCGGGTGCCGATCATTGACAAAAACGGCCAACTCGTCGGAATCATCAGTCGCAAGGACATTGTCGCGATTCTCTCGTAGCCGGTAAATCTCTGCCGGTTAACCTGCGGAGAATCAAGTTCTTCAAATATCGTGTCAGTAATACGGAAACGATTAAAACGACGGTATAGTACAACAGCGGCCAAAAGAATGCTGCAACCGCCAGCAAGGGATTATTCTCTGCGATCTGCATATAGGTAACTAAGCCCATCATACCGAGAATTAAGGGAAAAATCAGCGGGCTAAGAAAAACCATCACAGTCGCCAGCATGACAGTCACACCATTATCATCCTGAAAGCTTTCTCGCCAAAACGGCAGCCAGGGAAGATAGAATAAATAGGTTGAAAGAATATAAGCGATAATGAACCAACATTTATCAATCATCCTGCCCAAAATCGCCAATGCCTTCATGATTATCTTTCCTTCCCTCATTTTAACCGTATAGGACTAACTATACCCTGTATTGCATTTCCTGTCAATCATCGCCCTGCCATATTGACAGACAATATTTCCTAGGAAACTATATTTCATTATTTTAAAAGGGCTTATAGAACTCTCCTCAATTTAGGCACGCGTTTTGCCATAATAAATATTCAGTGATATAATAATCTTTTGAAAGGAGTATTTGATACGATGCAATTTGATAAATTTACATTGAAGGCGCAGGAAGCGCTGGCGACCAGTCAGCAGTTGGCTATGGGTCGCCAGCATACGGTGGTTTCGACGCTGCATTTGCTGCATGCGATGCTCGACGATGAACAAGGTATGACGGTGATGATCTTGAAGAAGATCGGTTCCAATGCCGATCGGATCAAGGAAATGACCGACAGCGAATTGAACCGGCTGGCGACCGGTCAGTCCGGCGGAATGATTATGCCGGACCCGGCGTTTGGGCAGGTAGTGCTGGATGCGCAGAATAAGGCCGACAAGCTGGGGGATGAATTCTTGAGTATTGAGCATCTGCTGATGTCGCTGGCTGATATTAAGAGCGATGCCAAGGAGATTCTCAGCGTCAATTCCATTGGCTTGGAGCAAATCGAAAAAGCAATTAAGGATATTCGCGGCGGTAGTAAAGTCACCGATGAAAACCCGGAAAGCAAATACAAGGCGTTGGAACGTTACGGCATTGATCTGATCGAGATGGCTCGCAAAGGCAAGCTTGACCCGGTAATCGGACGGGACGAAGAAATCCGCCGGTGTATGCAAGTGCTGAACCGGCGAACAAAGAATAACCCCGTACTGATCGGCGAACCGGGCGTGGGTAAGACAGCGATTGCCGAAGGATTGGCCCAGCGCATCGTGGACGGCGACGTGCCGGCGGTTTTGAAGAACAAACGTGTGATTGCGCTGGATATGGGGGCGTTAATTGCCGGCACAAAATTCCGCGGCGAATTTGAAGACCGTTTCAAGGCGGTGCTCAAGGAAGTGGCCGCTTCCGATGGCGGGATAATCCTATTTATTGACGAACTGCACACGATTGTCGGGGCAGGCAAAACGGAAGGGTCGGTCGATGCGGGCAACCTGCTTAAGCCCTCGCTGGCCCGCGGCGACCTGCGCTGTATCGGCGCGACGACGCTGGACGAGTACCGAAAATACGTCGAAAAAGACGCGGCTTTGGAGCGGCGTTTCCAACCGGTGATGGTCGATCAGCCGAATGTTGAGGAAACCATTGCGATTTTGCGCGGGCTGAAAGACCGCTATGACGCCCACCACGGTGTGCGGATTACCGATTCGGCTCTGGTCGCTGCGGCCACCCTGTCAAATCGCTATATTTCCGACCGGTTCCTGCCGGATAAGGCGATTGACCTGGTGGATGAAGCAGCGTCGCGGCTGCGCATTGAAAATGACTCACTGCCGACGGAACTAGATAATATCCGCCGAGAAATCATGCGACTGGAAATCGAGCGGGAAGCGTTGAAAAAGGAAACTGATGAGGCCAGTGCCAAACAGCTTGAAAAATGTCAAAAGCAACTGACAGATTTGAAAGAGCAAGATACCGCCCTGTCGGTACGCTGGGAAACTGAACGCGGCTCGATCGACAAGGTGAAATCGCTCAAAGAGCAAATTACCGACGCCCAGACGGAGTTTGAAGATGCTCAGCGACAAGGTGAACTGGAACGGGCGGCCCGGCTGAAATATGAGACGATTTTAAGTCTTGAGAAGCAGTTAAAAGAAGCCGAGGAAATCGTCGCCAAGGCTAATGGTTCGGCGATGATTCATAACGAAGTAACCGAAGAGCAGATCGCCCAGGTGGTCAGTAAGTGGACCAGTGTGCCGGTAACACGTCTTGTCAGCGGTCAGCGACAGCGGCTGATGAATATGGAAAATGACATCCGCGGTCGGGTGGTTGGTCAGGATGAGGCGGTTGCGGCGATTTGCAATGCCATTCGGCGCAGCCGTGCGGGACTGGGCGACCCGAACCGGCCGATTGGAACGTTTTTATTCCTCGGGCCGACGGGCGTAGGCAAAACGGAACTTTCCAAGGCATTAGCCGATTTTTTGTTTAATGACCCAAACAGCATGGTTCGCATTGATATGAGCGAGTTTATGGAACAGCACAGCGTGGCCCGGCTGATCGGCGCCCCTCCCGGCTATGTGGGTTATGAGGAAGGCGGCCGGCTGACTGAGGCGGTTCGCCGCAAGCCCTATTCGGTCATCCTGCTGGATGAAATTGAAAAGGCCCATCCGGATGTGTTTAATGTGCTGCTGCAGGTCTTTGACGATGGACGGTTGACGGACGGCAAGGGCCGGACGGTCGATTTCAAGAATACCGTGATTATTATGACCAGCAACTTCGCCGGCCAGCAGATTCTGGAACTGAGCGAGCAGGAAGGTGCCGACTGGGAAATCGAAGCTCACGTTAAGGACGCCCTGCGGCAGTATTTCAAGCCGGAATTTTTGAACCGGATCGATGAAACGATTATTTTCCATACGCTCAGTCGGGAAAACCTGGACCGGATTGTGGAGATTCAACTGGATGACCTTGCCAAACGGCTCAAGGACCGCCAGTTAGCTGTTGAATTTACCGATGCGGCGAAGAAGCAGCTTATCGACGAGGGCTACGACCCGGCATTCGGTGCCCGGCCTCTGAAACGCGTCATTCAGCAGCGGCTGGAAAACAAGCTGGCCACAGAAATCATCGCCGGAAAGATCGCTGAAGGCGACCGGTTGCGTATCGACGGAACCGGCCAACGGTTCGAGTTTGAAAAAATCTAATTCCCGCCGGCAGTTCGGCTTGACAATCCGCGGCAAACTCCATAGGCTAAGGGGGTTGTTGCGGATTGTCGAGAACCGACACGATTTTAGGATACCCGTTCAATGCCCAGTCAATATATAAAACGCATATTAGCGGCCTCGGTGTATGATGTGGCCGTGGAAACGCCGATTCATGCGATGCCGCTGCTGAGTGAAAGTCAGGACAACCGGATTCTGCTCAAGCGCGAGGATTTGCAGCCGGTATTTTCGTTTAAGCTGCGCGGGGCTTACAATAAGCTCGCCAAGCTATCGGCTCGCCAGAAAGAACGAGGTGTTATCGCTGCTTCGGCGGGCAATCACGCTCAGGGAGTAGCCATCAGCGCCCAGAAGCTGAAAATTCAGGCAACGATTGTCATGCCCAAGACAACCCCGCAGATTAAGGTCGCGGCTGTCAAACGCCGGGGCAGTAAAGTTGTTCTGCATGGGGAGCGTTTTGACGAGTGCTGCGAACATGCCAAGCAGATTGCCGCGGATAAAGGGTATGTCTTTATTCATCCGTATGACGATGTCGATGTCATCGCCGGTCAGGGAACCATCGGGATGGAAATTCTCCGCCAGCATCCTGAGCCGATTGACGCGATTTTCGTCCCTGTTGGCGGGGGCGGATTGATTGCCGGCGTTGCAGCGTATATTAAATATCTGCGGCCGGAGATTAAAGTCATCGGTGTTGAGGCGGAGGATTCGGCTTGTCTGAAAGCGGCGTTGGAAAAAGGCCGACGTGTCACATTGCCGAAAGTCGGCATCTTTGCCGACGGCGTGGCGGTTTCAAAAATCGGTAAAGAACCGTTTCGTATTGCCAAGACCTGCGTCGATGAGGTCATCACCGCCAGCAACGATGAAATCTGTGCGGCCATCAAAGAGGTCTTTGATGACACACGGTCGATTTCCGAACCGGCCGGTGCCCTGTCGGTTGCCGGGCTGAAAAATTATGTCAGGCAGAGACGTCTCCGCAATAAAACACTGCTGGCGATCGGCTCCGGGGCAAATGTGAATTTTGAACGGCTCCGATATATCTCCGAGCGTTATGAGATTGGTGAACGGACGGAAGTCATTATGGCCGCGTCTGTCGAGGACACTCCCGGCATTCTGAAACGTTTCTGTAAAGCCTTGCAAAAACATGAAATCACTGAGTTCAATTATCGTTATGAGCCGGACTCGATTGCAACGATTTATTCCCGCATTCGTGTCAGTGGCCGTAACACCGATACCGGCAAGCTGATAAAAAGTCTGCGCAGCGAAGGGTTTTCCATCGAGGATCTGTCGAACAATGAAATGGCCAAGATGCATGTCGGGCACATGGTCGGCGGACACTCCGGCGGCATGAAAAACGAAGTATTGTATCGTCTGGAGTTCCCCGAATGTCAGGGAGCACTGGAGCGGTTTTTGACACTGCTGGAGCGAGACTGGAATATTTCCCTGTTCCATTACCGCAAAACCGGCGGCGCATACGGGTATGTATTTATCGGCATCCAGATCCCGCCGAATCGACGCAAAGATTTTGAAACCCGCATGAAGCAGGCCCATTATGTATTCGTTCGGGAAGAGAATAACCCGGCTTATCAACTGTTTCTCAGTTAACATTAACCATCAGGAGATTATTTAGCATGAAGATTATTCAGACAACACAGGCTCCCGAAGCTATTGGTCCTTATTCACAAGCCGTCGCCGTGGGCGATTTGGTATTCTGCTCCGGCCAGATTCCGCTGGTGCCGGAAACGATGGATCTGGCCGGCGAAACCGTCGCCGAGCAAACCACCCAAGTGCTCAAGAACCTCTCCGAAGTCCTCAAGGAAGCCGGCAGTGGACTTGACAAGGTCATTAAGACAACGGTCTTTCTCAAAGACATGGGAGAATTTGCTGAAATGAATGGCGTGTATGCCTCATTCTTTGGCGATCATAAGCCGGCAAGAGCCACAGTCGAAGTCGCCCGCCTGCCCAAAGACGTTAAGGTGGAAATTGAATGCGTCGCCAAGATTGGCTAAGAAACGCTGAATCAATAACGCCGGGGATTCGTCTCCGGCGTTGTTTTGTGGACACCTAAAGACTGCTGCTCTATTGTCAAAATCAACTTCGCTTTGCCTGCTGTAACGTCTGGATTCCCGCCTGCGCGGGAATGACAAATTATCTCGGGAACGACCAAATACGCAATATTATTCATTATACCAGCTTGATACAGGACCATAGTAACTCAATGAAATCCATTTATCGTCACACACAATCCTGCCAACTGTTTGCCATCGAAACCGACGCGTCCAGCAGTATCCAGTCTGTTTGTGGGCCGCTGAAAGAAGACAAGCTTGATCCGCGCGTACTGGACTATGATGACTACTGGAATTGGCAAACCACCACCGCCCTGCCGGATTATCAACGGCTCACAAGAAATGACTATCAGGAACTGCTAAAAGAAAACGGTTTTTTACCCAACTTTTCTCAGCCGGGTTTGTTTTAATCCTGTTTTTCACAACTCATTACACGGAGGTGCAGTGAGTTTTTAGGATATAAAAAAAGGGAGCGTTTGACACGCTCCCCTTTTGGATTTATTCCGTTTCTTTGGTACTGACCAGGTCGTACACATCTTCGGGGCTTGTCGCCTTTTCCAGTTGGCTCTTAAACTGTTCATCCAGCATCAGTCGGCTGATGCGGGCCAGTGCCTGGATGTGCGGACCGGTCTGGTCCGGCGGCGAAACCAGCAGAATCACAATCGAAACCGGCTTGTTGTCGATGCTTTCAAATTCGATCGGATCGCTTGCGATCCCCATAGCCATGACCAGTTCCTTGGCGGCACTGCATTTGCCATGTGGAATTGCAATGCCAGAACCGATACCGGTACTGCGGGTCTGTTCGCGGGCGATAACGGCTTCAAACGCTTCGCCGCGGTCACTGAGCAGATTGTTATCCGTCAGGCAGTTGACCAGTTCTTCGATGGCATCTTCTTTGTTTTTTGCCTCAAGAGGGGCTTTTATACATGTAGGCTGGAGTATTTGTGTTAAAATCATTTTAAATTACCATAATCAATTCAATATGTGTTTCGCTTATACGGACAAACCCCCACTTATACCGAGATGTATAAGGCTTTGCAATGGTTTTATCAGTTTTTTTTGAGGGCGCGAAGTTCGGCTGAGCTACTAAAAATATGGATTTGCCAATGCCGTTTACGCTCTATAACGCCCAAAAAAGCAATTTTTAATTGCCGAGATCTTTCTAAATCCTTTCTTGCTAAATCTTTACATTTACAGTACAAAAGAAGTCGATAGTGTAATTGAATATATCAGCTTTTGCCGTTTTAAAGGGTTTATGGATTGAGCCGGTATTTTTTGAGAAAATCTCAGCGTATTGTCTCCAGCGAGCACTTCCGTGACGTGCTAACATATAAGTGCTTTGTCTGCAAAGGGATAATGCGCCTTTATGCGGCACCAAACGATATTAAATTACCGCGTTTCGGCATTTCGGTCGGCCGGGCCTGCGGCGGAGCTGTCGCGAGAAATCGACTCAAGCGGCTCGGCCGGGAAGTTTTTCGCCTGCGTCAGTATGAAATCCCCGCAGGATTTGACTATGTCTTAATTTTTACCCAAAAAATGCCGAAAAGAAAGGATAAACGGAACTTGTCCGGCAAAGAAAACGAGGCTCAGCGTCTTCAATTTGATGATGTTGAAAGCCGGGTACTGGCGATGATTGAGATTTTACGTCAAAAAGGACGTTTACAGCGTCCTGAATGATTTGATACCTGTGTTGGAGTTGCAGCGGTTTGCAGCGGAAAACGGATACGACATCTAAGGCAAAAAGTAAGGAATTGCTGTCGATTGGCAAGGCGGCTGAAAAAGCCGGCGTTTCCAAGCAAAGCCTGCAATACTACCTGATGGTGGGTTTGCTGGAGCCGACGGAAGTAACGCCGTCAGGTCGGCGAATGTTTGACGCGGAGGCGATTGAACGTATCCGTCTGATACGAAAACTCAACCAAAGCGGCTATCCGCTGCGGGCGATACGAGAATTATTTATTGAACGAGGCACCCTGAAGGGGTGAATAAAGTTAAACATAGTAAGCTAAAGGAATTAGGGTAATGGCCGATTATCAAACAAAGCAAAGAAGGCAGAATATCGTGGTGGGGCTGTTTGTTGTCGTTGGATTTACCCTGTTTGTCATTATGTTGGCTGTTTTTCGTGATTTACCCCTGTTTGTCAGCAAATTTGACTCATTTAAAGTCATGGTTGAATTTCCGGAAGTTCCCGGCATCCAGAAAGACACACCGGTGAAGTTTTGCGGGGCTGAAATCGGCCGTGTAATGCACGTTGCCCAACCCGAAACCATTGACGGTGATCAGGGGCGAAAAAAACATAAAGTTAATGTTACCCTCTCAATCGATAAGGATTATATTACTATCCCGAGTGACGTAGATATTGTGATTGTCAAAAAGAGCTTAGGCAGCAGTCATATCGAATTGCGTGATACTTCCATCGAAAAGACGGATGTGTTCCTGGAAGATGGGATGAAGCTCTACGGCAGTATCGGCACGGCAAATGAGTTTTTCCCGCCAGATGTACAGGAGAAAATAGAGCACCTGGTTGATTCCATCGCAGCGTTGGCCGACAACGTGAATTTGATTGTCGGAGACGAGGAAAACCAGTCACATCTGAAAAATACCTTTGCCAACGTCGAAGAGGCAACGGCCCAGGCCCGCGAAACGCTGAAATCGATTGAACGTTTTTCTGATACAAGCACCGAGAAGGTTGATATGCTCGGCACGCAGATCGGTGCTGTTGCTGAGCAGCTTGAAGGCGCACTGTCTGAGATGCGTCAGGTCATCGCGAAGATTGAATCCGGCGAGGGTTCTGCCGGCAAGCTGATCAATGACGGGCGGTTGTATGAAAATCTGATCGAAAGCAGTGAAGAACTGCAAATGGCTCTGGAGCAGATTAAACAATGGGCTGGTGAAGCCCGCGAAAAAGGTATCCGCATCAAGTGGTAATTAGAAGCCATCCCAAAACCTCATTTTCAACCGCAAAGCAGGTTTTGGGATGACTTCTACTGTTTTCGCCTGTTATTTGCGAATATTGCCATTGATTATCAATTTTTGACTTTACATTTTAACCTGTCTTTTATACGATACTTCTATGCATAGAAACAAAAAAAGTAAACAAGCGTCCTGTTTGGGGGGCATCAGTTCCGTTTTATGTACGATTGATCAGCCGGACGAGATGATGCGCTTTTTGAAGGAGATTTTAACCCCCGCCGAACAAAAAGACTTGTCGCTGCGTTGGCAACTCATGGAAATGCTCGTAGAGGGCACCTCTCAGCGCCAGATTGCCGCCGAATTGGGCATCAGCCTGTGCAAGATCACCCGCGGCGCTAAAATCCTCAAAGACCCAAATTCTGTCAGTAAACAGTATCTCAATACAGGAGACCAAGATGGATAGAAAAATTCTGCTGAACGAACAAGATATCCCGAAGCAGTGGTATAACATTGCCGCGGATTTACCGACACCTATGCTGCCGCCTCTGGGACCGGACGGAAATCCCGTTTCGCCGGATATGCTGGCACCGGTGTTCCCGATGAACCTGATCGAACAGGAGGTCAGCACGGAACGCTGGATTGATATTCCCGAAGAAGTGCTGGATATCCTGTATCGCTGGCGCCCGGCACCGCTGCGGCGTGCGGTTTACTTGGAACGTTTTCTGGATACACCCGCGAAAATCTATTACAAAGATGAAAGCACCAGCCCTGCCGGCAGCCATAAGCCTAATACTTCGGTGCCGCAGGCATGGTACAATAAGCAGTTTGGCATTGAGCGTCTGACGACCGAAACCGGTGCCGGCCAGTGGGGTTCTGCCCTGTCGTTTGCGTGCAGCTTGATTGGGCTGGAATGCAAGGTCTTTATGGTTCGCATCAGCTTTGACCAAAAACCGTTCCGTAAACTCATGATGCAGGTTTGGGGCGGTAACTGTGTGGCCAGTCCGAGTGAAGAAACCAACGCGGGACGAAAAATTCTCGAAGAAATGCCCGATACGCCCGGCAGTCTCGGTATCGCAATTTCCGAGGCCATCGAGCAGGCGGTCACCGACCCGAGCGGTAAGACTCGCTATTCATTAGGCAGTGTACTCAACCATGTTATGCTGCATCAGACAATTATTGGCTTGGAAGCGAAGGCTCAGCTTAAGAGCGTCGGCATTGATAAGCCGGATGTCATTATCGGCTGTGCCGGCGGCGGCAGTAACTTTGCCGGTCTGGCATTCCCGTTCACGCAGGACAAAATCAACGGCGCTGAGATTGAAATTATTCCCTGTGAACCAACGGCCTGTCCGACACTGACTCGAGCGCCGTTTGCGTATGACTTTGGCGATACCGCCTGTACGACGCCGTTAATGGCCATGTACACATTGGGGCACGCGTTTGTGCCGCCGCCCATTCACGCCGGCGGTCTGCGTTATCACGGCATGTCTCCGCTGGTTTGTCAGTGTGTGGTTGAAGGCCTGCATAACCCGCGTGCGATTGACCAGGTTGAATGCTACGAGGCGGCCCTGACCTGGGCACGCACTGAGGGCACGATTTGTGCTCCCGAAACCAGCCACGCCGTCGCCTGTGCGATTCAGGAAGCGAAAAAGGCCAAGGAAGAAGGCAAGGAAAAGACCATCCTGTTTAACTACAGCGGCCACGGCCTGATGGACCTGAAGGGTTATGAAGCATACCTGACAGGCAAACTGGCTCCTTATTACCTGCCGGATGAGGAACTGGCCAAGACTGAAGAATGTCTTAAGGACTATCCGCCGGCTGAAATGCGTAAAACCGGCAAGTGGTAAGCTAAAATTATATTTGACAGTGACTTTATAAGCAATCCGCTTTTATTAAGCGGACTGCTTTTTTTGAAGACACTACACGCTTCTTCAAAGAAACCTAATCCTCACAGCGTAGGGCCGGGACGATATTACAGAACATCCAGTTTTCCGCAAATTTGGCCAGATCGACCAGATTGACTTTACAATTGCCGTCAAAATCACCGACAATCGGGCCGTCACAACCGACTAAATCGAAAGCTGTCAAGAAATATCCCGCTGAGCCATCAGGTGTTTCACCATCACCGTTACTTGCCGTCCAAAGTGCCCGTAGTGGTAAATAGAGCATTCCGTTCGGCGATAAAGAGGCAGATGCCAAAGCGAGTGTTGTCGAGCCGTTCCATTCCGGCTCAACGTCGAAGGTATCCAGCAGCGTTCCGTGTGTTGTGTTATCTTTCACGGCAAGATATTGCCCGGAATAATTATTGCCGACGATAACAACACCGTTTTCCGTAACAATGGGCGACGAGCACGGATTGTCATATTGCCGCCAACTGTTTGTTTCGAGTGTCCATTTAACCGCCCCATCGGCAGTGTTAATGGCATACAACTTGCCCCCTGCCTGCGGACCGGCGGACTGGAAATAAAAGGTTCGCCCATCGTGGCTCAGACAGCCGGTTGAACGGGCCTCTTCCAGTTCATTCGGGTCACTTTCGGAGTCGTTGAGCAGAATTTTCCGCTCATCCCAAAGGTCGTTGCCGTCGATGTCCAAGCCGATGATGAACAGCTCACGATTAAATCCGCCCGGCACGTAGATATTGCCATTAATTGGATCCACCGTAGGGCTGGCATCGGTCCCGGCATAAGTGTTGACATACCATAACTCTGCCCCGCTGGTTCCGTCAAAGACGGAAATCCTGCCACTGCGTCCGGTTTGAACGACTTTGAGTGTACCTTCATCATCATAGAGAGCCGTATCTCCCTGGCCAACACTGTTGCTTGCGGCAGAAGCCCAAACTTCCTGGATGAGTGTCCCATTGTCAGCGCCGGCATAGACTTTTTCACTCCATTTGTGCAGAAAAATTCGCCCGTCAGGAGCAATGGTCGGCGACATATACTGAAGATGTGTCGGGTCAGTATCGGCACCGTTACCGCGGACATTGGCTCCGCTGGTTCCGGGGCCGTCCACCGTTGGAAAGGCGATGCATCGGTGTCCGGCAGCTATCGAATCCTGCGATGCATAGACGGTTGTGCCGTCATTTGAAAAAGCCTGCGTTGTACGGCCGATGGTGTCACCGCCGGTGGTTGTATCCTGCCAGATGAGTTTGCCGGTATGCCGGTCCACACAGGTCACATGGTTTGGCCATGTATTGGCACAAAGCGTTACATCTGTACCGTCCGGACCGACTCCGTCGTAGTAGATCATACCGGTTCCGTAAAACGACCCGGTTCCACCGCCGGAGCGTTTTTGCCAGATGATTGTATCAAAGAACGTGTCATTCATTCGGTCAGCGGCAACCGCAACCGCAGCGCGACCGGTGTTGTGGATATCTTTCTGTTTCATCTGCCAGCAGGTCGAATCCTGTGCGGGCATTGGGATAATTTTCAGACACGGGCGCAGTTCAACTGTGTTTTCAGACGCGGCAATTGCAAGCCAGTGAGTGGTTCCGGCCGTATTAAAGACATTGCCGTTAAAGTCATCCCGTTCACCTGCCAGGCGGAGGTTAACACCAACGAAGTGTCCATCGCGTTTTTTAATTTGTTCGGTAACATTGAAGCGAAAATGCTGCTGTATCAATGATTCCTCAGAACCGGGAGATGAACTGTCCCATGCCCAGGTGCCCACCAGTACATCTCCGGCGTCATAATCGTCGCTTTGAACCAAACCGTTACCTTCAAATATCCATGTTTCCAGGCGAATCGCGTCCATCGCGGCTGAATTTTCCACATAAAGGCAGACTTCGGCATAAGCAATCGGTTTTCCGGCAAGTGAGGACACATCAAATTCACATACAAATTGATCTTCAAGGGGAGGACTGGGAGTCCAACGGACGTGCGGCCACCATTGACCATCGGAGGCGACCGTAGGGTTTGAGGTGTCATAGCTGTAAGTAATTTCCATGTCCTCAACAGGATAGAGCAGGATTTCCGAACTGTAAAGACTGCCGCAACAGCCCAGCAGTACGTAAAACAAAACAGACCGCAGTAATTGCGTTTTCATTTTTGATCTCCTTAAATTGAATGTAGAAAATTAAGGCGGGGATAAGTCGATCAATACGCTATCAAAGAAATGAATAGGGAAGAAGCGCTGGCATCGAAACGATATGCTGTGAAACTGTCTCATTTTCTCCCCTACAAGAAAACATCAACCCGCCATTATGGCGATTTCACAATTATATCTATTGACAGGATACGTCTATTTATAGCGAAATATTGTGTAATGTCAAGCTCTTTTTGAAAAAGGTCCGGAAAAATCGCCTTGCGCAAAACATAACCGCTATTTCGGGTGCCCAGCAGTTTAAATGGCTCGTTTAATGGTTGTTTTTTACTTAAAAACAGGATTTTCTACGGAAATAGAGGTTTTTTTGTTGAAATCGATTTTCGGATCGGTAGAATGCTCTTTCTTGTTAGGGTCGGTGCCCGAGTGGCTAAAGGGGATGGGCTGTAAACCCATTGGCGCGAGCCTTCGCTGGTTCGAATCCAGCCCGGCCCACTGGCAATCCAAGCCGGTGTCAGATGATGACATCGGCTCTTTTTTTGCGCCTAATTGACCACCTTCTAAGGGTTTATAGCTTCTCAGGTCGCCCCGCTCTGCTTCGCCTGAGTCATAATGTCATTGCCAAATAAAAGACTACTCAATGAGTTCAAAAAAAGACCTCTCAAGTAGTCATGACCCAAAAGTATTTGTAAGTTTATTGTAAACTGGGTTGTAAGGAGATTCCACTGCTTTTCCATCGGTTCCGGTAGCTCCGGCTCATTGCGATTTTTTGACAGGCCCAAAGCAGGGTAATTTATCTATAGCCGCCTGTCCCTGTTCTGTGAAAATATGGGTATAACGGCTCATGGTCAATTATTATCTGAATGCCACATCAATTCCTGAGCCGTTTTCGGATGAATCCCGCTTGCCGCTAACAGGCTGCCAAATGTATGCCTTAAATAATGATGGCGATTATATGAAACAAACTGGGGACTTTGGTGAAAGACCTCCCGTCGGCAAATATCAGAGCCAAAAGCCATATCAGCCCAATAATCAGAATCTCCTTATTCTCCATGTCCGCAACTATATTTAATTGCGGACAGAATATGGACATTTTCCATCTTTGCCCTTGATTGGCCCTGTCCATCTTAGATATAATCAACCTATCGGAGAAATTGAAGGAAAACCATTATGGGAGGCTGGAAAGATGAAACGGCCATTGTTATCAATCGCTGTATTTACATTTAAGTTCCCTTGAACCAAAAATTAAGACCAGGGCTTGACGGCAGTCGTTCCCCATCAGTTCGGTTCTTATCCGTCTGAAAAGTATGATGTTGATTTCAGTTTTTTGTAAAGTTGTTATTATTTTTCCGTAAGGTCATTGATTCGCTCAAGACGTTTTTCAACTTCTTTTGAGATTTCCGGCTGCGGCGGCAGATTGTCCGGCTTGGGCAGTTTGCCGGTGAGCGTCTGGCCCGCTTTCAAATGGATGATAAAATCGCGGCCGTCCTTTTTTATCTTTCGGTTGAATTTGGGTG
>JANQGW010000025.1 GCA_028282905.1 Sedimentisphaerales bacterium | reverse complement strand
CAAGGCGGATAAATTCGATGCTGAAGAATGGGCTGACCTCTTTGAAAAAGCCGGCGCGCGCTTTGCCGGTCCGGTGGCTGAGCACCATGACGGCTTTGCTATGTGGGACAGCGCATTGACGCCGTGGAATGCGATGGATATGGGGCCGAAACGAGATATTACGGGTGAAATGGAAAAGGCTGTGAAGAAACGGGGGATGAAATTCATTGCAACATTTCATCACGCACGCAACAGCCTGTGGGAAATCAAGCCCGGTCGATGGGTGGGGCATTACGAAGGGGTCAGAAAAGATTATACCTCGCTCCTCAACAATGACAAGCACGCATTTCTCTATGGTTATATGCCGCGTGAGAAATTTCTGAATATGTGGAAAGGCAAGCTCGCTGAGGTAATCAACAAATATCAGCCTGACTTGATCTGGTTTGATTCGTGGCTGGACGAAATTCCTGAGGAGGTACAGATGGAATTTCTGGCATACTATTTCAATCAGGCAAAGTCATGGGGCCGCGATGTTGTGGTAACTTGTAAACAGAAAGATATGCCGCATTCTGTCGCTGTTGAGGATTTTGAAAAAGGGCGTGCTGACCATCTGACAGAATATACCTGGTTAACAGACGATACTTTGAGTTGGGGTAGTTGGTGTTATACGGACAATCTGAAGATCAAAAAGACAAAGACCGTGGTGCATACACTGGTTGACATTGTCAGTAAAAATGGTCAGTTATTACTGAACATTTCACCTAAGGCAGACGGTACAATCCCGGCGGATCAGCGTAAAGTGCTGCTGGAGCTTGGACAATGGCTGGGCGTGAATGGCGAGGCGATCTACGGAACACGTCCTTGGGAAATTTATGGTGAGGGACCGACCCGCATGAAAAAGGGCGGTCATTTCGTGGGGAAAGTGGATTATACCTCAAAGGATATTCGCTTTACGCGGAGCAAAGACGGCAGGCATTTATATGTGATTTGCCTGGGCTGGCCGGAAAAGGAAATTGATCTTAAAACGGTAGTCGTTGACCAAATTCCTTCTTCAGAGGCGACTGTTTCACTTCTTGGGTTTAATGATTTTATTCCCTATCAAGTGAACAACAAAAAGCTGACGATCCAAACTCTCAAAGTCGATCCTTCTCATCTGCCTGGTGAGCATGCTTATGTTTTCAAGCTGACAGGTTTCAACTTGGCGCTTGACCCGTTGTCAGTGATTCCTGAGGCGACTTTAACCGCAGAGAAAGCCACGATTGATGGTGATCAAATTACAGAGATGTTGACCGATAAATTGAACATCGGCGGCTGGAATCATCCAAAGGACACAGTGCATTGGCTCGTTCGCATTCCTTATGCCGGGCGATACCGTGTGCTGGGTCATTTTGCCGCGGCATCGGGAAGTTCAGAGTTGAAACTCAGCATTGATGATCAGTCAGCTGCATTTACTGTACCTAAAACCACCGGTTGGGCGGATGCTAAAAGAGTTGAAATCGGCATTTTTGAGATTGACAAGCCGGGTGTATACCACGTACTTCTGGGGTGTAATAATGCCAAAGAATGGGAGGCCGTGAATGTTTGGGATCTTGAGTTCTTTAAGGATGCAGATTGATTGCAGGTAAAAAATGCACATGATTTATGGCTTATCTGTTTGAGCAGAAAGGGTTTTGTATGAAATTTAATCTTGAATTAGCTATATGGTTGATGTGTGCTGTGTTCATTTCGGAGGCTGCTGCGCTTAGTGCAGAACGCGAACGTCCTAAAGAATGGGAAAATCTCGTCTATGGGGGGCGTTTTATGGATCGATTCCTGCCAATGCCTTGCCAGGGGAATCTCACCAGCGATACATGGGGTGCAGAAAATGTCGTTCCACGCTATATTGATAATGGTCTTGAGGATAACGAGTGGTCCTACTGGGGCGGCAATGCCAAACTGGCTAAGGACGGCAGATACCACCTTTATGTCTGCCGCTGGGCTGAGAATTCACCCAAAGGTCATATGCAGTGGCCCTGGTCTGAGGTGGTTCATGCGGTTTCCGATGATTCTTTGGGTTCGTACCGGGTGTTGGACACGCTTGGCAAGGGCCACAACCCTGAAGTATTTCGATTATCAGATGGTCGATACGTTGTTTATGTGATGAACGGCTATTACATTGCTGATACGGTGAACGGACCCTGGAAGTATAAAAAGTTTCAGTTTGAGCCTCGTGGCAGGCGTATTATTGAAGGGCTTTCAAACCTGACGTTTGCACAGCGTGAAGACGGATCCTATTTGATGGTCTGTCGCGGCGGCGGCGTCTGGTTGAGCCAAACGGGCATCAGCCCTTACCAG
This sequence comes from Sedimentisphaerales bacterium, assembly GCA_028282905.1. GTDB lineage: Bacteria > Planctomycetota > Phycisphaerae > Sedimentisphaerales > Anaerohalosphaeraceae > 4572-13. Next base: position 2,038 of record JANQGW010000025.1, on the reverse strand, counting down.
CAGGTTACCGATAAACGAGTTTATCCTCCGGTCGAAGGAGCGTTTGAAGATCCCGTTGTTTGGCGAACAAATGTACAGTATCACCTGATCGTGAATGACTGGTATGGGCGTATTGCTTACTACCTGAGATCCAAGGACGGAATCGATTGGAAGGTCGAACCCGGCGAGGCCTATCTACCCGGTCTTGCCCGATATGAAGACGGAACGGTTGTTGACTGGTACAAATATGAGCGTATTAAAGTCCTTCAGGATGAGTACGGTCGAGCCACACAGGCACATTTTGCGGTAATAGACGTTCCCAAAAAACAGGACAAAGCCAATGACAAACACAGCTCCAAACATATCTGTATTCCGTTGGCTGTTGGCAGGCTTTTGACGATTCTTGACAAGCAGAAGATTACAGCAGATACCAAGAGTATTCGTGTTAAAGTTTCCGCGGAGAAGGATTTTAATCCGTACACGGACATGGACATCGAGTCATTGCGGTTTGGAGCTTCAGAAGAGGTCAATTTTGGCAGAGGTGCCAGGGCAATTAAAACAGAGCCGGCGGGAGATGATTTAATAATTACTTTTGACGCGACAGGACACGGTATTACCGAAAATAACTTTGCCGCAAAACTACTCGGAAAAACCACCAAGGGAAAACTGCTCTTTGGATATGCTCGCCTACCGTGGCTGAGCTATATTGAACCGGCATTGTCAACCATTCCTCCGGTATTTAAGAAAACAGAAAATGGTTATACTATTGAAGTACAGGTGCAGAACTTTGGCCAGGTTGGCTCTGAGATTACTCCGATCAGAATTGAAAGCGGTCAAGACATCATTGCCGCGGGTAAGGTGCCGTCACTTAAACCTTACCAAAAGACTTCTATCGAACTGACTAGCGATGCCTGCTTTGAAGCGGAGAAATCTTATGACATTAAGGTGATTATCGATTCAAATGGACTTCGGCCAATAACGTTGCAGAGATCACTGATTCCGGCATCTGTGAAATGAATCAGGCATGTTATCAAATTGAGAATTAATTGGAAAATCATTTTATGGGAGAATGGATTTGAAATCTGTTGCAAAAGACATTACAGACATTCTCGGGAAAATTCAATATCGCATAGCTTTGGCTGGCGGTTGGATTGATCAGCCATTTATGTCAAAGCTTAATCCAACTCCTCCAGGTTCAATGGTGGTGGCCGCGGTCGAGCCACAGTTTCGCTGGATGGACCGTGCCGGTATCTGCGGCAGTACACGCTCGATTGCCTTGGAGTTGTGGGGCGGTGGCCTGCCGGATGAAGATCCCGAAAAACTTGTTCGTATCTTATATGAAGAAGAAAACAAAGGTAAAACCGATCCTTCCGGTTCACAGGACATGATCGGGATCGTTTATCCCGGTATCAGTCGCCTGGATTATGATTATGAATATGAGGGCGGCTACTTTACCAAGCATGTCGAGTCATGCAATGAACCGGATGTCGCAGAGTGGCTGGAGCATCATCTGTATGTGCTGCCGGTCAATACGCGTCCGGATGGGTACCATCCACTGGGACGAAAGAACCTTGTTCCCGAATGGATACAGCGTTTGGGGCAGTCGGGCAAAGACTGTTATGACGGTATTGTCAGCAAGGATTTGGCGGTGTTTGGCGAATCTATGAACGAATGTATGCGGTGTTGGCAGGCACTGATGCCGGATATAGTAGAACACCCAACGGTTCATATTGATCTTGTTGAATTGCTGAGTTTTTACCAGTCAAAATATGCCGGGGCGATGTATTCCGGCTGCGGCGGCGGGTATCTGTATGTGGCTTCCGATGAGCCGGTACCCGGTGGATTCCAAATTCAAATTAAGGTGAAACAACAATGAAGACAGTGATTACAGCCGCCGGATTTAACGGATTCGATTCGAAGCGAATCCGTTTCATCCATGAAATATCAAAGGCTGGACAGCTTGAGATAATACTATTCAGTGACGAACTGATTCATCGAATTACCGGCATCAATCCGAAGTATTCAGAGTCGGAGCGAAAATATTTTCTTGAATCAGTCC
>JANQGW010000237.1 GCA_028282905.1 Sedimentisphaerales bacterium | reverse complement strand
CGCCAATTATTTCCAGGGGCTGATCGATGATGTGCGTATTTATGACAGAGCGTTGACCGCCCCGGAAATCGAGCAACTGGCCTCCTTTGCTCTGCATCTACACTTGCCACTGGATGAGGCAACCGGAACCGCCGCTGCCGACCAATCACGATTTGAACGACCGGGACAGCTTCAGAGCACCCCCGTCTGGCAGCCGACAAATGGACAAATTGATGGTGCGTTGCAGTTTGACGGTGTGGATGATGCCGTCGAGATCACCGGCTACAAAGGCATCACTGGTACGGCCGCACGCACCTGCAGTGTCTGGGTCAAAACCACGAAAACCGGCACTGAAGAGATTATGAGTTGGGGCGACTTGAGCGATGGCGGGAAATGGGCCGTCGGAGTCAGAAACAATGTTATCAGTGTCCGGGTTAAAGCCGGTAATATCTATGGCTCGACTGTTGTTAACGACGGCACCTGGCATCATGTTGCAGTGACGTGGCAGCCCGAAACTGATGGAATGCTCTCTAACGCCAAACTGTATGTCAATGGCATTGAAGAAACCATCAGCAGCCTTTCTGACATTGTCGTTAATACCGGCACCGACGAAACAGCGGAACTCGGTAATTTCATGGGCACTAATTACTTCCAGGGCTCCATCGATGACGTAAAAATCTATGATCGAGTACTCTCCCAGGATGAAATTCAAACGATCATGAATGAATAAAATGGCTACTACAAATTCATTCGACAAAGTCAAAATTCAATTAAAAGGATACAAAAAGAATGATATCTAAGTCCCATGAACACTTAAGTGCAAGGTGCGTTTTAACAGGAATGTTCTTCATTGCTCTTTGTTGTTCACCTATTTTGGCCGCCCCGTCCTCATGGACACAATCGGTCACATATAATGGTGAAACAATTACAATGCAGTTGACCAAGGAAAACCTTCGCGGGGATCATTTCGAACTGTGGAAACAAAACAGTTCCGGAGGATATGACCCTGTCGTTCCGGTCTCAGAACGCTCCTATCTCGGCACCGTGGAAGAATATCCAGGTGCGATCGCTTGCGGCATTTTAGCTGATAATGGGACATTTCGAGGTGCTGTGTACTTTGATCGCGGCGTAAGCTGGTGGACAACAGACGATACCGTTGTCAGTACCCGTGCGCTGGACTACGGCATCGATATATTCACAGCTTATAAATACCCCTCCACTCCAAGCGTCTCCGCTGGACAAGCCGGCAGTACCATGTATGGTTTTGACGTGGGTGTTGACGCCGATTATGATTATTTCAACGGTCCCGGCGGAGGCAATATCGCCAAAACATTCGAGCATATTGAATATTCCGTCTGTCTGGTCCGCGCAATTTATATGAAAGACGTTTTACTGCAGCCGTATCTGGGCCGGGTGATTATCCGTGCAAGCCTGCCGCATGATCCCTATACGGGCCTGACCCAAGGGGACTATCTTAGCAGAGTCCGAACAGAGTGGAACGATAATCACACCGACGCAGACCGAGACTTGGTTGCGGGCGTTTCTCCATCTAAAATCGGCGGTGGTTTGGCCTGGGTGGGCGTTGTTGCCACCAGCAGCGGCTACTCTGTCAGTCAGGGAGGTGGCTCAGACGGGCGATTTGATGTTGTCTGGCGCCATGAAATGGGACATAACTGGGATATGGGGCATTATATCGGCGACAACCCCGAAGGCGCCGGATTGATGGGCGGAAATGCCCCCGGACGTTTTTCGGGTTGTGAAGCCTATCGCGTCTTCAATCATCGTAATCACAAATTTTCATACCTCGATAACCAAGGAACCTATACAACAATTCCTATGGCTCCATATGCAGCACTCGATGCGGCTGAGTTCATTCAATCGATCACCACTTCGCTATCTTTTGCTGTGCTGGAAAATGACTATGACGCTAATGGAGAAACCATCAGTTTAGACTCTTTTGACATGGTCTCTGCAAAGGGAGGCACAATCACGCGGCAAGGCCAGGAACTTATCTACACGGCTCCGGGGGCTTATTTAGGAATTGATTACTTTATATACACAATCGAAGACTCGTCCGGTCAAACGGCAGCGGGTGTTGTAATCGTTGATATCAAACCCAACGACCTGACACGCCTGCATTTAACACTGGACGAAACTACCGGTACCACCGCCTATGACACAACGGCGTTTGCCAACCATGGCAACCTGGAAGGAGACAATACCTTTGACGCAAGTTCTGTAACGGGGCATTACAGTGGAGGATTGACTTTTGACGGCGAAGATGATCACATCGGCGTTTCGGGTGTAAACTTCGCAAGCAACACAGTGACCATCACGGCCTGGGTTAAACCGAATGGCACCCAAGGCGAATACACGGGTATCATTTCAAGTAGAAGCGATGGCGCCGCCAATTTAAACTACAAGAGTAATAATGAGCTTGGCTACCACTGGAACAACAGCAACTACGGGTACAGTTCCGGACTGTCCACTCCCAGCGGTGTCTGGACTTTTGTCGCAATGGTCATCGAGCCGGACAAGGTAACCTTTTATACCTATGACGGCAGCACTCTGAACTCTGTCGAACGCATCGCTTCACACTCGCCGGACTCGTTCTATGGAACGATATCTATCGGTCGTGACGATAACGGCAGCCGGTATTTCGATGGTGCCATGGACGACGTGCGAATCTACAGCATTGCCCTAAACGCCGGGCAGGTGCTGGACATTGCCTCCGGCGGCGGTGCTGAAAGTCCCCGGCCCTTTAACGGTGCAGCGGGCGTTCCTACCGCAACCACACTGCAATGGGCAATGGGTGCCGGATCTGTCAATAACGATATCTACTTGGGCACCAGCTACAATAGTGTTGCCAATGCGGGAATTGCCTCCCTGCAGTATATGGGACGCCAGAGCCAGGCCAGTTATCAAACAAATGTATTAACTGCAAATACTGACTACTTCTGGCGCATTGACCAGGTCACTGCAGACGGCACGATCATCGCCGGCCCTGTCTGGCAGTTTACGACCGGGGGCAACCTGGGCGGCATCACGCGTGAAGCCTGGCTGAACGTCAGCGGTTCAAATGTCTCAAATCTGACCAGTGACAGTGACTATCCGGACAATCCGGATATCAGTGAGATCATCAATAGCCTCGAAGGCCCAACGAACTGGGCAGAAAATTACGGAACGCGCATCCACGGTTTCCTGGTACCGCCGACCACCGGCGATTACACCTTCTGGATTGCCAGTGATGACAATAGTGAACTTTGGCTCAGTACCGATGCTGATCCAGCCAATGCCACCTCGCCAATCGCTGAAATATCCGGCTGGAATAAATGGACCAATTCTCGCGAATGGGACAAATATCCCGCTGATCAGCAGTCCGACCCGATAACCTTAACCGCGGGAGCAGTCTATTATATTATGGCTCTACAGAAAGAAGGCGGGGGTGGTGACAACCTCGCGGTCGCCTGGTCCGGTCCGGGCATCTCTCAGCAGGTGATCCCGGGCACTTACCTGGCACCGTATGAACCGGGCTTGAGCTGGGGACCGGCGTTTGACGCCAATCCGTTGATCACCGATAACGCCGTCGAAGGATA
>JANQGW010000177.1 GCA_028282905.1 Sedimentisphaerales bacterium | reverse complement strand
CGACTGTGCAGTGTGCCAGCCATTTGCTGTTGCTGCATTGCATAAAGCGACAGCAAATGGCTGGCACACTGCACAGTCGCTGCCGGGAAGATATTCCCTATTTCAATGAGACAGTTTTCAGCCGGAACCGTGAGGAGTTACTGTCCGGAGCAGGCTCGCGCTATGCCCCGGCAAGTCCCTGTGACGGCTTGGATCTGATTGAAAAGGCGGACGGGCCTTGTGTGTTTGTCGGCAAGCCCTGCGATGTCGCGGCGGTGCATCGAGCCGAACAGTTACGGCCGGGACTACGGGAAAAAACAGGTCTGAAAATTGCCTTTTTCTGTGCCGGAACGCCGACAACGCACGGGACGTTTCAGATGTTTAAGGCGATGGGGATTGAAGACCCGCAATCGGTAACGATGGTGCGTTATCGCGGTAAAGGCTGGCCGGGGATGACGACCGTGGAATATCGGGACAGTGAGGGACTCATTCAGCAGCGGCAGTTTACTTACGATCAATCATGGGGAGAGGTGTTACAGAAGTACCGGCAGTGGCGGTGTTATATCTGTCCGGACCATATCGGAGAATATGCGGATATTGCCGTGGCGGATGCCTGGCACCGGCCGGTGGAGGATTATCAGCCGGGCCGTTCGGTGATTATTGCCCGTACGCCTCGGGGCAAGGCAATGGTTGAGCAGGCGATAAAAGACGGTTATCTGGAAGCGGAATCCGTCAGTTCCGATATACTGCCTCAATGCCGCCCCGGCCAAGACGTCTATCAGGCGGGCATGTGGTCAAGGCTGAAAACACTGAAAGCGATGGGGGTTCCCACGCCGGACTATACCGGGTTTAATTTGTTCCAATTGTGGCGGGCGAAGCTGCCGTTTAAAAAGAAAGTGCATTCCGTATTGAGTACGATCAAGCGGGTTTTTGTGAAAGAGCTTCGTAAGCGTCGTCAATTGTATTGATTGGTTTAACAGGAGTACCATGGGGCCTAATATTCGAAATATTGAGGGCTTTGGCGGGGTTGAATTTCAGAATATCACCAATATTCATCCCTTTGCGCTGGCTGCTGTTTTGCTGCTGGGGATTATGATGTTGACAGTTCCCCGGCGGTGGTCGGTTCTTCCGATGATAGTGATTGCCTGTTTTATTTCTTCGGTTCAAAAGATCACCGTCGCCGGTATGGATTTTAATCTGCTGCGGATTATGGTGTTATTTGGCATGACCCGACTGATTCTTCGCAAAGAATATGTGAACTTTCAATGGAGGCCGCTGGATACGGCGGTGGTGCTCTGGACAGCGAGTTCGATGCTGATTTACAGTCTCCAGCAGGGGACAACTTCGGCGTTTGTTAACCGGCTTGGATTTGGGTTTGACGCGTTTGGAATGTATTTCTTATTCCGGTGCTTGATTCGCCAGTGGGCCGATGTGGACCGGATTATCCAGGGGTTTATCTATATCAGTATTCCGCTGGCGCTGTTTTTTATCCTTGAAAACCGAACGGGGCGTAATCTGTTTTCTGTCTTTGGCGGCGTGCCGGAGATTACGGTGATTCGCAGCGGTCGGCTCCGGTGTCAAGGCGCGTTTTCGCACCCGATTATTGCCGGGTGTTTCTGGGCGTCACTTGTTCCGTTAATCGGTGCTTATTGGAGAAAATCATCGACCAGCGGCGTGATGGCAGTTCTTGGATTGATGTCATCACTGTTGATTGTTGTCTGCTGTTCGTCCAGTACGCCTGTAATGGGCGTGGGGGCGGCCCTGATCGGTGCGGGCTTTTTCCTGTTCCGCCGTCACATGCAATTAGTTCGCTGGAGCATTTTTCTGCTCCTGGTCGGTTTGCATATGGTGATGAAGGCACCTGTCTGGCATCTGATCTCGCGCGTCAGTGCCGTGGGCGGGTCCACCAGTTATTTTCGCTATATGCTGATTGATTCGGCTATTTCAAATTTTAACGAATGGGCGGTGCTGGGGACCAGGTCAACGGCGCACTGGTTCTGGGGCGCTCAGGATTTGTGCAATCAATATGTCTATGAAGGCGCTAAAGGCGGCTTTTTAACGCTATGCTGTTTTGTAGGTATTATCATTTTCGGATTCCGCAAAGTCGGTCGGCTGTGTCGTTCCTATCGCCATGATCGCTACCGTTTATGGTTGTCATGGGCCTTGGGAGTCAGTTTGCTGGTTCACTGCTGTGTGTTTATCGGTGTTTCCTATTTTGGGCAGGCCTGGCTATTGTGGTACTTATTATTGGCGATGATTGGAAGCCTGCCTGAACGCGAGCCTGCCGTTTCCGCTTTGCGACGTCGGACGGTGACCGTGGTGAAAAAAAGACGAAAAAAGCCGTCGCCTTGTTATTTGTCTAAAGGAGAGCTTTATGCCGCCTCTTGATGTTTCGGTTATTATTGTCAGTTGGAACACCCGTGATATTTTGCGAGACTGTTTACGCTCGGTTTTTGAGCAGACACATGAGATTGCATTTGAAGTGATTGTCACCGACAACGCATCGCATGACGGTACGGTTGACATGATCCGACAGGAATTTCCCCAGGTCATTGTGATTGCTAATAAAGATAATCGCGGTTTTGCGGCGGCGAACAATCAGGCGATGGAGATTGCAAAGGGACGGTATGTCCTGCTGCTGAACCCGGATACGCTGGTACTGGACGGGGCGATTCAGAAATCTGTTGCTTACGCGGACGAGCATTCGGATATCGGTGTTTTAGGCTGCCAGGTCTGGCTCAATGAGCAGGAAATCCAGAGAACCTGTTTTTCATTTCCGTCGGCGGTGTCATTAATTTTCCAAAAGCTTGGTTTCAGGCGTCTGTTCCCTCGTTCCCGAATTTTCGGCCGGGTTGATTACGGCTGGTGGGACAGAGATACTATCATGGACGTTGATGTCGTATCCGGGATGTATATGCTGGTCAGGCAGGAGGCCATGGAGAAAGTGGGGATGATGGATGAGGATTATTTTGTCTATGCCGAGGAAACCGATTGGTGTTTCCGGTTTAAAAAAGCAGGCTGGCGATGTGTATTCTGGCCGTTTGCCCGGATCATTCATTTAGACGGCGGCAATAAAAGCACGGACCTGGTAAAGGTGAAAATGTATGTTCAAATGCAGAAAAGCATGTTGATTTTTTATAAAAAACAACGTGGTGTATTCGCGTGGGTAACGGTTAAAGGCCTCTATATCCTTTCGTTGCTGATTCGTTACGGTGTTTTTGGTATCTCATCTTTAATAAAACGGGATGACAAATCCGGCAGGATTATTACGCAGTGCCGGGCGGGACTGAAATTCCATCTATTCGGCGTTGAGCCTGACTAATGTCAATTAATAAGCTAATTTCTTCTCAGTGCCTACAGGTGTTCATTTGAATAAAGCAATTACACGGACAGTTTATCACTCATTTGATGAAATTGCGGAGATGCAGCAGTCGTGGGATGACTTTGTGCAATTCTGTGGCGGCGATATCTATCTGACCTATGACTGGTGCTGCGCATGGTGGCAGTATTACGGCAAAGGTCGAGAGCTTCAGTTACTGATTTATACCTTTGAAGGTGCGATTGTTGGGCTGATTCCGTTATTTAAGGAGGTTTTATGGCTGGGGCCGGTCTGGATAAGGCTGGCTAAGATTGTTGGGTCTGATTTTACTATGATTATGGCCAACCCGCCTGTGCAGCCGGATGCTGCTGATGATGTTTATCAGGATGTTTTTGAGTTCATGCTCAAAGAGCAGCGGTGCGATGCTGTTTGGCTCGGCCCCATTGGCGAAAAATACGATACCCCGGCACAACTTCGCAGGGCATTGCAGAATAATCCGGATGCAATACTGCTGAAAGACAGTATCCGTTCTCCTTATGCTGATTTTCAACTGCCGGATACTTTTGCTGCGTATGTTCAATCTCTCAGTAAGAATCAGCGGGGTAATCTACGCCGAAGTTTGAGGGGATTTCATGATACTTTTGAGATTACTCAGGATGTTATCCTGGATGAGGCATCGGCAGTGCCTGAGTTTGAAAAGTTTGTTCAAATGCATACCGAGCAATGGCGGGCTGAAAATAAACTGGGGCACTTTGGAGATTGGCCGTCAGGAAAAGAATTCAATGCCGAACTGGTTGTCAGACAGGCTCGGAAAGGGCGTTTGCGTCTGATTCGCCTGTTTGCGGATGGACAGGTTGTATCATATCAGCTTTGTTTCGCATTTGGTGACCGCTGGTACTGGCGTCTTCCCGCCCGGATCGTCGGTTCTGAGTGGCTTAAATATGGGCTGGGCAGAATCGGGCTTGTCAAGGAAATCGAATCGGCGATCACAGAGGGTGTTCATGAAATTGAAGCCGGTGCGGGACATTACGATTATAAAATAAAATTGGGTGGGCAGGAACATGCTCTGTTCACTTTTTTGGTCGGCAGAAAGTCGTCTTTCTGTCAATTACGCCTACATCTTTTCATGAAGTTTTCAAATGTGTTGCACTACTGTTATTACCGCGTTTGGTTTAATCGGTTAGCGCCTAAGCTGCCGTTTAAACGCCGGCCACTATGGAAAAAATGGATCCGGAGCCGTTTGTAATCATGGTGGTAAGGTGATTGGAAGCAGGCGTATACTTAAATATGCGATTTTAGTTTTTAGTAAGGGAAAGACTTTTTTGTAATTTTTTTCAAATGAGGGCGATGGGATTATCACAATTTCAAGTTGTCGTTTAATTCCTGATGTCCGAAGTTCTGTAAATAACATAAGTTGGTGAAGAAGATGAGCAATCAGATTGATTCCTGTTCTCAGCACGCTGTCACTTGTGAGATTTATACCTCATTTGAAGACCTTGCCGAGCTTCAGCCGCAGTGGGATGCATTTGTGTCCGACAACGGTGCGGACATTTTCCTGACCTATGACTGGTGTCGGATCTGGTGGGAATATTACGGCGTAGGGCGACAATTAAAAGTCTATGTGTTTAGAGATCATCAAGAAATCATCGGTCTGATGCCGTTATTTTACGAACGTGTCTGGTTTGGACCGGTTTTCGCGGATATCTTGAAAATTGTCGGAGCCGACCACAGCCTGCTCCAGTTTTACCTTCCGATTCAGCGGGATTGCTTGGAAAGGGTTATTGGTGAATTCAGCCGTCTGCTGAAGGATGAGAGATGGGATATTCTGCTGATAGGGCCTCTGGCGGGACTTTATCCGGATGCTGATCGCCTCGACGAGATGTTTGCACAATCCCTGGGCAAGCAGTGTTCCACCTTTCTCAAGGAGGGGTGTGAGCAGATATATTTTCATTTGGCTGACAGTTGGGAACAATACCTCGACTCTCTTTCTAAAAGTCGCCGGAAGGATTTTACACGGAAATATACGGTTCTCGAGAAAAAGTGTTTGCCGAATAGCTCAGGCTTAAAAGTTACTCTGGCGGATGAAAGTACGTTTGAGTCTTATTTTGATTCATTTGTCAAGATGCATCAGGAGCATTGGCAGAAACTCGGTAACTTGGGGCACTTTGGTGATTGGCCGCAGGCTTATGATTTCCATAAAGACATCGCGGCATGTCAATTAAAGCGGGGCCGATTGCGTCTGATGAGAGGCCAGTTCAATGACATTGATATCGGTTATGATTATGCCTATAAGCTGGGCGATAAATACTACGGGATTCTGAACGCGCGAACGGGACAAAGCGATTTGATAAAAATGGGCGTCGGGACGATTCTGAATGCCGAGCAAATGAAAGAAGCGATTGACGAACATGCGGAGTGGTTTGATACAATGCGCGGCCGGTATGAATATAAGTTGCGGCATGGCGGTCAATTATTCAATACTCGCAAGCTCTTTGTAAAGAAAAAGGGCTTTTGGCGATCTTTACGTATCAATTTATTCCTGCTCTTATCAAGAGCACTGCATCTTCTGTATTATCGTATTTGGTTTACCCGGCTGGCGCCGAGATGTCCTTTTAAACGTCGGCGTTCATTGTGGAAATGCTGGATTCGGAGTCGATTGTAAGGCATATGGCAATCATTATTTCAAGCAACAGGAATCATTGAATGTCTGCTGGTGGAGTTTACGGAAAACGGGGTTTGCCGGTTCGTTTGTTATACCTTGCGGTTTCGATGCTGAGGTATGCGATAACGCTTGGCGGGCGGATTGGGCGCAGGCAATGTGTTTTTCTGTGTTATCATGGGATAGGGGCGCAGTACAGCGATTTATTTCGGCGGCAAATGGAATGCATTGCTCCGCAGGCTAAAAGCGATGAGGTGAGCAATACTGCCCGTGTTTTTCTGACATTTGATGATGCCTTTGAGAATCTATTGGAAAATGTGATGCCGACGCTCGAAACGCTGCGGATTCCGGCGGTGATTTTTGCGGTTTCGGAGAATTTGGGGCAAACGCCGCAATGGAAGATGCCGGTCAATCATCCGGAGTCAACTGAGCGAACGATGACCGAGGAACAATTGATTAAGCTGAGCCAAAATCCGTTAATTTGTATCGGTTCGCATACGCAGACACACCCGGATTTATCGCAATTGCCAACTGAGAGAGTTAATGCGGAGTTAAATGAATCAAAACGCGACCTCGAACGCTTACTGTCGCAACCGGTCGAGGATTTGGCGCTGCCGCACGGAGCCTATAATGCGACGGTGCTTCAAATTGCCCGACAAGCCGGATATAAGCGGATTTATACGCTTGCCCCGCGTTCTATGCCAATGGCCGCTGTGCAAGAGGGGATTGTCAGCCGTTTTCTGATGACGCCGGATGTCTGGCCGATTGAGTTTTATTTGACTTGTGCGGGGGCGTATGCCTGGCTGGATTCATGGCGATCTCTGATACGAGCGATTCGCAGGCAACGAAAATCGTGATTTAGCAAGACTTGAGATACGATGAAATACCGAATTGACATTGATACTTTTTCCGATCAGCAGTGGAATGCTGCTGCGCGGAATTTTTCAGACTATATCATTTATCAAACACCTGCCTATCAGATGGTTCGAGCAGCGCAGGATAATCAGCAGCTCAGCCGGGTGATCATCTATGATTCTGAAGATCAGCCCGTTTTAATGTGTCATGTCCGCATTAAAAAACTCCCGCTGACGGTGTTGAAAATTGGGTACGTGCAGTGGGGGCCGCTGGTTCATGAGGAGCGCATTATGAACGATGATGCCTCTGAAATGTGGCGATTGCTGAAAGATGCGTATGTGTCGAAAAAAGTTGATGTGCTTCGTATTGTGCCCAGTCTGGTTGACAATGAACGGTCGGCGGCGATTATTGAAAAGATGCAGGCCGGCGGGTTTGAGCGAGTCCGTTCTCAGCCGGCTTACCATACGATTTATCTACCCGTCGCGGATGGGCCGGAGGCGATTCGAGCAAGATTTCATCGGTCATGGCGCCGGTTTCTTGGCAAGGTGGAAAAAAGAGATATTGAAATTCAGGAAGGTACTGGAAGTGAGTTTTTTCATTTACTCAAACCAATTTACGAACAAATGAGGCAGCGTAAGGGCTTTCGCGGTCTGGATATTGATGTGTTTCGAGAAACACATGAAAAACTGGAGGATTGCGACAAAATGCACAGTGTGGCGGCCTTTCATCAGGGCCAGCCGCTTTGTATTCATATTTCCAGCTACCTGGGCCGAGTGGCCGAGGGCATTTTAACCGGCAGTACGGAGCTGGGCCTGTCGCTGAATGCGTCGTATTTGACATGGTGGAAAACATTGCAGGCCGCGCATCGGGCGGGTATGGAAGTTTATAACCTGGGTGGGATTGATCCGGCGGGAAATCCCAGTGTGTATCAATATAAAACGCGCATGGGAGGAGAGGAACTGTATCACATCGGGACTTTTGACGCCGCATCAAATCCTGTCAAAAAGGTGTTGTTCGGCGGTCTTGAAAGTGTATATCGGCTTTATTCAAAGATAAGATAGTACCAGATTTCAAAATGCAGACAAAAATTGCGTTAAAAGGGGCCGCTAACTGGCTTGTTAAGCGACACATCGGGCCGTTTCAGTATCGTCGCCGATGGCTGGATAAGACACAATGGGCCGATGCTGCGCAGCTTGAGGCCATACAGACACAGCTTTTGAATAAACTGCTGAGGCACTGTCATCGAACTGTCCCTTATTACCGTCAACTGATGGATAACCTGAACATTTCGGCAGAGCAGGAATGTTCGCTTGATATCCTCAAGCAATTTCCGATTCTGACGAAGGCGGATGTCCTTTCGGCCGGGAACGCGATGGTTTCAAAAAAATATCCCCGGCGGCTGCTTCATACAGCCTACACCGGTGGGTCAACGGGGCCGCGGCTGCCGCTGCGTCGTGATTATATTTCTATTGGCAATGAGCATGCCTTTGTACGTCGCCAGTTCGAGTGGGCGGGTTTGGGCCTGTCGGATCGATGTGCCTATCTGACCTGGCGCAGCGTTGCCAACCCGAATGCGGCTGATGCAAAGATGTACGCTTATGATCCATTCATGAAAGAGCTGGTACTGTCAACCTTTCATCTGTCTGCGTCAACGATAGACTCTTATCTGGAAGCGATGAAACAGTATGATGTTCAGGCGATGGTAGGGTATCCGTCGGCGATTTATGAGATTGCCAAATATCTCAAGACACAGGGCAGAACATTTCCGCTGCGGTCAGTGTTGACCTCATCGGAAACGCTGGGGATGCAGCAGCGGCAGGCTCTTCAAGATGCGTTTGAATGCGATGTGTTTGATTTTTACGGAAGTGCTGAGCGTGTTTGCTATATTTATACCTGTGAAAAAGGATGCTACCACATTCTCCCGGAATACGGCGTCACCGAGTTGATTCCGTGTGAAGGGGCCAATGAAGACTGCTGCCGGATTATTGCCACCGGGTTCTGGAATTATGCGATGCCGCTGATTCGTTATGACACGGGCGACCTTGTGCGTGTCAGCGGACGGCAATGTGAATGCGGCCGATCCTTTCCCGTTGTGGATTCGATTGTGGGGCGGGCTTGTCAGACGATTGAGACGAGCAGCGGACGAGTGATCGGGCTGACGGCGATAGGGCGGCTGTTTAAAAACGTACTGCTTCGTCTTGCCGATTTGCCGATCCGGGACAGTCGTTTTGTTCTGGATGACAATGGCGGCGTCGGTTTTGAAATGATTGTTGAACAGGCGTTCAGTAATGAGGATGAGAATAACCTCAGTGAGATATTTAGTGAGGAACTGCCGAATGATTTGCCTGTAGAAGTTCGGCGAGTGGAAGCCTTCAGCCGAACGGTTTCCGGGAAAGTTGTTTCTCTGGTTCGTGCTTAGACACAAAAGGAATGGGAATGTTACAAGGCTACACAATTATTTGTTTTGCTCCGAATGACTGGTGGGGGATGAATCCCAGTTGTACCACGCATATTATGCGGCGGCTGGCAAAAGACAACAAGGTACTTTTTATTAACCCGTTCAGTTCCGATCTTGGCGGCGGTATCCGAAAGGGTTTTGCAGGACGGCTGAAACGCAAGCTCAAGAGCCTGCTCAAGTATTTTCGTCAGGCGGAAAAGAATTTATATGTGTTCAGCCCGATTTTCATTCCCTTCCAGGGGAATCGTGTCATTGATGCGATGAATAATGTCTGGCTGAAGATGCAAATAAGGCTGATTCAGAAGAAGCTGGGCGGTTCTAAAACACTGCTCTGGATTGAAAACATTCGGGCCTCCGATATGATTGACTGGTTTTCTCCCGAAGCGATTATCTACCACGT
Source organism: Sedimentisphaerales bacterium (assembly GCA_028282905.1). Lineage (GTDB taxonomy): Bacteria > Planctomycetota > Phycisphaerae > Sedimentisphaerales > Anaerohalosphaeraceae > 4572-13. The sequence goes on along the minus strand of JANQGW010000177.1, from coordinate 60,331 downwards.
TTCTGACCTTTTTACGCAATGTAAATATACAGCCAATAAGCAGATGCTGGAAAATCGTGAAAAGCTTGTTTCCGAACGCAGTGATCTGGCGATTTGCGTGTCAAAGTCGCTATACCAGTTAAAATCATCTCAGCATCCCAATGTTCATTATATGCCGCATGGCGTTGATTTTCAGAAATATCGCGAGGCTGCTGATCAGTCTCAGACGCTGGAGGAACTGCGTGATATTGCCCGGCCCATTGTCGGTTATTTTGGAACCATGACGGCGAATAACGATATTGAGCTGCTGCTGTATTGTGCAAAACAGCTTCCTGAAATGTCCTTTGTTTTTGCGGGGCAAATCACCGGGGGTGATTACAGTGAGTTATTAGCCTTGCCGAATGTTTATCATCTCGGGCGGATGGATTATGATAAAATTCCCGTGTTGTGTGCCGGCTTTGATGTATGTATGCTTCAGTGGAAAGTGACGGATTGGATACGAAACTGTAATCCGCTCAAGCTGCAGGAATATATGGCGAGCGGCCGACCGATTGTGAGTGTGCCCATTCGTGAGGTGGAAGAAAAGTACTCATCACTCGTCTCTGTTGCCGATTGTAAAGAAGATTTTTGCAAGGCAATCGTTTGGGAATTGGAACATGATACGTCGGAACGAGCCGATGCGAGGATTGAAATCGCCCGGCAGCATGGCTGGGATCAGCATGTTGAACAGATCAGTGAATTGGTCAGTGATGTACTGCGTCAAAAATCAGAACAATAAACATGGCAACAGAAGATACGATGTCTGAAATCAAAATAGCCTGTTTGGGTGATGTGATGCTTGGCGAGTCCTTTTACGCGATGGGACATGGTGTCGCGACAGGGCTTCGTCGTTGGGGTCGTGATTTTCTGGATGCTGAAATCGTTTCCTTTTTAAAAGAACACGACATTGTGTTGTGCAATGTCGAATGCGCATTGTCGGATATTGGGAAAGCTCGGTATTCATTACGCCGCAGCCAGATGCGCGGGCAGGCTCAAGATGCCGAATTATTGCATGACTGGGGGATTACTGTTGCTTCGGTTTCCAATAACCACATTCTCGAACATGGATTTGCGGCGGCCGTTGATACCGCGACGAATTTAAAAGCCGCGGGTATGGGTGTTGTTGGGGCCGGAGAAAAAGATGATTTTGGAGAAGGCATGGGGCAGATACATCTGTCTTTTGGTGACCAGACTATCTCAATGATGGGCGTGTGCCTGCGAAAGGAAAAATACAGCTACTGTCTCCGGCAATGGGAAACGCTGCTGGAGGCGATTCGTGCAGCGATGAAACACGGTGATCAGGTCATCGTGTCGATTCACTGGGGCGATGAGTTAATCGACCGTCCCAGCCTTGAAACGAGAAAACTCGCGAAAGAGTTGACTGACATGGGTGTTGTTCTTGTGGCTGGGCATCATCCGCATGTGGCCCAGGGAATTGAAGAGACGCAAAACGGCCTTGTTGCATACAGTTTAGGGAATTTTATCTTCAGTGGATTCTGGCCGGACACCTGCTGGTCGGTTATTTTGAGTGTGACATTATCTGATAATCGTGTGACAGAGTGGTGTTATAAAATCATTGAAAAGGACGACGAACATCGCCCACATTTTGTTAAGGGGATGCGGCTAGCTGATTTAGAGCAGGAAATGCAGCATCGCAACGGTTTGTCAAATTCCCCGATTCCTTCAGATGAGGCATATGAACAGGCGTACCGGGAGGATTTAGCTCGTTTGCAGAAGGCGGCCCAACAGCAATTGCATCAATATATCCGGGATAAGTTCTGGTCATATTCACCGATCTATTGGCCGCAAGTTCTTATGCGGCCGATACGAAGACGATTAGGTTTATGGTAAAATCGAAAAGAAATAAAATTTGTCTTGCAGCTTCCGCGGGAGGACATCTCAGTCAGCTTTTGATGCTGTCGCCGGTTTGGCAGGGTCGTCAGGTGACCTGCGTTTCAACCGGGCCGATGGTTCGTCGGAAACTTGAAACGCTGGGGACTACTTACATTGTCGGCGAATGCAATCGACAGCACCCAATAAAGACGCTGAAAGTTATGGTCAAGTGTCTGAAAATTGTTCTGAAGGAAAGACCGGGTGTCATTTTGAGTACTGGTGCGGCGGTTGGCTTTTTGATGTGTTTTTGGGGGAAACTGTCAGGCGCTAAAGTTATATGGATGGACAGCATCGCCAATGCAGAAAAATTATCTATGAGCGGTCGCATGATACGTCCATTCGCAGATGTCATTCTGAGCCAGTGGCCCGATGTCGCCTCGAAGTACTCGAAAGTCGAATATGCGGGGGAGGTGATATGATCTTTGTCTATATAATCCTGCTGGTATTTTTTGCGATGGCTCTGTATATTCCGGTTCCCTGGGGTATAGGAAAAATTGTTCGATTACACCAAAAAGCAAAGGCGATCAAAGGCCGTAAAGTCTATTTGACATTTGATGATGGGCCGGGAACGCGGCTTACGCCGCAGATATTGACGCTCTTGGAAGAAAAGGGGATTAAGGCGACATTTTTTCTCCTTGGAAGGAATGTTTCGGGCAAAGAAGATATTTTAGAGGCCGTTGCCCGACAAGGACACGCGATTGCTTCGCACAGTTATAACCATTTTAATGCCTGGAAAGTATCGCCCCACAAGGGCATTTGTGATATTCGAAAAGGCTGGGATGAGGTTAACCGGATATTCCAGACAAAAAACAAAAGGTATCCGTATAGGCCGCCGAATGGGAAGTTAACCCTTTTTTCTTTGCTTTATTTATGGTATCATAAAGTTCCGATAATTTTTTGGTCTGTTGACTGCCGTGATACGAAAACGGATTTTCAGTCCAACATCGGTTTCGCATCTGAACGAATTCAAAACGACCAGGGAGGGGTTGTATTGTTTCACGACTTTGACCGGACAACGGATGGTTGGGATGCGAGTGTTCTTGAGTCGATAAAGGCGGTGATAGAAACAGGACAGAAAATGAAATTGGAGTTTTCTGTTTTTAAGGTGTAAGCAGACAGTCGCTTTAAGAGAAACGCTGCATTGCTCGAGGGGTGACTATTAACTTAAATACGAATAGGTCGCATTTTTTGAAGGTTTACAGTGCGATGATTTTTCTGACAGTTGGAACACAATTTGGATTTGACCGCCTTGTTAAAGCTGTCGATGAGGCACTTGAAAGCGGAACATTGTCGGAACCTGTGTTTGCTCAGGTCGGGCCGGGTAATTATGTGCCGCGGCATATGGATTATACCGAAGCTCTGGAAAAGCAGGCCTTTGAAGAAATGTTGGATTCCTGTGAAGGGATCATCAGTCATGCGGGTATCGGTACCATTACGCTGGCAATGAAATGTCAGAAACCGCTGCTGGTGATGCCGCGGATGAGCCGTTACGGGGAAGTTGTCAATGACCATCAGGTCGCGACGGCTCATAAGTTCGAGCAGTCTGGGCATGTCCTGGCGGCTTATCAGGAGTACGAATTGCCGGATAAGATCAGGCAATTAAAAACGTTTGTTCCCGAACCGCGTGTGCCCGGTTCACAGGGAGTGATTGATCGGATTTGTCAATTTCTTGAGTCGTGTTAAAGAGTGTATTTGAAAGGTTCTTCGGGATGATAGGACGATTGATTTGTCGTTTATATCGATTTGAAAAACGCTTCTTGCGGAAAGTTCTCTTTTGGCTGGCCCAAAAGACAGAGGGCGGGCAATTATACTCTAAGACCTTGCGACGTATTTTAAAAGATTACTATAACGTTGAAATAGGTTTATATTCGCATGGTTCCTGTTTTATTCCGGGTAATTTCGACCGGTTTACCAAAATCGGGAGATACTGTTCCATTGCGGCGGATGTCCAGGTATTCAATCGTAATCACCCGATGGATTTCAAGTCCACTCACGCCTTTTTCTTCAACCCCGGTTTGGAGTACACTAAAGAAGATCTGGTCGAATACCAGCCTCTGGAAATCGGCAATGATGTTTGGATCGGACATGGAACACGGATCCTGCCGAATGTGACCAAAATTGGAGACGGTGCGGTTATCGGTGCCGGCTCGGTTGTCAGTAAAAATATTCCGCCTTATGCGGTTGCTGTGGGGCATCCGGTACGTATTGTACGGTATCGTTTTTCGCGCCCCCAAATACAAGCGTTGTTGGCTGAGAAGTGGTGGGAAAAGGATATCGATGAAATTGCTCCAGTGATTAAACAGTATCAGCAGCCTTATGAAAGTTTGACAGCCAACGAGGAAGATGGGCAGGAAGTCCAAACGCCCGAAGCAGCAGTTAATTGACTGGAGAAGTGATGAATGATAAAAGTTATCAGACGCTGCCATGGATTGGCTTAGGTATTCAGAGGCTCTTGCTTGCGGCGGTTCTCTTGGGACTGTCCGTTGGTGTAAGTGCCGTCGTGATTGACCATGAGAGTACGGATGCTGCGGAGATCCCGGATTACTGGATCGAACAGGTTAAAAAACAGGGACTGTTAGGCCAGTGTGTCGGACAGTCGCATTGCCAGCAGCTTGCCAATGGGCTGGTGTTATTGGAATCGATGGACCCGAAATTTGCCGTGCACATGGATGACGATCTCAATGCGCTGACTCAGGCGGATGTTCTGCGTCTGGTACGCTCACAATATGAGTATGCGTCCTGGAGCGGGTATTCGGTGGACGATGACCGTTACTGGTCAACACCGGCGGGACAGGAGTTGACAAAAAACTCCGCACTTCAGGCCGCTCAGCAGGGAAGTCCCTTTGTGTTTTCACTGTGGTGCTGGTGCTGGGACGTTTGCAAACCCGGAGGTTTTTACACCCAGTCGAGTACGTTTCAGGAATCAGATATTTTGATGTATCTGAATACCATTTATTCATTGAATGAGAATCCGGAACTCGGAGATACGCATTTTATCTATGTCACTTCCGTCAGTGACTGCAAATCGTATGGTAATCCGGATGGCCCTTACCGTGTGACGTATTTCAATGATTATATTCGCAGTTATGTTGAACAGAACGGGGGGATTCTTTTCGATCAGGCCGATATTGAAAACTGGAATATCGACAATACAGAGCAGCGTATCGAATTAGACGGCGCCGGACGGGAGGTTTATATAAGGCATACTGATTATAATGAATCAAATCCGCATGAACCGGACACTTTGCCGGACGATCATGCCAATGATGCCTTATGCCTTCGCAAAGCTGCGGCGTTATGGCACTTGGCGGCTCGATTGGCCGGGTGGAACGGCAGCAAAGCCAGACGGGGGGATATCAACGGCGACGGACGAATTGATTTTAATGATCTGAATATCCTTTCAAATGCCTGGCTGCTCACATCTGATTCACCGGACTGGCCTGCTTACGCGGATATTGATTTACAGGGCGGAGATGGTATAATCAACGCGATGGATTTTGCGGTTTTAGGCAATGCCTGGGACGAAATGGAGTGTGAGCAGGATATTGCGGCCGATATTAATGAGAATTGCCGGGTGGATGCCGGTGATGTGGAAATGCTGGCTGAAAGCTGGCTGGCGATTCCCGGCGACGAGAATTGGCAGTCCGAATGTAATCTGGCGGTTGATGGAGAGTATGAAATCATTGATTATCTTGACTATTCACGTTTGGCCGAAGCTTGGCTTGCCCAATAACAATGTCATAACAGGAAATTATTTATGGAAATATTAATTACCGGCGGAGCCGGGTTTATCGGGTCGCATCTGGCTGAGAAATGCTTAGCTGCGGGCCATTGGGTCACTGTGATTGATGATTTGAGCACCGGTTCACTGGACAATATTACCGCTATTCAAACACATCCGAAATTCGAGTTTATTCTGGATACCGTTCGCAATGAAGGCACCATGTGTGTGCTTGTGGAAAAATGCGATGTGGTTTTCCATCTGGCCGCGGCGGTGGGGGTTCAGTTGATTGTGGATCGCCCGGTCCATACGATTGAAACCAATATTCATGGCACCGAGGTAGTGTTGTCAATGGCCAATAAATTCCGTAAAAAGGTGCTGATTGCTTCAACCAGCGAGGTGTATGGGAAAAGTGAGGCCATTCCGTTTTATGAAGACGATGACACGGTGCTGGGCAGTACTCGCTTCAGCCGCTGGTCCTATGCGTGCAGTAAGGCAATCGATGAATTTCTCGGATTAGCCTATTGTCAACAGTATGACCTACCGGTCGTCATAGTCCGGCTGTTTAATACCGTTGGTCCGCGTCAAACCGGTCAATACGGCATGGTGATCCCGCGTTTTGTCGAACGGGCACTGCGTGGCGAACCGATTCAGATTTATGGCGATGGCCAGCAGACCCGTTGTTTTTGCTGTGTGCATGATGTGACGGAAGGACTGATGCGACTGATGCAATGCCCTGAAGCGTCAGGGCAGGTTTTTAATATAGGTTCCAATCAGGAAATTTCCATCGACGCACTGGCCGAAAAAATTATTCAGAACACACAGAGTACAAGCCTTAAGGAATATTTGTCATACGAGCAGGCGTACGGCCGGCCATTTGATGACATGCGAAAACGGGTGCCGAGCCTGGAGCGTATTTCACAAATGGTGGGATATGAACCGACGTATTCACTCGATCAGACACTGGAATTAATTGTACAGGATATCCAATCACGGTTGACTTAAAAGGACGGAACCTTTATTTATGTCTGCGCTGCATAAAACGATGGACCCTCTGAAAGTTGTCATTCTTGTGGGCGGTCGGGACTTTGGCCGCTGCCCGGTTGCTTCCCGGCTGAATCGTGCCCTGTGGCCGGTTCTTGGAAAGCCGGCTTTGCAGGTCTTGCTGGATACCCTCGCGGAACAGGGCGTTAAGCGGTTTGTAATCAGTTGTGAAAATCAATCCGATATGATCCGGCGAGCCATCTGTTGGGATGAAGAGACGCTGGATGTGTCATTTCGTGAAGAAACACTGCCGCGAGGGCCGGCCGGATGTATTCTGGATGCCGCCGGAAGCGGTGATGAGCGATTGTTGGTGCTGCCGGCCAATATTATTAATCCTCCGTATATCGAGCAGTTACTAAAACTGCATTGTTCCGACAAGGCGGCGATGACCGTTTTCTTGAACCCGGCAATCGATGCCGGCGGAGAACCGAAAGCAAGTGATGCACAAATCTATTTGTGCGAACGAACGGCTTTAGAGCAGATTCCGGAGGCGGGTTTTTTTGATATAAAAGAAGGGCTTATTCCCGCATTGGTTCGTGAAGGCCGGACGATTGCATCGGCACAATTGCCCTTTGAGTCGGGCCACTATCGCAACTGGTCGGAATATGCCATGCAGATAAAGCGGTTGTGCCATCGCCATTTGGTGAATTCAAGAAAACTCGACGGCTTTCCCTCATACGCTGACCGGCCCGACGTACAGGTTGGCAGCGGCGTGAACATTTCAGAGCGTGCGAAACTCTTCGGGCCGGTTATCATTGGCAGTCATTCAGTGATTGCCGGCGACGCCATGATTTTTGGCCCGACAGTCATTGGTGAAAATGTGACAGTTGCTCCGGGGGCGGTGATTGAAGAAAGTGTTGTGTGGGACAAGGCAGTGATTGGCGATAATGCCAGGATTCGTTATAGTTTAGTGGATTCCGGTAAGACGGTGCCTGAGCAGACGGAGATTTCGGGACAATTGGCTTCCTGTTTTCCGGCTTCTTTGCGGAAGGCCGTGGACCGATTGCAGGCTCGAAAGATGCGCAAATGGATCCGGCGGCGCATTGATAAACGACAGGCGACCGCGGACGTTCTGACCTTAAGCGGTCAGAGTCAAACAGAAGGCCTTGGAGTTATCGGACTTGCGGTGTTTATTTTTTCGATAGCGGCCTTAATTTTTTCCTACTGGAGCCCTTCGCTGGAATATCTTGCCCGCACCTGGATGCGAAGTGATGAGTATTCCAGCGGGCTGCTGGTTCCCATTGTGGCTGTGTATGTTCTGTGGGCAAGACGTCACCGATTTGGCCGACTTTCGATACAGCCGACACTGTGGGGCGGTATTTTTCTTTTGATATCGCAATTGATTCGTTTCTTTGGGTTGTATCATGAAATGCGCTCTGTCGAGGGCATTTCATTTGTTCTTTCTATCGGGGCACTGGTGTTTTTCCTGTTTGGCTGGCGTGTTTTTAAGCAGTTTATACCGATTTTCCTGTTTTTATTCCTGATGCTTCCGCTGCCTAAACAGGCTGAATCGCTTATTACCGTGCGTTTGCAGAGCTGGGCAACGGCTTCTTCGGTATTTTGCCTGGAAACATTAGGGTTTGAGATAGAACGGACGGGCAATATTATCGGAATTGGAGATACGAAAGTCGCGGTGGCGGAGGCGTGCAATGGCCTGCGGATGCTGACCGCTTTTGTGGTTGTCAGTGCTCTTGTGACACTCGTCACAACCAAAAAATGGATGTCAAAAGCCGTTATTCTGCTATCCAGCATTCCGATTGCATTAATATGCAATACGCTTCGGCTGACGATTACGGCTATTGCTTTTACAAAACTGGACACAGAGCAGTGGGAAAAGGTATTTCATGATTTTGGCGGTCTTGCGATGATGCCGGTGGCATTATTGTTGATTGTCGGGGAATTATGGTTGTTATCTCGGATTGTGATTGAGCCGACAAAAAAGATACAGATATATAAACAAAAGCAGGTTATCTATCGTAGAAAAACCAAAGAACACTTAATCGCATAGAAAGATTGCTGTATGGAGGAATTCGAAAGAAATCGCGAGTTGCCGGTTGTTTCGGAGGTAGTTCAGTTTGACGGCCCGCCGCCGGAAGAATCGCAGGCGTCTGCCATGGAACTTCTGATGCCGATATTAAGGCGTTGGTACATTGTGATGCTGGTTACTCTTATGGTTGGCGGAGGCGGCTTGGCGGTGACCTATTTTATGATGGGGAAAAAATATGACACGAACGCCTCGATTCAGGTATCCGAAGGGGAAAATCCGATTATGTACGATACCGAAGGTCTAACGCCTTCGTATGATCGATTTAAATATACCCAGGTGGCGCTCATTGGAGGCGATGATGCGCTCCAGCGTGCGGCAGATGAATTAAAGGATAAAAATCTTATTTTCTTTGCCTCTGGTGAAGACGTTTACCTGACGCTGAGAAAAATGGTGCTCAAGGAGAGAATTCGTATTCATCCGGTACCCCGCAATGAATTTATCAATATTCAGATGACCACTGACTATCCGGATGATGCCAAACAGGTGATTGATGCGATTATCAATGGCTATATGAGTACGGTTGGCCTGGCTGAAACCAAAGAGGACAACATCCGGTTGGCGACGCTGGAGAAGCGGAAACAAATCCTGGAAGACCAGATGGAACAGCAGCACATAAAGATTCGTCAGCGTGCCCAGGAATATGGAACGGAGGAGTTGACTAGTCGGCAGGAAATGATGCTGTCTACGGTCGCCACGATTCAGGAGGAACTGATTGCGATCAGTATCCGGCGGATTATGCTGGAAACCCAGGTGGAAATGAAGAAAAAACAGCTTGATGCGAAACTGACTGCTGAGGATATGGAATCACAGCAGCAGGAGATTGTCGAGCAGGATCCGATTGTTGTTTCGCTCCGTACCGATGTGACAAAGTACCAGGATCTGGTGCGTGAGGGCCAGGCTTTGATGAAGCCGAACAACCCGGAACTGAAACAGCGTGTGGAAGTACTGGGGGATTTGAAGCGGCAGCTCGAAAAACGGCGAAGTGAAATTGCCTCCGAAGTGGCCGAACAGGTCAAAAAGGAGATTCTCAGGGCACGGACCGGGGAACTGGAGCAGTTTCAAAGTGAATTGACCCAGACAATTGACTATGAATCCCGATTGCGAACTCAATTGGAAAAATATGATGAGGACACCATTGGCCTGGGACGAAAGCAGTTTGAAATTGATGACTACCAGGAGCAACTGGATCAGGCCAAGAGTCTTTATCAAGAGGTTTGCCGTCGGATTGAAGAGTTGAGGATTGAGCAGTCCCGTCTGCCCCGGATTTCAGTGGGATCTTACGCCTGGAGTGTGGAAGCGGAAGGTAAGCGACGAAAAATGGCCTTGGCCTCGATTTTTGGTGGTGGAGTACTGGGCGTCATGATCGCGTTTGTGCTCGGCAAACTGGACAAGCGATTACGGACGCCGCAGGATATGGCCAAGCGTATTGGCGTTCGCATTATCGGGACGACAACGTCTCCGCAGGACGTGGATAAAAAGCTGCTGCCCCAGCAGCTTATGGATGATTACCAAACCATTCGTGCCAATATCGGATTGATGGACGATGCGGAAAATACCAAGATGATTGTGGTGACCAGTCCCGGCATGGCTGACGGAAAGACCACGTTTTCGATCAACCTGGCCACCAGTTTTGCCCAGTCCGGCTACAAGACATTATTGATTGATGCCGACCTTCGGAAGCCGGATGTTGCCCGCGCTTTAAAGCTTCCGGGCAGCCATCGGGGATTCCAGGAATATCTGTTTGGCGCCGATCTTGAAAAGGCGATTTATCAAATGGATACGATGGATTTTTATGTATTGGCATCTGACCATCGTAATATCTCTGACGCACTGACGATACTGTCGCATCCTGAAATGACCAAACGCATTCAGAAGCTGCGTGATTCATTTGATAAGATTATTATTGATACGCCGCCGGTTCTTGCGTTTTCGGATGCTTTGGTACTGGCACGCATTTCGGACGGTGTTCTTCTGACCAGCTATGTAGGGCACACCTCAAAAGTAGAGATGCACGAGGCGACCGACCGGCTGCATGAAATCGGCGCAAACATTCTGGGGACCGTTGTCAATAATGTCAAGGTTTCTCACAGCTACCGCCGCTACGGCTACGGCTATGGTTATGATTACGGTAAATCTTCAAAGGAAAAGCAGAAACAGCGTCGAAAACATGCCCCCGCGACATTGCTGATTGCTGAACAGATTGACGAAACTCTTGAACCGATAGAGAAGTAAACAGAAGACGCGCATGAGGATATTGGTTTTTCAGGATGAAAAAGGGCTTATGAGGCAGCTCTGTATGTCTCGACCGTTCGGCGCCGATTTTATTAGTGCATTTGCCAAAAAACATCCCTATGGACAGGCCAATGTATTACTGCCGAGCCAGTGGCTTGCAGAGAACCCGCAGCTCAAGAAACTTCATGCCTTCAGTTATCAGCAGAATACCTGGGATGCGGCTGATATTATCAGTCAGTCTGATACCGATGAGATTTGCTTGTTAAGTGGTCGCGGCCTTTATGCAATTGACGCTGACCAGATTGAAGAGAGGCTGAAGGCTTTGTCGTGGGATGTCGTTTCAATTCAGGTTAGCCCGCATTTACAGGCATCTCAGGAAACCCTCAAACTAACTCCCGCGTCAAATGTGGTTGGGTTTCGACGTTTTTATACCGCTTCGGTTGAGCCGACGGCTCCGCCTTCGCAATGGCCGGATATCCTGATGATTAAACGCCATGCCTGGGACAGCATTTGTCCCGACGGACACCTGCCGCTGGATTTTGGTGAATTGAAGCAGCGTCTTGGCCAGCAGCAGTGCCGGCTTGTGAGTCTTCGGGTTGGGGGACAGAGCCGTAGTTTTGATACTCCAACCGCGTTTTTGGACTGCCTTGAGGAATTTGAGTTCGATGCTGTTGTTGAAGGTGACGGATACAGAGCGGTTGGCCCGATTTTCAAGGGTGATGGTGTTACGATTGAACCGGGTGCGACATTGGTTGGACCGGTGGTATTGTCCGATCATGTGCATGTGAAATCCGGAGCGGTGGTTCGCCGTTCGATTCTAACCGAGCATACTGTGATTGAGGATAATCAGGTTGTTGATAATCAGATTGTTTTACATGGTGAAACAGACATCCCGGCTGTTCGAGAGTCTGGAGACGGGGCGTGTCGCTGTGTAAATCAGGGGCGGCTGGCAATGCTTCGGGAAGAGTATAAGAACTGGCCGCTGTGCTCTTATGCCCGATTCGGAAAACGGTTGTTTGACATTCTCGCTGCTACGGTGGTTTTGATTATGCTTGTTCCGATTTTTGCCGTGGTTACCGTTATTTTAAAGCTGACGTCACCGGGGCCGATTTTCTATCGTGCTCGCCGCCAGGGTTTACATGGCAGGGATTTTGACTGCCTGAAGTTTCGTTCGATGATGGTGGAAGCCGATACGATGCAGGAGCGTTTGAGAGCCGTTAACCAGGTCGATGGCCCGCAGTTTAAGATGGACAATGACCCGCGCATTACAGGTGTGGGAAAATTCCTTCGGGATACGTATATTGATGAGCTACCGCAGTTTATCAATGTGCTGCTGGGACAAATGAGTATTGTTGGGCCGCGTCCGTCGCCGGAGAACGAAAATGAATCGTCGCCGGCTTGGCGGGATGCCCGTCTGTCGGTCCGTCCCGGTATTACGGGCTTATGGCAGGTGATGCGAACGCGCAAAGAGGGGGTGGATTTCCAGGAATGGGTTTTTTATGACACCCGTTATGTCAGAAATCTGTCATTTCGTAAAGACCTCTGGATTTGCTGGAAAACCGCCCAAAAGCTCATCCATTCCTTCCTGGGACAGTTTGGGTAGCCCCTGATATTATCCAAATTAACGCAGAAATGTTTCGATTTTGCTGTTTTTGGGAAACCGGGTCTTTTTTGCTTGCCGATGCCCATCAAAAATGCTAAAGTATCCCCCGATCAAAGTTCTTTGAGAATCTAAGAGTGAATTTCAGGTTCAGCGGCAGGTGTAAACCTACTGCTGAATAACCAAAAGGGAACACGGTGAAAATCCGTGACGGTCGCGCCGCTGTGTGTGTCCATTGTACCAAAACGGTGCAAATCTTTCCGGCATTGTCCCACTGTCCAGTGATGGATGGGAAGGGGCCGAAAAGTAGGACGCGAGTCAGAAAACCTTGCCTGTGATTCAGAACGTGTTGGTTTGTTCTCGCGATTGGAACAACGGCGCAGTTGCCCGACCGGACGAAGACCGTCTGTGAGTGAGGGGCAACACTTTGATGCGATAGCAATCAAAAGCCGCTGTTTTCATGATGAGAACAGCGGCTTTTTTTATGGTTTGACCGAGCTGAGTTTGCGCGAAACGGACTCCGAAGGGAGGTGAAAAGACAAAAGCAGGTTTCGATCTCATTACAAAAGTAATGGGCTATTTCCAATATCCATTCCGGCGTAGGAATGGAGCCGAAACGGCGACGAGTGTCGCGGCTGTCTGTGATCTGCCGACAGCCGCGGCATTCTCACCAAAACAAAACAGAATCAAAATGAACAAATAAAGCCAATGGCTTCGGAGACAAAAAATGAAAAATAAGATTCAATGGGTGATGTGTGGTATTTTGATGACGGCTTCTTTCTGTCATGCGTATTTGATTCAGGGTGTTGACTTGACGATTGATCAGTGGGTTGGTACCGGCAGCAATGAATGTGTGGTTGCAATCGACTGGAACGGAACGGCCGGGCCGTACAGTACCGAGTACCATCTTTTCGGATATCGCTGGGATGGCGATAAAACCGTTGCTGATGCATTAGATGATATTGACACCGCGGTTGAGTCACTGGAGATTACCTACAATTATGACTGGGGATTTGTGGAGGATATCACCTACGATCAGACAGCAATTGATGGCGATTCTCACACCGCAGGTGATTATCACGGTTGGTGGTGGCTTGGGGACACCCAGGACGGCGGGCAGACCTGGATCGGCAATGGCGGCAGTATTGATGCGGAATACCTCTGGGACGGGGGCATCGAAGGTCTGAATGTGGATAGCGGTGTCTGGGGCAATGCGAATATGACGATTCCTGAACCGGCAACCATGGCGCTGCTCGCGGCAGGCTTGCTGATGGCACGTAAGCGAAAATAAGATATGATTATTCGGGGCGGGATCGACGATTCCGTCCCGAATGAATTTTTTGAGTGAATTATGAAAATTCAGCGACTTATATTTTTGATTAGTTTGTTAGCTGTCTCATACAGTGTGGCGGCGGTTTCCGACTATGCCGCCGAAGTCGTTGAGTTTTCCGGTGTTTTCGGGCCGTCACCGTATAATGATCCGAATGCTGTTTTGGGCAAACCCGCGACACGGTGCCTAAATAATGACCCGATGACACCGCAGCCGACTTTCCGCGTAAAACTGACCGAAGGAGCCTACAACCGGGATTTGAGCGGTGAAAAAGTTATCACGACGCTCAATCCGGGCGAACACATCGTTGTTAAATTTGACCACAAGGTTGCTGACTATCCCGGCAATCCTTTCGGGCAGGATTTTATTGTCTATGGCAATGGAGCCTTTGACTTACAGGGTAACCAGACGACTTCTGATGCCAGTAATATGAATCAGGTATTGCTGACATCGCCGGCGACCGGGATTTTTGAAGCCGTTCAAGTATCCGTTAGTCAGGATGGCCAGATTTGGCATACATTTGACGCCGGGCCGTGGGCCGATGATCTATATCCTACGCAGGCATATCGGTGGGATCGTGACAATGCACAATGGACCGATGAGGAAATGGATTTTACCAAACCGGTTGACCCGAACCTGGGGATTGCTGCATTCAGCGGTTTGACGGGAGCCGATGCGATGGATTTGTATGACGGTTCCGGCGGCGGGACACCGTTTGACTTAAAAGACTTAGCCTCCTATGACGAGTTGGTGGTTGACCCGAATAGCGGCTGCCGCTGGATTCAGTATGTACGTCTGGAAGGCGGCGAAGGTGTGTATGCCCTCGGCGGCGAAGTCGATGCGGTAGCCGATGTGGCCGTTTGCGGCGATCCGACGCATCCGTATCCGGCCGGTGATATCACCAAAGACTGCCGGGTGGATTTGGAAGATTTTGCGATTCTGGCCGCGAGTTGGCTGGAGTGTACCTATCAATGTGACCGTTAGCAGGATGCAGATGCAAAAAAAAGCCTTTACATTGATTGAGCTATTGGTGGTGATCGCTATCATCGCGATGCTGCTGGCGATTGTGCTGCCGTCGCTGCAACGTGTCAAAGAGCAGGGACGCAGTGTCTATTGCAAAAACAATCTGCGTCAAATGGCCTTGACGGCGGCTTCTTATGTCAATGACTTTGACGGTTATTTTCCGATTGCCCATTATTCCATGCAGTCTGCCGTGATGGCTTCCGCAGGTGAAGGTGTCGAAGGAGCGTCGGTCGGTGCTGCCTATAACTATTGCTGGGATTATACAACGATCATGCAGGGAGACCGGGTTCAGGTAAGTGCCGGGACATTGTGGCAGGGCGAAACGGCGGATGAAGTTCATAAATGCCCCTCCTATAAGGAATCCGATACCGGGATCGATCCGTTTTCCGGCTATAATTACAACACCAGCTATATCGGTCACGGTGAGAATGAACGCTATGATGCCCCAACTTTTTCGGGTCGCGTGATTGACCATCCGAATCGCAGCGGTGAGTATATTGTTATGTCCGCAAAGGCATCAGAGCTTCGTTCGCCGGGCAGTTGTGTGCTGTTTGGCGAAGGCCAGTATGCCGGCGGAGCCAATAAATTCATGCGGTCGCCGGCGGTCTGGGCGGGGGATATGGATTGGATGCTTCGTCCGGGCGGAACACAGGGTTTTCGTCATGCCCAAAAGACCAATGTTGCCTGGGCGGATGGCCATGTCACTGAAGTGAAGGAGTGCTATACGGACACGCATCCAAAGTATAAAACGCAACTGGATGCGTACAATGAGGCCAATAAGGTTAAAATCGGCTTTCTCGGCCCGGATAATCTGCAGTACAATCTCAAATAAGGCTTGTTTTTGAAGTCTGTGGCGGCTATGCTGTTGGCATGGAGACACAAGGGCTTTATCGGTGGTTCACATCTCGCGGCGGTCAGCTGATTGAGGGATTGTCACATCTTTTCTGGCCGGGGCGGTGCCTGGTCTGTCGAAAATCCATCTGTGCTGAAGATGATCATTTGTGTTCTGTTTGCTGGCAGAACCTGTCAAAATCGGTAGCCTCTGATTACTGCCGTCGCTGCGGGCGGGATGTCAGCCCGTTTGGAATTATCAACGGCCGTTGCGGATTCTGCCAGGACAAGACATTTCAGTTTGACGGCATTGTTCGCGCAGGGGCGTATGAATCGACGCTTCGGGCACTGATTTTGGCGTTTAAATTCAGTGAAAAAACGGAGCTTTGCGACAGGCTGTCGCCGATGCTCAAATATTCTGTTGCCGCCGGTGGATTCATGGATGAGGTGGACACCGTGACCCCTGTGCCACTGCACTGGCGGCGTCAACTGTGGCGAGGGTTTAACCAGTCGCATTTGCTGGCCAAATCACTCAAGTTTGGTAGTGTACCTGTTTCAAGCGATCTAGTGCGCATTCGTAACACGGTTCAGCAATGGGATTTGACACCTCCGCAGCGAAGACGAAATGTCAAAGGGGCGTTTGCTTTGCGGAAGGGCCATCCGTTTGACAATCAAACGGTGCTTCTGGTCGATGATATCACTACCAGCAGTGCAACGCTGAACGAATGCGCAAAAACCCTCAAAGCCGCCGGGGCCAAAAAGGTTTACGCCGCGGTATTGGCAACCGCCTTTCATGACGACTAATCAGAGCCGCGACCGTCTGGGAGTGGTTTACTCCGGTACATCAAATTTGTAGCCTACCTCGCGAATGGTGTGGATAAACTGCGGATTTTGCGGATCGGTTTCGATTTTGTTGCGTAGGGTGGTGACGCAGCGGTCCACGCTTCGCGGTGTCACAAAATTGGCATATCCCCACACTGCGTTTAGCAGCGTGTCACGCGTTAAAGCCCGGCCGGGATGGCTGAGGAAATAGTCCAGCATTTTATATTCTTTGGGCGACAGCTTGACCGCCTGCTCGCCGCGGCAAAGCTGGCAGGCTTGTGTATCCAGCGAAAAGTCACCGAAAGTGTGGATAGCGCGGGCGGCCTGTTCGTTTTTCTTCCGGCGTAAAAAAGCATTCGACCGAGCCAGCAGTTCCTTAATACTGAACGGCTTGGTCACGTAGTCATCGGCGCCGAGGTTCAGGCCCAGCACGATATCCGATTCTTCGCCTTTGGCCGTCAGCATGATAATCGGCATCTCCAGCTTTTCGGCACGCAGCAGCCGGCAGATTTCATAACCGTTGACCTTCGGCAGCATGATATCCAACACAATCAAATCCGGCGCCGCCTCCAGGGCTGTCTCCAGCCCTGTTTCACCGTCGGCGGCTGTGAGGACATGATACCCCGCATACGCGAAGTTGTCCTTCAATCCCCGCAGCATCGCCGCGTCATCTTCAACAATCAGTACGGTCTCCATATTAGTCAACTTGTTTAACGACTACCTCTCTGCCTTTATCGGTTTGTATTGAATATGATATCCACAAATGCCCCTGCGAGTCAAAATCGCACGAAGCAAATCTCGGGTTCCTTTCAGAAACAATCATCCGGGGCTTACTCCATTTTCTATTTTGTGCGTTGTAGTCAGCTTACCACAGGGACCAGTCCTTGCCATTTTCGATTTGTGACCAGACAATTGCTCCTTTTTGACCTTTGTAGAACGCAAAATCAGGGCTGCAGGTATTGACAAGGTTGTCTGCGAGAATTATTTTGCTGCCAGAAGTTTTTTCAGTGGATAATTTCCGTAAGCATAATGCCTTCTTGCTTTTTCCCAACGCATCCCATGCGCACCAAAGTTCATCACCGAAGACATCGATAACCGGGGTCATATCAATCGATTTATCACTGAGATGAAACAGTTTCTGCAGCTGTCCCTGCTGGTTCAGTGCGCGGGCAAAAATGGTCGGCGAATGCGCTTCTTTGGTATAGCCTTTCGGCTGGTGGAAGTCCCAGCTCCAGCAGATAACCGGCTGATTGTTGACAATAGCAATCGTTGAGTCGGTATGGTCCTCATATTGCGAAACATCGGTCGGGCTGATTTGAATTTCTTTCGAGATGCCGCTTTCGCCGAACTTTCGAACATAGACTTCTTTGTCACGGGAGATATTCTTGATCTTGTGCCATTTATAGTAAGTCACCCAGATATTATTCGATGCATCTGCTGCCATCCGCCCATGCATGACGTCTTCTTTCGACTGCGAGACGGCTCTTGCGGGCTTTTGGTTTGTAATCCGATCCAGGCTGTTCAAGTAGATATTATAGATACGCCCGCGTTCATTGCTGGTCCAGCAGACCCATGCCTTGCCCTGTGCATCGGTAATGACGGTACCGTCGTATTCGTCGGCATCTGTAGCAGCAACCGGGATAATTTTCGGTTTTTCTGAGCCTTTCTGCACGCGCAGATAGACATTGCTGTTGCCGTTCTCGGTTGCGGTATAGGTGGTATATATTGTGTCATCAACACCGCATGCCAGCGAGGTAAAGCGTTCATTGATTCGAGGCGCATCGCTTTCCTTGTTGTTGGCAAGCGTGGAGCGGAGATAGGGAATCCTGTCAGCAGTCTGAATGTCTGCCTTTCGGGGTGTTTTGGCAATCGTTTGCAGATGTCGCATGAAGGTTTTGTCTCGATCCACTAAATTATTGCACTGGTAGACAATTTTGCCGGTTTCATCAACCAGCATCAAAAACGGCCAGCCGTTCCTGTTGTATTTGCGTTCAAAGGAGCGATTCGGGTCCATCAAATAAACCGCGCCCATCCGGTAGTGCTTCTGGAAGTCCAGGGCCTGCAATTCGTTATCGCCGGAGATGACGCGAATGACCAGCAGTCCGGATTTCTGATATTTTTTAGCGATCGCTCCGACACGGAGCGCTTGTTGTTGGCAGCCGCCTCACCAGCACGCACCGAATTCAAGGAAAATGGGTACGCCAATATAGTCCTGTGAGGTGACCTTCCGTCCGTAGCTGTCTGTCAGGGAAAATTCAAGCTGTTTGGCTTCTACCGGCTGGCTCATGGCCAACACAGTGACAAAAAGGGATGCCAGTAATGTCTGAATCCGATATTTCATTTTCTCAACTCCTTAATTAATAGCTTGTTATACTGCCGGCAGTCTCACGGTGAATGTGCTTCCCTGACCCGGCTGGCTTTCGACATTGATGGTGCCTTTATGGGCTTCGACGATAAATTGTACAATGCTCAGGCCCAATCCGCAGCCTTCGGAGGAGCGGCTCAGCCGGCTGTCCACCTGGTAAAATCGCTGGAATATTTTCTTTTGCACGCGTTTGGAGATGCCGATACCGCGATCTGTGACTGCAAAGCAGACTTCGCCGTTTTGCGAATAGACCTTCAGGCAGATGTGCTTATCGTCGCCGGAATATTTGCAGGCGTTATCGAGCAGGTTAACCAGTACCGTGACCAGCGCGTCTTTATCGGCTCGCAGCATCGGCAGGGCGGCGTCGATGTCCATGTCGAAGTTGCAGCCGCCGTGACGCAGCTTGGCCCGGGCGGCTTCAGCACCTGCCGAGGCGATGTCTTTCGGGCAAACATTTTGAAAATCAAACACCTGCTTGTTGCGTTCCATCCGCGAAAACGTCAAAAAGCTGTCAATCAAATGGCTGAGCCGCTTGTTCTCATTGGCAATCAGCCCCAAATACTCCGGCACCGTCTGCTTGTCCTCATACCGGCCTTCCAAAAGTGTATCCACCAAAAGCCGCATCGAAGACAGCGGCGTCTTCAACTCATGCGTCACCGTCGCAATAAAATCATTCTTTAACCGGTTCATCTGAATCTGCCGACTCACCGCCCGAATCGAAACACCTCCGGCACAGAGTATGAATAACGCCACTAGAACTCCACTCCAAATATAGATTGTAGTCTGACGGTTTGCGGCATTATCAAATATTGCTGAATCGGAAAAATATAGGGATACTTGAAATTCTGAAAATGGCTCATTAAGAGATTGGGATAAAAAAGCATCCGTTTCCGAGGAGTTGGTGTCGAGAAGCATTTTGCCATTTACTAAATCGCAAACTTGAAATTGAATTCCCGGAATATCAGCAAAAAAATTGGCACATGCCTTGAAGTATTCCATAAGGTCCCTTGCTGTGTAGAGTAACAGTGCCGTTCTTTCTTGTTTTAAAAAGAGTGCGTAGTAATCATCATTAGTCGGAAGACAATAAAAATTGCCGTTTTGCCATGAGGGCAATTCATTTGCGTGTGGACAGCGATCAGCAATTATGACAGCATTTTTAAGTAGTGCTAATTTTTCTTGTGCTTGTTCGGTTAAAAGTTGAATCAGAGTAGATTCCAAATAAGGCTTATATATCTCTATTGTCTTTTCTAAAAGAAACACTTTGTTTTCAATGTCTGGAGATCCACCAATAATATTTAAGCCGTAGAGCGATATAAAGTATATTTGCTGTGCCGCGTGAGAGTGTTCTTTAGTCTTATATTCAGAATTTACAAATCGAAGTTCGAAAGCTTTGTGCTTAGCATGGATAGCCAATTGAGCAAAAGAATGATCGAATATGCTTTCTAGTTGGCTTACTGTTTCATAAGCTGTTGCCGCATCTCTCCACCGGCCAAGCTTCGCTAAGCAGCGTGCCTTTCCAAACAAGGCGTATCGGTTGTTAAGTTCGTTGATGGTACCATCTTTAGTGTCGAGTATGTTTTGGTATTTCTCTAAAGCGTTTGAATAATCTTTGGCGTTGTATTCCAGGTTTTCTGCTTCTTTAAAAAGATCGCTATCCGGAAAACTTGCAACAGTCATGTTAAGTTCGGGGTATAAAATCGTTCCCTCTTCTCTGTATAGAATACAATCTCTCAAACGATAATGCAGTGCTTCGGCATTTTTTGAGAAATCTTGAGATGTCATATTGTGATGTAGTTGCGACTCAGGAGACTTTGACAGTCGTTCGGTCTTGACGGTAATATATTCTTCCCATAAGTGACTCGATTGTGAGATGAACTTATCGAGCTTCGGTTGATAAGCGTCAATAAGCTTTTGCCGGACGGCCAGCCTTTCGTTTTTGACGGCCTGGTTCATGAACCAGAGCAGGCAGACGGTGGGTAAGATCACTGCTGCTGCCAGCAGCAAGATTACCCACCGTAACTGATTGGAAAGGTTGTCTGCTCTCATGTTAATTCATCTGGGCCTTAGCCTTTTTCAGTCCTGCTTTGGCGTCCTGATTATTCGGCTCGACCTTCAGCCACATTTTGTAATACTTGACGGCCTTGTCATATTCTTTCATTTCCATATACGTCTGCGTCAGTCCGTTTAAAGAGGCGGTTGCGTGGCCGCCGCTGGCCTTGACGGCTTTTTCCCACCACTTGATAGCGGTGTCTTTATCGCTTTGTCCGTGTGCGATCCAGCCCAGACCGTTCAATGCCGCCGAATTCTTCGGATTCAGCTTGACACATTTCTTGAAGGAATCTTCGGCATTTTTCTTCTTGCCCTGGTTCAACTGTGCCCAGCCTAAACCCTGCCAGGCATTTTCATTAACCGGGTTATTCCGTACAGCTTCCTTAAACTTTGCTTCCGCTTCAGGTAATTTCCGCTGTCGCCAAAGCGTCCAGCCTTCCGCGGCCAGGCTTTCCGCTTTCATTTCATCAGCTTTAGCAGGATTTTCCGCCACTGGCGGTGTCTCCAACTCCAGCATTTTTAAGGCGGCGTTGGCGTTGCTTCGTACCAGTTTGTCCGGGTCGTTGACGGCCTTTTCAAGAACCGGTTTGGCTTTGGGATTGCCCAGAAGCCCCAGCCCATAGGCCGCACAGCGTCTGGCGTAACTGCTTGCATCATCCTGTGTCATTTTCCGGAGACTATCAAACGATGAAGACACCTTGTTTTGGCCCAGTGCCAGTGCTGCCATGCCGCGGGTCAGGTCTTCGGAGTGTGAGCAGAGGGCTTCCAGTTTTTTAACCGTCGGATCAATTGTCGAAAAACCGCCTTGCCACAGTACGTAAATCGCCGAACGTCGGACAGTGTTTTCGTCGGAATCCAGATGCTTAACAATTTCATTAACGACAGCTGTTTCATCCAGTTTTTTAAGACTTTCCATTGCCGTTTTGATTCGCGGGTCTGTTTCCGCACAAGTCGAAATCGTCAGCACAGCTTTTTCGACAATAGCGGCAGTGTCTGAGAGGAATATTCCCGCTTCATCAACCGAATAGCTCAAACCAACTGCTTCCAAAATTTCGATGAGTGCTTCGGTTGCAGGAGTGTTTTCGAAATTAACCGGTTGTATGTACTGTCTGGCCTTTGTTCCGGCGAGTTTTTGACTCTTCTCCCATTGATATGGAACGCCAGCAGCTTTAGCAATTGCCATCACTGCATATTGAACGCTTAGTTTGCTGTTATTGGGACTGTGACTAATATTGACAGAGACTGTCTGATTGAGTTTATATGCAAATTCTGTGTTGTCCCGATTGTCAGTAATATATGCAGCTTCCACCTCATCAAACCACACGGTTCCCGGGCCGTACATTTGCAGACCGATGACGATGGTTTTGGTGCTGTCAGGGATTTCGACGCTGCCGGAGCAGTTCAGCCAGTTGTGATTGGTTGGCGGATCTCCTTTTTCTCTGGCCCCTATATAATAGACCCATTCGTGTTTGATCCATTGGCCGCTGCCGTCCAGGAACAGAGCGTCGATGACCGCTTTGTAAGCGCCTCTGGCTCTTACTTTTGCCGAGACGGACAATTTTTTCGCATTGCCCGTATGTGCGACCTTTCGTGTCCACTGGGCGATCGGAAAATATGTTTGAGCTGTCTTTTTCAAACATAAACTTGAGTTGCCGTCACTGCCGTTCTTGCGATCCCAAATATAATGCACGCCGTCAACGGACTGGCCTTTTACCCAGCCGTCGGGGGTGTTGTCGCCTTTCTCAAAGCCGTCAGTGAAAATAACTTGCTTGCCGGCTTGAGACACAGGCGGAACTACTTTAATAAACTCAAGCTGTGGGTGCTGTCTAAGCATTTCAACGATTTTGTCTGTGCCTTCCTGGGTGTCTGTGCAGATGCTATTAATTTGCTCACCATTTTTTCGATACCGATTGGCGTGATGGGTTCTGACGCCTTTTGGGTGTTTTTGATTGAAGAGCTTCAGTCCTTCCTCTGAAGAGTTTATTGTTTTGTAGTGAATTACATAGCTTTGCGAAATAATGTCGTTAGCGGGGGCAATTTTATTGAGTTGTTTTTGCGCTTTTGAGTTGACCGCCGCCTGTTTGGGATACTGACGAACGACCTGTCGGAAATAGGTTGCGGCCTGCTCTTTTTCGCCTTTCTTCAGATGGCACAGGCCTAATTGATAGACTGCCCGTGCTGCGACGCGCTCCACGTCTGCCGCCTGTTCGATGACCTGCTTGTACAGGTCCATCGCCTTGTCCAGGTCACCTTCGGTTTCTTCCTGGTACAGGGCTTCCTGAAACAGGACCGCCGGGCTTTTTGAGTTTGCCGCATGCGACAGGGCAACGCACCCCATCAAAAACGCCAGCATCCAGATTGCTGCCTTCATTGTGTCTTTTCCTTTCATGGTTGGCTCCTTTCGAATCCATAGGTTAACAGATATTTCCTTGAACTGAAAGTCGAAAATAAAGACCAATTGTGACGGTTATGTTACCATTTGTGACTATTTTTGAGAAAAATGCGCATGAAAAAAGCCCGGCGGGGTCTCCGTCGGGCTTTAAATCGCTAACACTTTGTTGTAGCGTCAGTTACACTTCGATGTCGTCGATGACGACCTGCAGATATTTCTGGCGATGGCCCATCTTACGACTGCTGTTTTTGCGGCGACGAAAGTGCATCGGGTACAGTTTCGGACCCTTGACAACCGCGTCGTCCTGACTGACCTTGAAGCTGGCAATGACCTTGGCACCATCCAGGAAGGGCGTGCCGACCTGAACTGTTTCGCCGTCACTGACAAACATTACTTTATCCAGTTCGATGCCGGTTGCGTCTGCCGGGACATCGGTCAGTTCGATATTGATCACGTCACCTTTGGTGACTTTGTATTGCTTACCGCCTTGTTCGATTACCGCGTACATAATAACTCCTATGTGCTGCAAAGATTTAGAATCATTTCATCAATTCATAAAGAATGAGGCATTTTAGGGATTTAGACCCCGTTTGTAAAGCAAAATCCCTAAAAACCGTTGAATATTCTATAAGTGACTTATTTAACAAAGGTTATGGAGATTTCATTCGACAGATGTCGTAAATTTAAGTGACTTTTTCGGGGTAATCGTTCGTATCCGGATTTCTATTGCAGGAAGGGGCCTGTAAAGATATGATAACCAACGATTTATTGACTTACAGGAGATGATACATGGATGTTGCAATCGTTGACGATGAAATGATGCCGATGGATCAAGTCGGAAAACCATACCTGGATCGCGGGACGTTTTTTGGTGACGGGGTTTATGAGGTGGTTCGCAGTTATGACGGGCGGATTTTTGCGCTGGACGAGCACCTGGCCCGGTTTGAGCGGTCGCTGCGTGAGGTGCAGATTGGTGGTGTGGATATTGCCGAGGTTCGCCAAAAAATTGATGACGCGGTTGAAAAAGCTGGTTATGCTAACGCCAAAATCTATTTTCACATTACCCGCGGATCGGAAATTCGCAATCATCTTCCGAGTGAGGGGTTAGCTCCCAATTTTCTGCTGACGGTCAGCGAACTGCACGACGATGACGCGGCTAAGCAAAAGGGGGTCGCCGTTTGTACTCAGCCGGACTGGCGTTGGAAACGCTGTGATATCAAGTCGCTGAATCTGTTGGCCAATATCCTCGCCCGTATCGAAGCCGGCAAAAAAGGCGCCTCCGAGGCGATTCTCGTTGGCGATGACGGGATGATTACCGAAGGGGCCGGCTCGGCGTTCTTTGCAATTGACGCCAAAGAAAACGCGGTCATTACCCGCCCGCTGGGGCATGAAATCCTGCCATCGATCACCCGGGCGAAAGTCTTTCAAGTGGCGCAAAATGCCGGGCTGAAAACCATCGAAAAGACACTCACGCCCGTACAGGCCGCCGAGTGTGACGAATTATTTATGGCAGTGACCACCAAAGACGTGGTGCCAATTACCCGCTTCGACAACCAAGTCATCGGCACAGGCCAGTGCGGCCCGCTGACCAATAAACTGATTGAAGCTTTCAAGGAGTTTGTCAAGGAAAAGTAATCGTTTTTCAAGAAGGAGTTTGATGAATCTGAATACCTATTTTATTCCGACGGTGATAATTGCTTTGTTGTTATTCTTTGTTAGCCGACATTGTTGGCTGACTAAAACTAACAAGCGAGTTCGGGCTTTGCTATTGACACTGGGCTTGTTTCTTTTTCTGCCGGCTTGCCTGTATGTGCTTTACTATAACCATTGGTTTGATAACGCTGTCTGGTTCTATCAATTACGCTCGCTGCCGGGCAGTGAACTGCTGGCATCCGGTGCGGGAATTTTAGCAGGTGTTATCGGAGGAATATTCAAAAAATACAAGTTCTTGTCAACTCCTTTCCTTTTGTGCCTGTTGGTTATTGGGGTTTTTATTCCACATTCGAAATCTGCAATCTTACCGATTGATTATGCAGGGATGAATGATAAATGGAAGGATGGCGTTTGCCGTCAAAGCACGGGAGCTACTTGTGGTCCTGCCAGTGCTGCCACTATTATGAGATATTTGGGAGAGATCGTTACCGAGGCAGAATTGGCAAAAGAAAGCTATTCCTATGTCGGCGGCACGGAAATCTGGTACATTGCCAGGACTTTAAGGCGAAGGGGATATTCCTGTGAGTTTAAGGTTTATAGTGAAAATACTTATGAGTTGCCGTATCCGTCAATTGCAGGGATTGATATCGGCTCTGGGCATTTCATCGCAATTCTTGATAAGACAGATGGAGACTATGTGATAGGCGACCCCCTGACCGGCCGTGAGGAGATTCCCGCAGAAAAAATTTTACGAAGAATCACATTTACGGGATTTTTTCTTGTGATATCCAAATAAGCTGCCTTGTCCTATAAAACGAGGCCGCACGGGATGGACGTTAGATTCCCCAATTTTTGACAGAGTGTTTGACAGGGCTTTGGCGGCCGATTAGAATGAGCACTCTATTGGAATTTGAATCTTTGAGATAACCCTTTTGCGAAAGGAATGATTATGGCTGGTAATGTGGTTGAACTGACGGATGCGACGTTTGAATCGACGGTCGCCGGGGCCGATCCGGTTCTGGTGGATTTCTGGGCGCCGTGGTGTGGTCCGTGCAAGATGCTGACGCCGGTCGTCGAAGAAATTGCGACTGAATATGAAGGCAAGGCCATTATCTGCAAGATGAACACCGATGACCACCGCGAAGCCGCCGTTGAATATGCCATCAGCGCGATTCCGACTGTTATGCTGTTTCAGAACGGCCAGATGGTTAAGAAGTGGGTTGGTCTGACCACCAAGCAGGAAATGACCGCGGCGATTGACGAATTGCTGTAAAAATCGTCTGCCGCGTGCAGGGAAATCCCGGTTTTTTGTTATTTACTTGCATTGATCGCCTGTTTTTGCTAATATAATAGAAAGCTCCTTCTGCCGTCTGTAGAATCCGGGCAAGATCACCTCTTGCTCACTGACTCTGCAGGCGGTCTTTTTTTGCGCAGAACAAGCCACAATTATCTACATATTTTCTTGAGAACGAACAAATTTCCGATATAATACGAATAGTATTTCAGAGTCAAGAACCGGTTCAGTTGTCTTTGCCGCAAGGGAGAAAACGATGGACGCGAGCCTGCCGAAAAAACCATGGGTATTGATTATCGAGGATGACCCGGGCCACCAGCGGCTTTTAGAGCTTTATCTTAAACGGGCGGGCTGTCAATGCGATTGCAGTTTTGACGGCAAAGCGGGGCTGGACAAGGCCATCCACGGTGATTATGACCTGATTTTTGTGGATATCAATATCCCGGAGATGGATGGTTTTATGGTGGCGACACTGCTGCGCGAACGAGATCCCAATGTGGTATTAGTTGCGATTACCGCGCTGGAACTGGAGGGCATCAAACGCAAGGCGCTGGCGGTGGGCTACAACGATTTCATGCAAAAACCGCTGGAACAGGAGGCCATCGAGGCTGTTCTGGACGAACATTATTTCTCCAAACAACAACAGTCGTAGCGGCATGTTGCGATAGTTATTTTGTTCCGCAAACGGCATTTAATTCGGATACGGACTAAATTTCATTCCAAATTCCCCGAAATGACGATAACAGAGGGACTGTTTTTGTTAATTTCTTGTAATTTCACGAGTTAGGCGATATAAGCGGACTATGTTTAAGGGATTTCGACAAATTGCATCGTTAACCGTTATCAGCCGGATTTTCGGTATGGTACGGGACATGACGTTTGCTTATTTCTTCGGGCGCGGTGGTCTGATGGATATCTGGACGATTGCGTTTAAGATTCCCAATCTGGCCCGGCGTATTTTTGGCGAAGGCGCCGCGGCGTCATCGCTCATTCCTGTGTACAGCGAGCAACTCAAAAAAGATCCTGACGAGGCCGCCCGATTGGGCCGGACGGTTGCGACGGTGGTTCTGGCGATTTTGGCGGTTATCGTATTAGTGGGGGAGTTGGGGCTGTGGTGGTACTGTAAATATCATGTCGAACTGCCATCGACGCGTCTGATGCTGACATTGACTGCGGTAATGCTGCCGTACATGGCAATGATCTGTACGGTGGCGATTTTGGCGGGTTTGCTGAATTCACACCGGCATTTTGCCGCACCAGCGGCGGCGCCGATTGTCCTGAATATATTTACTATATGCTCACTGTTTATCTCAGGCAAACTCATGGAATTGCCCGGAAAACAGATGGTTTTCTGGGTCGCAGGAGGCGTTCTGCTGGCCGGTTTAGCCCAGATCGTACTCCAGGCGGTCGTGCTGAGCCGTTACGGCGTCGCTTTTAAGCCAGCCTGGCAGGTGCGAACAGAGGCGTTTAAGAAAATCATGCTGCTGATGGGGCCGATGATCATTGGCTTGACTGTGACACAGATCAATACGCTGGCCGATGATGTCATTGCCCGGTGTCTATCAGGTTCGATTGAAAAGGGTGAAACGTTTTCGTGGTTTGGCCGAACAGTTGCCTATCCTGTCTGGGATGGAGCGGTGTCCAGCCTGTTTTATTCGCAGCGATTGTACCAGTTCCCGCTGGGCGTGCTGGGGATATCGCTGGCGACGGCTATTTTTCCGGTATTGAGTGCCGCCGCAGCAGATAAGGATGAAATATTATTAAGCCGAACGATTCGCCAGGCGGTTGGAGCGGCTGTTTTTGTGGCGATGCCAGCAACGGTGGGACTGATGCTGGTGTCGCGTCCGCTGATTGCACTGCTGTTTCAGCGGGGCGAATTTTCTGCTGCTGATACCAGTGAAGTTCAGCGTGTTTTACTGTATTATTCGCTTGGATTGTGCGGTTTCTTTCTCCAGCAGGTGGTTACACGGGCCTTCTATTCCCTGCAGGACTCCAAATGGCCTGCCCGGACGGCTATGATTGCCGTAGCAGTCAATATTGTCCTGAATTTAACGCTGATCTGGTCAATGGGTGCGGCGGGACTGGCACTGGCCACGGCGATTTGTTCGTATTTGCAGGTGGTGGTCCTGCTGTTGATACTGGCTCGCAAGTTCCATTTTGGCATTGGAAAGTCGGCGATGGTGCTATTGGTGAAAATCCTGGTGGCAACCGGCGTGATGGCAGCTGCGGGCTTTGGGACGCTGAAATTACTGGATGGCCTGCCGATGTTAAAAGTGTACGATATTATACGGATTGCTGCATTGATGGTGGTTTGTGCGGCATCCTATGCGATTTCATCACGTTTGCAGGCCAATCCGATGCTGGAACTGGTGTTTCGGCCCCGTAAAAAGACGTAAAACTGTTCGCTTGTGATGAAAATCGCCAAAAATACTTAAAAACCAGCGGGAAACCGGTCGATATCGAGAGAAAGATTGCCCCGCGGGAATTGACGTGGAACCGGCGTCGGGATATAATAGAAGTATAATGGTTACAATGCGCACGATGTAAGAAACCGGAGGTGTCCTATGAAAGTGCTGGATTATCTGGATTCCCAGGGTGTTCGCTATGAGACCAGTCAGCATCGACCGACGTTTACCGCCCAGCAGATGGCTGCCGAAGAGCATGTCCCGGGAATGGAAGTGGCAAAACCCGTCGTGGTTCGAGTGGATGGCAAACCGTATTTATGCGTGTTGCCGGCATGCTGTAAGATTGACATGGAAGCCTTGAAAAAGAGCCTGCACGCACATGACGTGATGCTGGCTGACGAGGATGAGATGTCTGAGATGTTTGACGATTGTCTGCTGGGGGCCGAGCCGCCGTTTGGGCATTTATACGGCATGGAAACACTGGTGGATATTTCGCTGGAACGCCAGGGGCAATTGGTCTTTCAGGCCGGAACACATGAGTTGGCGGTACGCATGAGAACGGATGATTACAACAAGCTGGAACAGCCGCGTGTGATGAGTTTTTCTTACCACATGCAGTAACGGCTGGTATCGCTAAAAGAAGAATAGTATAAGGAATTGTTTGGAGAACGGATGATCAGACACAGGGTAGGTTCGTACTTTATTTTGATGGTCACAGGATGTTTTCTTTTGGGGGCTTCGGTCGATGGAGCGCTGAAAACCGAATCGTTATTTTCACAGAATACCGCTGAACAGTTTGCCCGCCAGGCGCGCGCGTTCTATGAGCAGACGCCGGCTGATCCGCAGGTGATTGAACAGGCGATGACGTTTCTGGATGCGTCGCTGGCGCTGGATAAAGCGTCCGCACCGGTGCCCGATCAGATATTGCGGATTGGCGCTGCCGGCCGTTACGGCAACATCGATTACTCCGAGAGTATCCATTGGGCCTTGGCCCGGCAGGTGGATTCACGGGCTGACTTAGTTGTTCTCAATGGGGCGGTCGCAAGTCTGCTGGAACAGCAGAACAGTCGCCTGGACCGAGAAGTTCTGCTGGAGAAGCTGCTGAAAAAATACGCTCAACAGAACCCGGCGTTTGGATCGGATTTGGCGACGCAGTTGGGTCTGCTGGCGGTTGAAAAGGCGGATATGGAAACCGCGATGAGCCGGTTGTCATATGCGTATGATTTGAACCCGTATAATCAACTGGCTTATGCGAAACTGCAGGAGCTGTCAGAAGTACAGGGACTTTCAATTACGCCATCGACTTATATGGTGGGCCTGCGCACGGCACTGGACATCAATCCTTATGATCTGGCGATTGCCGTTGAATATGCCGATGTACTCAAACGTTTAGGTTTGTATGGCACCGCGGCGGCGGCTTATGACTATGCGGCGCAGCTTTACGCGTTTTACCATCCCGGTGAACCATTGGATGAAGCGATTTTCCTGCCGTGGATTCTGTGCTGTTACCATACACCGCGTCATGCCGCGACGACGCTCGAAGTGATTGAGAGATATCGCGGAGTTTCCCGTTTTGATTTGATGGCCGAGGCGGTTGCGGGCAAGATGTACCTGAAACTCAGGCAGGTCGAAAAGGGCAATACTCGCCTGGTCGAGGCCGGCAAAAAGGCAGAAACGCTGCTGCGTGAAAAAGGCTCGCGGCAGATTTATCCCGAACAACTGGCCTGGTTTTACAGTTTTGTGCTGGAACAGCCGGAGAAAGCATTGGCGTGGGCCAATCGGGCATACAAAGAGGCTGCGGACCGGCAGGGCGTTACTGAGATATTTGCCTATACACTGGCACAAAGCGGACAGGGCGAGTTAGCCAAAGAGTACGCCGAGCCGCGTGAAGAAACCTCCCAGACAGCATCTCTGGCATTGGCTGTGGTAGCGGTTGCCGAGCGGGATAAAACGCGGGCAATCTCGCTATTGAAGTCCGCGATTACCATGTCGCCGGAATCTTTCGTGGCTGAAAAGGCACTGCAATTGTTGCGGGAGCAGGATTCGGACTATATCCCGTCGGCTGAATCGGCAACGGTTGAACAGGATTTGGAAAAGGCTTATCCAAAACGCCTTGTACCACAGTTTTTAACGCCGGATAAGCGGTTTAATGCCAAGCTGGTTTTCAGCGGCAGTGAGTTTTCCTACGGGACCGATTTGTCGCCCAAACTTGTGATTGAAAATACCTCATCGGCGTCGCTGGTTATCGCTCCCGGCGGAATGCTTCAGGGGCGGTTGCAAGTGGACGCGGTACTGACTGGTGATTTGAATGTGACGATTGACAACGTGCTTTCGATGGCGTTTCGCCCGTCCCGGCCGATTGCTCCGGGCGAGCATGTTTCTGTGCCGCTGCCGACTGATACTGGGAAGCTGCGTCGAATTCTGCTGACGTATCCGCAGGCGGGTGTTGATGTGAAGTTTACGGCATACCTGGACCCTGTTGCAGATGAAGCCGGCAATGTACAGTCAGGCTTGCAGGGCTTTGAGCCGATTACAGAAACGGTCAAGCGTCCCGGCGTGAGCCTGACGCGGGAGTTTTTAATGCAGCGGCTTGATGCGTTGTCCAAGGGCCGTCCGGGTCAGCAGTTTCGTGCGATTCGCCTGTTTGCGGGCTTGTTGGCTGAGCAAAAGGCCTTTGCCATCAGTGGGGCCGATTTCCGCTATGTTCAGGTGGACCAGACCCTGCTGGCTGATAGCATTCGCCGGGCGTTAAAGGATCAAAGCTGGAAGGTTCGTGTCGAGGCAATGGACGCACTGTTGACGCTGTCGGTGCCGCTGGATACGACATTGGTGACCGATATTTCACAGAATTTGGGGCATGACAAATGGCCCGTACGTCTGATGGCAATGGTACTGCTGGCGAAGGCTCAGCCGGAGACTTTTGGCCAGGTACTGGACTGGACCGCCCAGCAGGATGCACACTGGCTGAATCGGCGGATGGCACTGGCACTGGGTGCAACGCCGAAAACGCCTGAACAGAAGCCCGAAGCGGCAGAGAATTCGGCGATTACAGGTGGATAAGAAGGATTTTAAGCAAAAAACGTAACTTTTTGAATTTTTTTGGCAAAAAAGTATTGTATTCGCCGGGGAAATTTTGTAAACTCCCCAGCCTGTTTAGGACGGTAACAACTTAAACAACATTTTGAAAGGGATTGACAATGCCGGCAGTAGTAAATGATTCATGCACAGGGTGCGGCGCTTGTATCGATAGTTGCCCCAGCGAAGCGATTGAAATGCAGGACGGCGTAGCTGTCGTCGTTGCAGACAAATGTGTTGATTGCGGTGTATGCGTGGACGAGTGCCCCGTAGAAGCCATCAGCATGGAGTAGTACAATATAATAGCAGTAGTGGTCCCATCGTCTAGTCAGGCCTAGGACACCGGGTTTTCAACCCGGCAACAGGGGTTCGAATCCCCTTGGGACTATATTTAACGCCCTTTACGGTATCGTAAGGGGCGTTTTTTTATGCTTTCTTTTCTATTGTGATAAGATTTTAAAAAGCACTCTCACACCCTAAATTATTATAATACTCCCTGAAAACCGGGCGCGTGATTAAGGTGGATTTGCCGTCTGCTCGTCCCCGGGATATTGCCACGCCCTCAGGTCCATTCTCATCAGAGAACCTAATAGCTCAAAACGGAACACCGGTTTTGGGGGAGACAAGTGGAAGTCTATATAGTTGCATGTGAACACGGTATTAATTGTATTTCTTTCAACTCAGGGGATTGATACTTAACATTTCCACAGTACGAAACAGTTGACAGTGCATCATATGAGTAATGGTAATTATTTGCTCAGCCTTCAAAGCTGGCCATGTCAGTTCTATTTCGATCGCCTGCTGAATTATCCCACATAGAAAATATCAGTGAGCAAGTGATTAATTCAGTTTTTTAGAGAGCGACAAGGACAGCCGACAAAAAACACCTTTTTGTGTAAATTACAATGGTCAGCTTGTTTTCTTCAAACAGTAGTGGGGTTGTGAAAAAAAATACGGAAAAAATACGGAAAAAAATGCAATATTACGGAAATTAACATTGACATTTACCGTAAATTTTCGATAATAGGTAGTATTAAGAAATCCTGCGGGTCTCTATAGTGCCGCATACTAGTGAAAGAGAGCAAGCGATGACATTACAGGAAATAGCAAAAGAAGCAGGCGTATCTACCACAACCGTACACCGAGTACTAAAGGGTAAACGGGATGTGTCACCCAATACGGTGAAGCTTGTTAACGAGATAATGAAAAAAGTTGGCTATCCCAAGCCAGCAAATGGCTATGATAGTCTCGATGGTCATTATAGCGGTGATTTTTTCAAGACAAAATGTATCGGGCTTCTTTTGGTTGGGCTGCCTGCGGAGTTGCTTAAAGTGCCGCTTTTCATAAGGCTTTTGACTGAAATAGAAAAAGCTCTTACTGATCGTGGTTTTATCATGTCTATCATGCACCTGCCGAACCCCGAAAAGCTACATCCTATGATTAGCACCGACCGTTTAGATGGGACATTTGTATTTGGGCATGTTCCTTCGAAATTACTGCAGTCCAAACTGAAGGAAATCCATACGGTCGGGTTACTTGGCTCTGAGCACTATGTTGAGGGGTGGGCTGACTGGATTACCTCAGATTTCAGAATCCGCGGACAAATGGCGCTCAAGTATTTACAGGAACGCGGGCACAAACGAGTTGCATTTCTTAATCCCATGCGGCAGCATCTGGCTTTTCGTGAGGTGGGCTTTTCGTTTTATTTGACTGCAGAACAGGAAGGATTACAGGTTACTCTTCTTGAAGCTGTAGAAGCATTTCCTTCACGCATGTGGGATGCCAATAAAGGAAAATCAATCGTTGAGGGATTAGTCGATCAATTAGTGTCAATACCAGAAAGACAGAGACCCACAGGGCTTCATGTTGTGAACGATGAGATTTGTATTAATGTGTATAAATCACTAAGAAAACGTGGAATAGAACCCGGAAAAGATATTGAGATTATCTCTTGTGGCAATGATGAGGAATTTTTGTCTCAAATGAATCCCCGTCCGGCCACCATGGATCTGAATGTGGGCGAGATTGCCCGCCGTGCGATAGATAAGTTAACTTTCAGGGTCAAGAATCCTGATGCATTATTAGGTGTGACTGTATCAATTCCCCCAAAGTTAATTCCAGCATAAGCAGAATAGAGGAATTGTAAAAACAAAAAAAGTTGCGAGTCAACCGGATCTTTTGGCGAAGTAGGTTGACCCGCAGGAGTTCAAGCAGGGTTTTTTTGCGCCTACTTGTGCCTACTTTATAAGCAGGTGAGCTGAGGATGTCAATTGAAATTCTACTGAGCTGAGAGGAATAAAAGGGATAATTTTTTAAGGAATTGGCGAAATGAAGCACCGAAAAGCCTTTACTCTTATTGAGTTGCTCGTTGTTATTGCGATTATTGCATTGTTACTTTCGATTATCATCCCTTCCATGAATAAGGCGAAAGAGAAGGCAAGGCAGGTTGTATGTAAATCGAATCTTCATCAGTGGGGCTTGATTTTCCGGGCTTACGCGACTGACAATGCTGACAGATTTCATACCGGGTGGCGTGGGGCGAATAGTTATGACGGACTCTGGCTTCATGCGCTTCGTCCCTATTATACTTCCAATAATGATGTCCGAACGTGTCCTTCCGCAACCAAACTTGTTTCGGGTCATCGCATCGGCGGTGGTAAGTATGCGTGGGGCAATCGTGATGATTGGGTTTCCGGCAGTGATGATCCATTTAATTATGGAAGTTACGGTCTGAATGGATATGTCTGCTCAGACGAATCACCTCTCATCTATGGAAATCCGAAAGAATACTGGCGTAAGTTTACGGTTAAAGGAGATCTGTCAAGGATTCCTATACTCCTGGATAGTGCCTACTGGAAAACTTATGTTCAGATGACAAATCAGCCGCCTTCCATGTATGATTACCTTCGCGAAACGGAAACTGCTTCCAGTAATAATACACATTCCAACTATATGGCATCTCACTGTATCGACCGACACAATGGTCGTGTCAATTCAGTCTTTTTTGATCTCTCTGCTGATGAGATCGGCTTGAAGTCACTGTGGTCAATGAAATGGAATCCGGTCTGGGAGAAGCGGTCGCCGACATCATGGCCCGAATGGATGCAGAGCTTTCCAGAATAAGACCGGTTCATTATACAAACAGCGAAGAAGATCATTCGAAAGTGAAGTGTGTATCGTTGTCGGAGTGGTTGATGAAATGAATTAGTTTTATGGAAAGGATGGGTATGTGAGTGGATAAAAAGTGTTGTGTTGGGTTTCGATTTATATGTGTTGAATGATTAACGGTTTAATTAGGAGTAAAACAATGAAAACGAAAATGGTATTTATCGGAATGTTATTAGTGGCATTCAGTTGTGCCTATGGCGGGGCGGTCTATGATTATGACAACGGGAACGTGACGGGTTCTCCGACTCCCGGTACCGCGATTGCCGGTCAGGACGGATGGGTAGAGATTACTTCCGGTCAAGCGGTTCGTGATGATTTGAGTGGTTGGGCCGGTTTGTCCGGATTGGTCGCTTATGTTGGTGGTGACAGTCAGGCCAGCCGACTCAACGATGCGTCCTTTGACTTCGGGATTATCGGAAACAACGTCATTCTGGAATATACAGCCCTCGGCAGCGGCAGCGGCGGCTGGACGTTTACCCTGGGCGGAGATGCCGATGGCGACGGGGATATTGAAGGTGATGAGGTCGGCGTCCAATTTGGCCACCACCAGACGAACAGTGTCGGATATTATTTCCGTCAGGCTGCGATGGGTTCCAATGTTGGTTCGGGTGTCGATGCAGGCGGTACGGCGGTCAGACGCATTGTTGCAGAGCTTGATCTGGCAGCGAATGGCGGCGACGGCTCCGGTACTTTGTTAGTTCAGCAACTTTCGGATAGTTCAGGCAATCCGATTGAAGATACATTAACAGCGTATGTTACAAATGCTGATTTGAAATTATCCCGGATAAACGATCTGGTGGAAGCACCGGCGAACTGGACAGGTCTATATACCCGTATGTACGGCTCGGCTATCGATAATTTGACGGTTCGGGGAGATGGTGTCGTAACGGCGCACGCTTATGCTCCGATTCCTGACCCTTGGGCACACTACGATGCCCAGACCTTTGAATCACCTGATGCGGTATTGTCCTGGAAAACAGGCCGCGATTCTACTGACTGGACCCAGATTAACTCTGATATTGTTGAGCATCATGTTTATATGAGAGACGCCGACAGTACAGACCCGAATCTGTATCTGACGGCGATTGTCAGCGGCGGAACAGATCCGATCAGCTGGGATCCGAGTGACGCTGATGAGCTGCAGCGGGGTAAAACCTACCAGTGGTGTGTGGTTGAAGCGGTCGCCGGCCATACCGGTGTATCGCTTGGCTCTGACTTGGCGGATTATGATCCGAATAATATTAAAGCTCCAATCTGGTCGTTTAAGACTGAACCGGCTGTTCCGGTTATTACTGTTCAGCCTGAAACTGTCATCACGAAAAACGGTGACGACGCGGTCTTTACCTTAACGGCGACGGATCCGCTTGGAGGTACGCTGAGTTATGAATGGCGTGATCCTTCTGATGCGGTTATCGGTACCGATTCTCCGACTCTGACCATCGTTGCTCCGACCCTTGCTGACGAGGGCGACTACTACTGTATTGTAACCAATGCGCAAGGTTCGACAACATCGAATACTGCCGCTCTGACAAAAGGAAGACTGATCGGTCAATGGCTTGTAGACGGCGATCCGAATGATGTTTCCGGTAATGGTAACAGTGCCACACTGTTCAATAGTCCGGCATTGGTTTCCGGGCCACTTCCGGGCACCTTCGGAAGGGATTTTGACGGGTCAACTCAATATGCGACAGTTACGATTGACGATGTGCTGAATAAATACAAAGATCAGTTGACGATTGCCTGCTGGGTTAGAGATAACGGCGCCTCGACATGGCGAAGATTCCTGAACTACGGTTACTACAACATAGACGGTGCGGACTTTGCCCGTATGGATTTGTGTCGTAACAACTGGAGCACTCGTACAATGGCTGTAAGAATGGGTAATAAGACCGGCGGTACTTTTGAAACCGCGTCAATGCCCCAAGGTGAATGGAATCACTTTATTGCAGTTTATGATGGTGAGGGCCTGTCACTCTTTAAGAATGGTGAATTGACCTCTGCGCCAACGGCTGCCGGCGGTCCGATGCGTGATGTTCTGGGTGAACCGATTGTTATGGGGGCCAGGATTTATGTAAGCGGAACCCCGACGGCTCCCAGTAGCCACTTCAAGGGTTCTCTTTCAGATGTACGAGTATACAACTACGGCATGGATAAGTGGGATGCAGCCGGCTTGTTTAGCAGTATTACCGGTGAAGATGTCTGTGTGGAACAGCCGGAGTACGATCTGAATGACGACTGTGTTGTCAATATGTATGAGTTCTCGGTTCTGGCCAGTGAATGGATGCTGGATAATCTAATCACCCCGTAGTTCTTCTGGAGCTTTTGTGTGTGATCTGAGGATTGAGATGGTTTAAACAGTGAATACCTTTTTATTAAGGAGTAAACAAATGAATGCGATAAAAAGTTTATTACTCGTGATGAGTTTTATCGTGGCCTGCGGCAGCCTCCAGGCAGATGTGACCGGAGAAAATCTAATTCTGGCTGATGGGTCGAATACGGTTCTCTCCGAGACAGGCTCATCTGACTGGTTTGATGCTGAAAATACTAATCCGCCGGCAGGGCCGAAGTGGTTTTACCGAACGAACGCGTTTTGTTCAGCGGTTGATCCTTTACTGGGCTCAGTCAATGTATCGTATAGTTCAAACAATACTTATGGTGACGAGGTTCGTTCGACAATTATCGGGCTAACGCCGGGAGTCCAATACCGTGTATGGATTCTGACGAGTTTGACATCGGATGGTGCGCGTGCTCTCGATGGCGGTTTCGACGATGGAAGTGATCTTACGACCTATGGCGTTTCCAATTCAACAGATACCGGCTTGGAATCTCACCCTGGATGGTATTTAGCTGAAGGGGATTTGGGGATCGCAGAAGCAGATGGCAGTGGTGAGATTAAAGTATTGACCGCCTATGCCAGCGGTGCAGAGCGAAGTGTCTATCATGGCGTTGCTTATAGTGTCGTAACAAGTGCGACGAATCCGACTCCTGCTGATAATGCCGTCAGGATTTTTCCTGACACGGATCCGAGTCTTATGTGGGATGCGGGTGTGGATCCGAGTAATCCAACTCAAATCAACCCCGCCATTACGAAGCATATCGTGTATATGTCCGCAGAGAATGAACCGAACAATGCTCCGATTCTGACGGAAGTGGTACGGACAGATCCCGGTGTTACCGAGTGGAATCCGACGGGGCTGTGGGAACTGGAAACCGATAAAGTTTATTACTGGCGTGTGGATGAGCGTTTGCAGGACGATGCCAACAGTATTGCCGGCGATCTCTGGATGTTTTCGACAGTTGCTTCTTATCCGCAGTTCGATGAGGACTATCCGGTCAATATCCGTAAAGATGATGACGGTTCGGATGCGGTCTATATGGTTGTGGCAACGAATCCGCTGAATGAACCGCCTGATGCTGCGGGTCTGAGCTACCAGTGGTATAAGGCACCGGATGTAATGTTAAGTGATGGTGCGGATTACAGTGGTACTGGTACTGACACCTTAACGGTTATCGCCGCAGACACCGGCGACGAAGGGGATTATTTCTGCCATGTAACCATCGATTCGAATGGACATCAGAGTGACTCTCCTGCGGCATACCTGGCGATCAAACGGCTGGTTGGACACTGGGACTTTGAAGGTAATCTCAATGACTCCACGGCGAATGCCAATCATGGGACTGGCGTTGGAACCATTGGATATGATCCGAATGTTGCTATCGTTGGAACGGCTTGTCTGCACCTGGATAACTTCGATAATGACACCCCAATTACGAACAATGATGTTTCCTATGTTGAGATCCCGCATATTGATGCTTACAAGCAGGATGCATTAACAGTCTCCTGCTGGATCAAGAACATTAAAAACGGTTATGTTGATACCGTCAATTACTATGGCAGCCTTGTCAGCAAGACCGATACAACTGAAACCAATCCCGGTTGGGCTTTGCGGCGGAACAGCTATACCCGCGGTTCGCGATGGTATACCTACGGCAGTCCGGGATTGAATTCAAGCAATGATGATGTGTTCCTGGATGGCGCCGATTGGTATCACCTGGCGGCTGTCTATGATGAAGAAAACAGCTTCAAGGCACTCTATCTGAATGGTGTTGAGTTTTCTTCCGTTGATGATTTAGGGACTGATATCGGCCTGATGGTGGCCGATGGCAAACTGTGTATCGGTGCGGATATCTATGGTGGTGATGGTCCGCGTTCTCCGGGCGAGTTTCTGCTCGATGATGTACGGCTCTATAACTACGCCATGGACAAGTTCGAAATTGGTCAGCTTTATGTGGATGTCATGAATATCGATCTTTGTGTGGATGAGCCCACCTTTGACCTCGACGATGACTGCGACATTGATATTGATGACCTGAAAGCATTTGCTGAACAAATTTGGTTAGAAAGCGGGATTGCCGCTGCTCACTAATAGTTTCAGTGAGTGGATTGTCATCGCTCCCTGATTCGTTTGGATTTAAGAAAAAGCATTCATGGCGGAGCCCGTGTTCTCTGAAACACGGGCGCCGCTGTGATTTAGTTTTTCTGATTAATGGAAAAAGAGATTGGATCGGGATTTTTTGGGTGTATTTGGAGATGTTGAAATGAAAAAAGGGAAAGGTTTTACATTAATAGAATTACTGGTGGTCATTGCCATTATAGGGTTGCTGATGGCCATTATTATGCCGGCGTTGAGAAAGGTGAAAGACCAGGCTCGACAGGTTATTTGTGCCAGTAATATCCACGGGGTTGGTAACGCGGTAGCTGCGTATGCGGCTGAAAATGACGATTCACTGCTTCCATGGGGAGCGGGGAGTAAGTGGGCAACCAATAAAATGCCGCTGCATTGGATGTACGCCCATACGCCAAGGCATGGCAACAGTCAGCCCAATGCAGGATATGAAGGATTGGGCTTTCTATATAGGTCTGGGATTTTGGATAACGCCTCTGATATAATGTTTTGCCCGACGGCAAAAGATCCAACGACTGGGGCTAATTATGAAAAGGGCATGAACAGCAATGGCAGTACCGATCACTGGAATTACGTTGGTCCGGGCAGTTCGCTGGGACAGGGCCTGCTGCCTCGTGATTCGGGTATCAACTGGATTAATATGAGGACGAATTACGGAGTTCGGTGTGTGGCCTTTGAGGAGGATTTGTATTCCGGGCAAAATGCTGATCGTCGGTTTTACACTGCCGCCAAGCTTAGCCATTTAGGCTTTAAGGCTTACCTCAGTGATTGGTGGTGTGGAGATTATTGGTATCAAAGTACAATTCAGAGTCTGCCACATGGAAAACGTGTTATCAATACATGGTATGGCGACGGGAGTGTCAGCGGTTACGAACTGGACGAGGATTTGTTTGAAGATACGAATGGTGACGGCAAAATAGATACGATGAGAAAAGATACAACCTGGAAAATTATCTATGAGAACGGGACTTATTAAATGTGGTCGTTGCTACTTGATTACACATAATGTGGAAGTCATATTTTGAATGTATTCTGAGAAATGCCTGATGATTCAGTTTAACTGTGAAAAATGTAATCGTGCATATCGTGTTTCCGATAATTATGCAGGCAAGCGTGTGCGGTGTAAACAATGTAATGCGATCAACCTGATCCCTTGTGCAGAGCGTGAATTGATTAGTTGCGGTAATAGTATAGCTGCATACAATCAGTTACTTAAGAAGTTGGGACGAGAAGAAAGATTGAGGCCTGCGATAGAAACCGACGAGTGAGTCATTTACAGATTTGATTTGGCTGTTTAGACACTCATATTACAAAATCTGAAGTTCAGCAGAGTGCCCTATAAGTTGCTTCTATGTTTTTTAATCACTTGTAGGGCTTTTTTTAAAAGTGTACTTATTGTTTTTAATCCATCAAAGGGTTTCGAGGTGAATCGATAGCTGAATAAGATATCCAGATGGACATGGGGGATTCCAAATGAACAACAAGAAATTAGTTGCAGGTGTAAGTTTGTCAAAATTCATGATACAAGATGTGTCGGTGTTACTGTTATTATTCATTTTAATAACGCATTCTGTCGCCTCAGCTACTCTTCCGGACACTTTGACTGTGACAGTGGACAAAGGAGGAAAACCGGTTACGTTGCGGTTGGAACGTGCAACTAATTTGCGAACGACAGAGACGAAGTATTATACTTGGGACACTGCTAATGGTTATCTGGAAGTGGCTGCACCGGAATGCCGCGTGTTTCATGGCACAGTGGATGAGGAATCGAATACGTTGGTGATGGCAATGATCTATCCCGAAACCAGCACCTATAGGCCGGGGGTCATGGTGGTGCATGGTTTTAACGCCGAAGCGTTTAAAGGAGGTCGTTATTGGAGTGGCAGTTATGATGTGACCAGTCAACTGTCCGGCAATCCCGGAGGTTCGGCTTATCCGGTGGTTGGAGCTGGAACCGGTGGAATTTCACGTTTGACAGGGCCTACGGTAGAGCCGCCGCATAGGTATATCCCACCTAGGGGCGGCCAGTATATCTGCGAAGTTGCGGTCGAACACCCCTTTGACTCACGTCTTACGGTGACCGAACAGGTCATGCGGATGGAGCACCAATTCTTGACGTACGCATACATCATGGCACGTGATGCCATGGTGCAAATACAGATTACGGCGTTTTGTGTACGCCTGGATAAGTATTATGGCGGCGGAACCACCACCACTCCTGGTTTGGGTGAGTTACGTTCGACCTGGCTGAACAATGCACCGTTGAATAATCATGCTGATTATGATCTGCTGCATATTTTGAATGTTGGCGGCAGTGCCTGGGTGAATACGGCAGGCAGCAGTTGGGGAGTGTCACGCGGGGCATTATATCATGAAGCCGGTCATAATTGGGGCGGTAAGCACCTTGCCTATTCTCATGATAATCAATGGGGCAATCGATGGTCTAACCTTGAAGTGACTATAGACAGAGTACTTGCGCGTCGCAATACCATTATTAATTCGGGAGCACTGGATCCCCCGACAGGGCCTTATCCCTATCCTCTGCATCCTTATACACATGCGGATTTGGCCTATACACCGGTAGACACTCCACTCGAGATCAATGTTATCGCCAATGACTGGGACGGCAACGATGACAACCTGACGGTGATTGACGCAGTCGCTTCAGATGGTACAGTTGACAATTTGGGTGGCGGCATATTACGGTATACCCCGAATCCGGGCTATGTGGGGAAGGCACATGTGGTTTACACGGTACAGGATAATTCGTCATTGGGACTGAAGGCACGTGATATTGCGTTTATCGAAGTAGTCAACAACGACTTGACAGTGCATTATGAATTTGAAGAAACCAGCGGCAGTGTGGTCTCCGATTCCTGCGACGTCGGCGAAGCCGGCAGCTTAAACGGCGGCGATTTTGCGACTGACTCGATTATCGGACCGGTAGGGCAGGGGGTTCACATTAAGTCCGGTTCCGGCATTATTGTCGGAACGCGTCCGATCCTGCCGGTTCCCCCGGCAACCGGAGATCGACCTGCTCCCTTTGAAGCGAATATCAATGCTCAAGGCAATTTCTATGATCCGATGGGCGAAAGCTATTCACTGGCGTTTTGGGTCAGAGTCGATAATTGGTCAGCGACAAACTACGTGTCGGTTGCCAAGTACTCCTTTTCCGAAGCGCCCACCGGTTTTCGATTTCTGATTTATCCTAACAAACTTCAACTACAGGTTCAGGAATTTGACGGATCACAGGGGAAAGATACGCTGAATTACACAACGACCATTGGTGAAGAACGATGGCATCATGTCGCTTTGGTATTTGATCGAGCTACACATGAAATAAGGATGTCTGTAGATGGAGTGGAGGGTTTGGTCAATACCACAGCACTGCGTCCGGAAAGCTTCATTTTTGACGGCCGCCGGCCGTTGAGGATCGGTCAGGATTCAAAGGGGCAGATGCGTGTGGATGATTTCCGTATTTATACCAAGGCGCTGACACAAACGGAAGTTCAGGGGTTATATGATATGGGACTTGTTCCGGCGCATACGCCCGAACCGGTAAATAATGAAATCAATGTTGAACTTAATAGCGTGTTGAGCTGGGGGGCGGGCAATCCATCCTATCAGCATGATGTTTATCTGGGTACCGATCCGGTTGCGGTAGCGAATGCCACGGCTGATTCGCCGGAGTACATGGGGCGCTTAACCGCAACTAGTTTCAATCCCGGCGGTCTGCTGCCCAGTACCCGGTATTACTGGCGTGTGGATGAGATTACGACGAACAACGTTGTAATTCCCGGTAAAGTGTGGTCCTTTGAAACACCTGTCGATTTGAGTTCTCTTGAAAACGGGCTTATGGCTCACTGGATGCTGGATGAAACTGATGGTACGGTTGTTTATGACGCGACAGAAAATGGACATAATGGAATCCTGAGCGGTGGTTTGCAAGGCGTTGTGGCTGTTCTCGGCACCGCGTATGAATTCGACGGCAACGATTCGATAGAAACGGTTAATCCATTCTCTTTTATGGGGCCGGATGGTACCTATTCGATTACCGGATGGATTCGAACGACATACTCCAGTGCTGAACAGGATATTGTAGCCGCCACCAGTAGTGGTCATGGAATCTTACTGGAAATTCGGACGAATGGGCAGCTGCGCTATCTGCATCGCTATCCATACGGTTCGACGGGAGGGACCGAAGTCTTCTCCGGCGTTTCAATTAACGATGGCGACTGGCATCAATTTGCTGCGGTGAAGACCACGGATGCCATCAAACTTTATGTGGACGGCCAATTTAGAGTAGAGTCTTCAGATACGACTGTGATTCCGAAAACAGAGGCTCTGGATATTGCGATTGGCAAGTTGATGGTAGGCAACAACAGCCGTATGCTGCGTGGTGGTATTGATGACATCAGACTGTATGACAGAGCATTAACGCCGGGTGAGGTGGATGCTTTATTCAGCAATACCAGTGCAGACCAATTG
Organism: Sedimentisphaerales bacterium; assembly: GCA_028282905.1. Classification (GTDB taxonomy): domain Bacteria; phylum Planctomycetota; class Phycisphaerae; order Sedimentisphaerales; family Anaerohalosphaeraceae; genus 4572-13. Next base: position 16,415 of record JANQGW010000177.1, on the reverse strand, counting down.
CTGACTTTGGACCTTGAAGCACACTGGAGGCTGGATGAGACTGAGGGGACCGTTGTGGATGATGCTGCAGCAAATGGTCACATTGGCAGCCTGACTGGCGGACTTCAGGGTGTAACGGGCGTTGTTAAAAAGGCCTACGAATTCGATGGCAACGATTCAATCAAAATAGACAGTCCGTTTGCCTTTGCATCCGGCGGAGAATATTCCATTTCCGGATGGCTGCGAACGACTTATTCAGGTTCCGAACAGGATATTCTTGCCGCCACCAGCAGTGGAAGTCACGGTATAATTCTTGAAGTCGGAACGGATGGCCGCTTGCGTTTTCTGCATCGCTATCCTTACGGAGACACCGGCGGCGCCAGTATATATTCCGACGGTTCTATTGCCGACGGTCAATGGCACCATTTCGTCGCAGTCAAAACAGCGGAGGCAGCGAAACTCTACGTGGACGGGTACTATGAAAGCCAGGCAGCGGATACAACAGTAATCCCTGATGCTCTGAATGTTGTAATTGGAAAACTGTCGGTTAACAGCAATACCCGCATGTTTAATGGCAGTCTTGATGACATTCGTATTTATACGCGGGCGCTGACAGCTTATGAGGTGGCCTATCTTAAAGGAATTGAACAGGCAGACTTAAGGGCTGATTTTGATAATAGCGGCGTTGTGGATTTCATGGATTTGGCTCTTCTGGCCAGTCACTGGCTCGATTGCGGATTGCCCGAGTGCCATTAATGGCTCACAGATGTATTATATGAAAGGATAACAACATGGACATGTGGGGGATTATGAAAAAATTACGATGGCAATTGGTTTTATATATCTTGCTGATATGTGCTTCAGTAGTCTGTGCCAATACCTTTGTGGTGACGACGTTGACAAATCCTAAAGTGATTACCGTTGTGGAAGCTCAGCAGAATTATGATGCGACAGGTAATGGCCCGTCCGATCCCATGGCGCAGGATTTGAATACAGTGCCTTACGACGGGATAGATCGTCAGATTGCTTTTGATGGAGATGTTGCATGGATATCCAATGACATGTGGGGTGGGCGCAGTGGCTGGACGGCCGACGGATTACTGGTAGACGGCCTCTGGCATGCAGACCGTAATAATGGGCATGGTAATAATGCCCCGACGATTACAACACAGATCGATGTACCCTTGGGCAGCTATGAAGTTTTTGTTGTCTATTGTTCCGCCGATCCGGAAGACCTGTCAACTCATCATGGCGGGATGGTGAAGGCGAGACTGCATGACCCCACGAATACTTCAGCTTACAACACATATGGTTCCGAAGGTAATACGCTTGGCCTGACCGAAGGTGAGGGGACCGGAATCGATGTTGTTTCCGGCTGGAGTATGGTCGTGGCATCCTTGGGAATCATTACGAATACTGGAAGTCTGGCAATCGATATTGCGAACGATACCAGGCGGATTGGCGATGCTTCGAGAAATCTTTATATCGGTTTGGGGTATCGGTTGCTCAGTTGTGATAATCAGGCCCCGTTGATTCAATTAGATGACGATGTTTTTGTCGAGATGAATACACCTGTACTGCTTGATCCTATCGTAACGGACGATGGAAAGCCGTATTTGGAAGGATGTGATCCTGTTGATCCGCTGCAGGGAACTTCGGTTGGATTATCCTATCAGTGGTCCGTGGTTGATCCGGCACAGAGTGACAATGTGATTTTTACTCCGGATGCGAATCGCAGAGAACCGAATATCGTTTTTACACAATGCGGTGATTTTGATTTAAAGCTTCAGGTATGGGATGATAAGGACGGACTCTCTCCGGATACGGGCACCGAAGGCGGTAAGACAAGTACTGATACCGTTACATTCCATGTGGCTTGTCCGCCGGATTGCAATACATTGCAGGCGGTCGGGTTGAACCTGCAAGCTGATATCAGCGGACCTTTTGGTGCTCCGGATTGTTATGTTGATATTTATGATTTACAGGTGATCGCTCTGGAGTGGCTGGGAGTACCGTCGATTGCGGACATATATGGAGCCGATTCAAATCCGGACAGTCAGGTCAATATTTATGATATGTTATTGTTAGGGCAGCAATGGCTGGATTGCATCGATCCGCAGAATGCTAATTGCTCAGACCCCTATGAACTGCTGAGAGTCACGTCCCCGAATGGCAAGGTCGCAGTACAATTCCATATAATGAATAACGAGGGTGTTCAGAATGCGCTTTACTGGAGTGTTGCCTATAAAGGCGAAATCGTTATGGACAAATCACAGTTGAGCTATACCCTGCAGGATGCAGTGCCGTTGGTAAGCGGTTTTAAACTGGTTGATTTCCGGCAAACAACCCATGACAGCAGTTGGACGCCGGTTTATGGTGAACGTTCCAATATTCGTAACCATTACAATCAATTACTGGTGACCGTTGAAGATGACCAGAATCCTCCACGCAGAATACAGTTGACTTTCCGGGCCTATGATGAAGGTGCGGCATTTCAAGCAGCTTTCCCCGAGCAGGAGGCTTTAAGTCAGATTACCATCAATCAGGAAAATACGCAATTTAGCTTTACAGATGACCATTGGGCCTGGGCGGTCTACTCGGCGCAGGGGGTCTATTCCAAAAAACGCCTGTCACAGATTGGCTCCAACTGTGAACGTCCCCTGACGATGAAGGTGCGGGAGGATTTATATCTCTCCGTTCAGGAGGCGGGGCTGGTTGATTATGCACGCATGAGACTCAAAGAACATACCAGCCTGCCCAATACGCTGGTCAGCCAACTCGGCAGCAGCGCGACCGTGAATACGCCGTATGAGTTTCCCTGGCGCGTCCTGATGATTGCAGAAGAACCGGGTAAGTTAATGGAACAGAATTACCTGGTATTGAATCTGAATAAGCCCTGTGAGATTGCAGATACCTCCTGGATTGCTCCCGGCAAGGTGATGCGAGATATGAAAATGACGACTCCCGCCAGCAAAGCGATTGTTGATTTTGCTGCGGCAGCCGGCATTGACTATGTACATATTGACGCGGGTTGGTATGGCCACGAAGGCAGCAGTTCTTCCGATCCGTTAACGGTGACTCCCGTAAGATCAGAGGATCCTTCCAATTTTGATCTTCATGAGATTATCAGCTATGCGCATGCTCATGGTGTAAAAGTCATGGTCTATGTCAACCATATTCACCTGGAGACGCAGTTAGATGACATCCTTGATACGTATCAGACGTGGGGCATCGATGGGATCAAGTATGGCTTTGTGAATGTTGGTTCGCAATACTGGACGGACTGGCTGCATGACGCGGTTCGCAAGGCCGCAGATTATGGCTTTGTCGTGGATGTGCATGATGAATATCGTCCGACCGGCTATGAACGAACGTATCCTAATTTCATGACGGCTGAGGGAATTCGCGGCAATGAAACCGGCCCCACAGCGGCGTTAAATCTGATTAATCCATTCACGCGTTTTGTATGCGGAGCAGGTGATTATACTATCTGCTGGCATTCAGGTGTTGACAGCGGACAGTTGAAATGTTCCTGGCCGCACCAGATGGCTGCTTCGGTTGTCTATTACAGCCCGCTGCAGTTTATGTTCTGGTACGACAGCGCAGACCAATTTTCAGGGACCGAACCGTATTTGGATTACTTTAAGCACATGAAGACCGTCTGGGATGAGACGAAAGTCATTCAGGGCGAAATTGGTGAATATATCACTGTGGCACGTCGAACAGGACAGGACTGGTTTGTGGGCACGATGAACGCGGTTGAGCGTCGTCAGTTGGATATCCCGCTGAGCTTCCTAACACCTGGTGAAACGTACATTGCCTATGTCTATAAGGATACTGACCCTGCCGCGACTACTATTAAGCAGGTTAGTTATGACCAGTTAACAGTGACTTCCGATAGTGTGATTCCTGCGGATATGGCTGGCAATGGTGGACATGCCATGCGGATTGTTCTGGACAATCCAACTGAATAGACATTAAATTGAAAATGTATTTACTAAAATATGGAAAAAAATATCTATCTTCTTTATTATAAGAAGGTTGGGTGTCAATAAGGATTGTATTTTTCATGAAATATACAAATGATTTTTTATATGACATGTTAGACTACGATCAGGCAACCAGCCAGCAGCAAAGAATCTGGGTTGCCGGGGCGGTTAAAGGGGTAACCGCGCGGCAGGGATGTGTCGAGATCGAGATTCCCTTTTATGGCCAGAAACAGCAGCCTGCTTTTGAAAGGGATTTGAGTCTTTCTGCACGGACTTATACTATGCTGGTTCAGGCATATGGCGACAATATTATTCGCTGTTCGATCGCTTATGATGATCGTCAGCTGGATGGGACCAGTGAGATGCTGGCCCTGCATCCTTCACTGCAGCAGGCGCCATTGGATGTTGAAGAAATCCCCGGCGGTTGGCTGATTGTTGATGATAAAGGCAGAAAACGGCTGGCGATCAGCACACAAAAGCCGCCTGTCGATCATTGGAGTGATATTATTAAAGCTCCGGAGGATGCGTTTAATGTGACCATTTACCCGGACGGGAAAAGGGCCGTACCGTTTATGGCGTATGATCAGTTCTTTCCGGAAAAGCGGGAATCCCTGCCGATCGCTTTTGTTGAACGGGAGGATCGAGACAGTGCGGCCGTGTTTTCGCTCCACGCTGAAGCGGGTGAGTGCTTTAGCGGGACGGGTGAACGTTTTGCCAAGCACGATCTGGCCGGGCGTACCATAATGCTGGAAAATATGGATGGCTTGGGTGTTAACAGTCGCCGGGCGTATAAAAATATTCCGTTCTATCTCTCCAGTCGGGAGTACGGACTGTTTGTTCATACCTCTTCGCATGGGAGGTTGTCTCTGGCTGATATTTCCACCCGGGCAGTACAAGGTTTGGTTGAAGAGCCGGCCTTTGATTTATTCTTTATCGCAGACGATACGCCCGAAAGGATTTTATACCATTATCGCTGTCTGACCGGCTTTCCAAAGGAACCGCCTGCCTGGAGCTACGGGATATGGATGAGCCGTATGTCATATTTTTCCGCGGCGGAAGTCAAAGAAATTGGCGAGCGTTTGCGTCAGGAAGATTACCCTTGTGATGTTCTGCACCTCGACTCCGGATGGTTCGATAAGGATGGCAGATGTGACTGGCAGTTCAATAAAGAACGGTTCCCGGAACCGGAAAACTTCATGCGGGAAATGCGCAAGCAGGGCTTTCGCATCTCGCTTTGGCAGAATCCGAACATTTCCAAAGACAATAAACTCTTTCAGGAAGGAGTGGAAAAGGGCTATATTGTCGAGATCCAGCCTGACCCAAATGCTCCGGATTCCGATTTCTTTGCCAAGACCACTGCCGGGCATATCGACTTCACCAATCCGGAAGCGGTCAAGTGGTACCAAGGGCTGCTGGCGAATTTACTGCGGATGGGTGCCTCGGCCATTAAGACAGACTTTGGTGAACGAATCGATATGGCGGTGAAGTTTCAGGCTTTGCCGGCTGAGAAGGCACATAACCTGTATGCGTTATTGTATCAGAAAGCGGCCTTTGAGATCACCGATGAGATCACGAAGGAAGCGCTTGTTTGGGCTCGCGCCGGTTGGGCTGGCTGTCAACGCTATCCTGTCCACTGGGCAGGTGACTCAGCAGGCAGTTGGGATGGTATGGCGGCAACCTTACGAGGTGGTTTGCATTTGGGCTTATCCAGCTTTGCCTTCTGGAGTCACGATATCCCGGGTTTCCACGGTCTGCCGGACTTTATGAATTCAAAACCATCGGATGAACTGTACGTTCGCTGGACACAGTTCGGTGTTTTCAGTTCGCATATGCGATATCACGGTACGTATCCGCGTGAACCCTGGGAGTATCCGAAGGTATCATCAATCGTACGAAAATGGTGGAAATTACGCTATTCACTGGTACCATATATCATTGAACAGGGACGAAAAGCCGTTTCCAGCGGGTATCCGATTCTTCGCGCACTGACTTTTCATCACCCGGAAGATATTACCTGTCGACATATCGACGACCAATACTATTTTGGAGATGATTTTCTGGTGGCGCCTGTAATGAATGAGAACAGTAGTCGGGATGTGTATCTGCCGGAGGGCAACTGGCTGGATTTCTGGACCGGCGCAACCTATGATGGCGAGCAGTGGCTTCGAGAAGCCAATTCTCCTCTCGACCGGATTCCGGTATTTTTGCGTAAAGGAAGAGCATTTCCGATTTATCCACTTGCGGTCAAATGTGTCGATGATATGGATTTAAATAAGATTATTACTGTCAATACAGATGAAATGTATAAAGGGATTCAGCATCATTTAGAATTTGAAGTATAGGGCAGATTTTTTAAGAAAAGAATGGATTTATCTTATGGTAAAAGATTTCAAGAAAGCAACGAATCAACTTGTTTTGTTAATTTTAGCGGTGTTATTGGTTCTGGATGCGACTGCGTCGGTTGAATATTATGTGTCTCCTGACGGCAGCGATGCTAATCCCGGCGCGAAAGCTGAACCTTTTGCAACACTGGAAGCTGCGCGGGATACGGTGAGAAAATTGCCACGGCCGCTAAAAGAACCGGTGAATATCTGGATTCGGGGCGGACGTTATTTTTTGAATGACACTTTTGTATTGACTCCTGATGACTCCGGCAGCACTGATTGCAGGATTACCTATGCCGCCTATCCTGGCGAAACGCCGATCATTTTCGGCAGTCGACCTGTTAAAGGATGGAAAAAGATGACCGAGTCCACTGCCGGTATTGATCCGAAGGCAAAGGATAAGCTCTGGTATGCTGATATTGAAAAGGGATTGAAATTCCATTTTATGTATGTTGATGGACAGCCTGCTATTCGGTCACGCAGCATCAACCACGACAACTGGCGAAAATGGGGTTCTTGGGGGAAAGATTTTACAGCCGAAAAACCTGAGAAACGTGGAACACTTGTAACGTTCAAGGATAAGGAACTTCTGAACCATCTGCCCTCCAATGGCGATGTTGAAATGTTCGCGATTCTTATGCAATATGGTGTGATTGGCAATGGTGTTATGAAGGACATTCATGCCGGCAACGGAACGGCGCGGTGGAACAGCAACCAGATGAATCTAAATTATGGCCGCCGCACAAATGAAAGACATTTCCGTTTAGAGAATGCTTTGAAGTTTATCGACATGCCCGGCGAATGGGCGGTCGATTCACAAAAGGGGAGAATCTATTATTGGCCGATCCTGAATGATATGAAAAATTCAGAGGTTTTGGTTCCTCACCTTTACCAGTTGGCCAGATTTCAAGGACAGCCGGAGCAGGAAAAATGGGTTCATGATATCGAGTTTCGCGGGATTACCTTTATGCATACGGACCGATTGCCGGAAGATAAGTGGCCCCGCTGGTGGCTCAAGCGGCAATGGGAAAACCCGGATGCTGCCTTGTTTGTACAGGGCGCCCATGATTGTACTTTTGCAGGTAACAGAGTCATGCATTCCGGGACTTACGGGATCACCCTGTGTCATTATGCACAAAATATCAAAATTTCAGGCAATGAGATCGGTTATACCGGCAGCGGCGGAGTATTTTTATGGGGACATGGCCCGGGTTTGCTGGATGTGAATCATCACAATACAATTCGCGGAAATTATCTTCATGACCATGGCCTGGCCAATTACTGGCACTCCCCCAATGTGCAAATCTACCAGAGCGGCTCAAATGTCATCACGCACAACCTGTTGAAACACTCTGCTTACAGTTGCATATCGATGGTAGGTGCTGATAACGGCAGGGCATTTGCTTTAGACCGAGCCGAAGGCAGCTTTGAAGGGCAGGTTGATAAATCGGATATGTTCAAAACCCGCTGGGAAGATGTTTCTTCAGAAATGATGGAAAAACTTCGGACCGGATGGAAGCCCAATAATGTAGAAATGAAGCCTTTCCTGCACTCCGGCAATAATAATGTAAGTTATAATGTGATTGTCGAGCCACACAGCAAACTGAATGAAGGCGGGGCAATTTATGCTTGGTGGTGCGGCAACGGTAATGTCTGGGAGAAGAATCTGGTCTATAAAAACGGAGCAATGCCGGGTTCGTCGATCTTTGCATTGGACGACCGGGCCGAATATGTGACCGTTAAGGATAATGTGGCGTGGATTCACGGCAAGATCTTGAATCTCGTTGGAGCGAGAGCACAGGAAAAGGGCAATGTTATCAGCGGCAATGTCCGTGTCAAATTCCGGCCGGAATGGGTCTCCAGGTATAAGAATAAGATCGGCGATTGGTGGGTAAATAAAGAGACAAGAGAAGACTTTGATTGGCTCTACCGGGAAATTAAAACCGGTGCAGACCAACTCGGCGGCTGGCCGGGTGATCCTGATGTGGGTATTCCAGGATTTAGAGAAGTGGCTGGGCCGGCGGTTTCGAGTTCGAAAAAGGATCTTCCCAGAGAGATGAAAACACTGTATTAGCGGTAGAAATGGATTGAAATAGAATAACGAGAATAAGGGATCATAAGTTATGAAATACAGTCAATGGTTTGTTGTTGGAATTGTCCTGCTGCTTCTTGCGAGTGCTTATTCGAGTGACAAGGATCTTGGTTTACACTCTGATGGCGGCCCTTGGAAATTTTATAGAGCAAAGGCCGATAACAAGTCCCTCCCTCGAGTTCTGCTGATCGGCGATTCGATTATGAATGGGTATCGTGGGCATGTGTATCGTTTGCTTAAAGGAAAAGCGAATGTAGATGTCTGGTTAACACCGCTGCATCTGAACAGCCCGGAATTGCATCATGACCTGCAGAAGGTGATGGAACAGGGGCCTTATGATGTGATCCATTTCAATATTGGTCTGCACGGTTGGACACCCGGACGTATTCCAGAAGGTCAGTATGCCCCGTTGCTGGAAGCTTATGTGCAGATTCTTCGGTCACATTCGGAGACCGTTCAGTTGATCTGGGGCAGTACAACACAGATTACCGTCAAGGGGAAGCCGACGGAACTTGACCCCGAGCATAATCCAACCATTGTCGGCCGAAACGAAATTGCTGTTGAAGTGATGAGTCGGTACGGTATTCCTGTCAATGATTTGTACGGTTTAATGAAGGATAAACTGAAACTGGCGAGAGGCGATAAGTATCACTGGAACGGGCAGGCGTATGAATTGATGGCCCGACAGATCGTTAAATATATTACAGATGTGCTGCAAACGGGTGACGTGCAATCGCCGGTGTATTATGTGTCTTCGAACGGGAGCGATACGAATGCAGGCTCAAAAGACAAACCCTTCAAAACCCTTGAAAAAGCTCAACGTACTGTTCGACAACATAAATGGACACAAAGGGGGCAGAAGAAGGCAATCCTGGTTTATCTTCGCGAAGGAGTTTATGAACGCGACAAAACATTTGAATTGGATGGACGGGATTCGGGCCAAAAGGAAGCCCCCGTCATCTGGCGGGCCTATCCGGGAGAAGAAGTAACAATCCTTGGAGGCAGGCAGATTCCCGGTTCAGCCGTAAAACCCGTTACAGATAAAAGAGTACTTGATCGTATCGTGGAAGCATCTGTTCGGTCAAAGATCATGCAGGTTGACTTAAAGATGGTTGCTGTTAATGATTATGGCAGACTTCGACCACGTGGTTTCCGTCGTCCTTACATCCCAGCGCATTTGGAGTTGTTTGTCGATAATGCCGATATGCGATTGGCACAGTGGCCGAATCCGGGTGAGCCTCGAATTCCAATTGGAAAGGTACTCGATAAGGGATCCATTCCGCGTAACGGAGACTTTTCCAACAGAGGCGGTAAATTCCATTATGATACGGACAGGCCGCAATATTGGAAACAAGCTGGGGACGTCTGGATCAGTGGTTTTTTCAATAACGGGTATGCAGATGATACCGTGAATGTCAAACGATTTGATTTTGAAAAGAAAATTATCGAAACTGTTCAGCCGCATATGTATGGATATAGAAGCGGCAGAGCATGGACACGATGGTTTGCCTTGAATCTGCTTGAAGAAATCGATCAGCCGGGTGAGTATTACTGTGACGCAAAAAGCGGCATCCTATATTTTTATCCCCCTGAATCATTTGACCTCCAAACGTCAAACATGCGAGTATCGATGTTAGAAGAACCGATGTTGGCCCTGGAGGGTGCGAGCCATGTCCATTTCATGGACATGACGTTTGAATGCACGCGCGGTATGGGCGTGTATATTGAACGCGGGCAAAGTTGTCGAATCATGGGGTGTACGCTAAGAAATATGGGCATGGTGGCTGTTTGTGTTGGGCAGGGGACTGAAGACGCCGAGCATTATGCCCATGAAACCACGGCGCCGCCGGCAAGCAGACACCTGGGAAGTTGGCACGAACATATCTATTCCAACACCGTTTTTGACCGCAAGGGTGGCAAAGATCATGGCATCATCAGTTGCGACATTTATAATATTGGTGCCGGGGCGATTCACCTTGGCGGCGGCAACCGGGAAACGCTTGAAGCGTCCGGGAACTATGTTCGAAATTGCGAAATTTATAATTTTAATCGGTTAGATCGAAGCTACAAGGGCGGTGTCAACGTCGATGGAGTAGGCAACCGTGTTGAACATTGTTACGTTCATTCTGCGCCTGCATTAGCATTTTATGTTCATGGTAACGACCATATTTTTGAATATAATGAAGTCTATAACGCCATGCTTGACGGTGATGATATGGGGGCGTGGTATATGGGCCGTGATCCCTCTGAATTTGGCAATATCATCCGTTATAATTTCTTTCATCATATCGGAAGAACTCCCCAGACGCATCGCACGTGGTGTATTTACTATGACGATATGGCCTGCGGCACGCGAGCCGTTGGAAATATTTTCTACAATTCCGGAAAAAGTGCCGCATTTCTCATCGGCGGTGGGAAGTACAACGTTACAAGTAACAATATATTTATCAACAGCGGCCTCTGTATTCAGATGGGCAATCGTGGACAGAGTTGGGCCAAAGGCAATCTTAAAAAAGGCGGACTTTTTGAGAGCAGGACACTTGATCAGATTGATATTACCAAACCTCCGTACAGCATTAGATACCCGCAGCTGGCAAAGTACTGGCAGGATAACCCGGGAGTTCCTTATAATAAAATCGAACGGAATCTCATGGTTAACTGCGGCAAAATGACAAATGCCAGAAGTCAATGGGCTCCACAGCAACACAATTTATCTGTTTCGGGCGATCCGGGATTCGTAGACATGACTGCTGGGGATTTTACGCTGAAAGATGATTCGGAAGTGTACGGGAAAATTGCGGGTTTTGAACCGGTTCCATTTTCAAAAATGGGAATGTATGTCGATCCCTGGCGCAGAACATTGCCGAATCGAATTGGTTTTGCCGAAAAGGTTGACCTTTCAAAGGCGAAGATGCCCGATGAAATAAAAATTAATTTCCAGACAGCAGCCATGAAAACACCCAAGGACTGGCTGAAAGATTCGGGACAGGCTTTTGCGGTTTCTTCACAAGGCTATGCCTATGGCTGGTCACGAGACAATACGTCTGCGGCAAGAGTACGGGGGAAAAACTCTGATGCCATACTTGACAGCCTGGTGCATTTTAATGCCGGGGTACATTGGGAAGTTGCCGTCGAGAATGGATTTTATCAGGTGGAAGTGACTCTTGGTGATTCAGAATTTCACAGCAGTGATACCGATCTGTTTGTCGAAGGTGTTACTTTTGTTGAAAATGAAAAACTGAATGCCAATGTTTTTCGCAAAACCCTGAAGGCTGTTGAAGTTAAGGATGGTAAATTGACTCTGACGTCCAGTAACAATCCTCATGGCGCCGGGCTGACGCGGATCAATTCTATTAAAATTAAGAAAATATCGAAAACAGAAGCGAAAAAAGTAAATGAGGAACAGTCAAAGCAAAGTGCTTTTGATCCATATACAGTTACCTGGAATACGTTAGGGAGTTCTTCACTGGATTCTATGCCGATCGGTAACGGTGATATCGGGTTAAATGTGTGGACCGAGAAAAACGGTGATCTGGTTTTCTATTTATCGAAGACGGATGCATGGAGCGAAAACTGCCGGTTGTTAAAGCTTGGTAAAGTCAGGGTTGCCTTGTCGCCGAATCCTTTTACTGGCGGTACCCCATTTTCTCAGGAACTGAAAGTCAAAGAAGGGGTGATTGTTATCGAGGCCGGCCAATCGGACAGCAAAGCGAAACTGATGATTTGGGTCGATGCCAATAATCCTGTGGTCAATGTTGATATAAAAAGTAAAAAGCCTGTCGAGGCAAAAGTGGCATTTGAGCCATGGCGAACAAAAAGCCGCCAGTTAAAGGGAGCAGAGACACATTCGGCCTATGGACTTCATGGTAAAGGGGCTGTGCCGATCTACGTTGAGCCGGATACCATTGTGTCCAATCAACAAGATAGAATTGTCTGGTATCACAGGAATCAACGGTCGATCTGGAAAGCGAACATGGAGCTTCAATCGCTGGGTGATATGGCCGCAAAACAAAAAGACCCGTTATTGAACAGGACTTTCGGTGCATTGGTCGAAGGTGATGGTTTGGTCCGCGAGACTGAAACCACACTGCAGACGAAAAAACCGCAACGTGACTGTCGGATATCGATCTATCCGCTGACAGCACAAACCGACACACCGAAAGAATGGATTTCACAGGTTGTAAATAATGCTTCACGAATAGGATCGCTATCATATAAGGATAGGTTGAATAGACATTTGGATTGGTGGGGAGAATTTTGGAGATGCAGTTACATCCACGTTTCGACATCGGATTCGAAAGATAAATCCGTCACCGAAAAAATTACACGAGGCTATATTCTCCAGCGATGGATCAACGCATGCGGCGGCAGAGGGAACTCGCCGATAAAATTTAACGGATCGATCTTTAATGTTGATACAATGTTGTACAAGGATCGATTCAAGGGATTTGACGCGGATTACCGACAGTGGGGAGGTCCGTATTGGTGGCAGAATACCCGGTTGCCGTATTGGTCCATGCTGAGCAGTGGTGATTATGACCTGATGGGCCCGATGTTTAAGATGTATACCGACATGCTGCCTGTTCGCAGAGCTGCTGCCAAGAAGTATTACAATCATGAAGGGGCATTCCTTGGCGAGACAATGTATTTCTGGGGTACCTATGTCGATGGGAATTATGGCCGCGACCGTGAAGACATGTCGGATGGTTTAACGGAAAATCGGTTTATCCGGTATTACTGGCAAAGCGGCCTGGAACTTTCTCTGATGATGCTGGATTACTATAGCCATACTCAGGATATAGAGTTCGCCAAAGAGACACTGCTGCCTCTTGCTCAGGAGATTATCACGTTCTATGATCAACACTGGGGACGCAACACAAGCGGTAAGATTCATTTTGAACCGGCCATGGCGCTGGAAACCTATCGAAAGGCCGTTAACCCGCTTGTGGAAATCGTTGGGATTGCAAAGGTGTGCAATGGCCTCCTTGCACTGCCTGATTCCATGGTTTTGGCCAAACAAACCAGTCAATGGAAACGGTTAATTTCAGAATTGCCCCCCGTGCCAATGCGGGAAATTGATGGCAAAAGGGTTTTAGCTCCTGCACATCAGTATAGTGAGAAACAAAATGTTGAAAATCCGGAAATGTATGCGGTTTTCCCATACAGAACATACGGAGTTGGCAAGGATGACATTCAAATTGCTCGTAATACATTTGCGCGTCGTACACACAAAAACAGCGGAGGCTGGCAGCAGAATGCGATCCAGGCCGCATTTCTGGGGTTGGCTGATGAGGCTTCCAAATTGGTTGCATATAATTTTACTCATAAGGACTCGAAGTATCGATTTGATGCGATGTGGGGCCCAAACTATGATTGGACGCCGGATCAGGATCATGGATCTGTTGCAATGACAGCGCTGCAAAGAATGCTGCTGCAGTATGATGGCGGACAGATACATTTACTTCCTGCCTGGCCGGAAAAATGGGATGTGGAATTTAAACTTCACGCTCCATTCAAGACCGTTATCGAAGGGGTTTACAAGAATGGCAGGCTAGAAGTTTTCAATGTTGAACCGTCTGTTCATAAAAAGAATATTAAGATTCACAAGGATTAACTGAATGGTAACCAGCCCCGTGAACATGATATTAAATCGTCAGGATTCGGGTCATTTTGTTTACGCGCCCAATTACTGGCAGTGGTTTGCGCACCATAAAAACCATAATACGTTGCCCGCCGAGATAGCTCATTGCAGTTCGCAGCTTGAAATGATCGAGCATCTCGGGCTGGATGTTTTCAGCAGAAATATCTACTGCCGCCAGGGCGGATACTGGTTTGGCGGACTTTGCAAAGAGACGGTTGATGGTTTTGAAGCACAGGTATCCGTTGAAACCCAGGGCGATGATACTATTACAACTAAGGTATATCGCAACGCTTCCGGAGAGCTTACAGAAAGATTGAAGTATGCTTTCAAAGAGTCAACCGTTGTGCAGGATAAATTTCTGGTGGACAATTACAGTGAACAGTTGAAAATTCTGGCCGATTTTGTTCATGGCCGCCGTTGGGAGTTTTTGCCGGAAGTCTTCCGTGAACATCAGGATCGAGTCGGCCCTGACGGTGTCGTAATTGCGGGCGAGCTTTACAGTCCGCTAAAGATGCTTCACCTTATGCTTGGTCCGGTAGATACGACATATATGATCATGGACAATCCTGATTTGGTCGATGAATTGATTAAGGCACATGAGAAAGCCCAGCTTGACCTCGTCGAGCAAATGGCCAAATCAGGTGTCAAGGTGATGATGGCGATGGATAACCTGGATACGTTTTTCCATCCGCCGATGTATGTCGAAAACTATAGCGCATCTTTCTATGAGAAAGCTTCGCGCATATGTCACGACCACGGAAGTGCGTTCTTTATTCACGCTTGCGGCAAACAGAAGGATAATTTGAAATACATTGCTTCGCTGGGCGTTGATGGTCTGGAAGGCATCGCATATCCGCCTCTGGGTGATGTGAGCCTTACTGAGGCAATGGAAATGACCGGCGACCGATTTATTCTAACCGGCGGCATAAGTGCCGCCGAAACCAAAGGATTAACTTCACGAAAAGATGTTTTCGATTATGTTAAACATCTGTTCATTCAGATGCGACCTTACCGTCATCGATTTATTTTTTCAGCCAGCTGCAATACACCGATTGATACACCCTATGAAACGATTCGCTGGTTTCGAGATGCCTGGAAAGAGTACAAGGAGATAGATGAATGATAACACATAGAGAACGAGTTAAAAAAGCGATTCATTTTGAAAAACCCGACCGTGTGCCGCATTATCTGCCTGACGGTGAGGATAACGACGTGTTGTGGGTTGCCCCCTGGACCGGTGCTGAAGCCGGTGAAAAGCTGCTTCCGGACAAACAAGCCTGGACAGCTATCGGGAGTATTGAACAGAGGATCGATTGCTGGGGAGTTACATGGGAGAGAGGACTTGGCCAGAAAGACAATATGGGTCTGGCGAAAAAATATGCCGTCGAAGATATTACAAAGCAAGGCGAATATGTATTTCCCGACCTGAATAATCCCAAGTATTATCAGATACGTAAAAAGATGATTGCAGACAACAATGTTTCAGATAACCCGAAATATGCACTGGGTGTCATGGGTTTTTCTTCACTAAATGAGGGGACGCATAATATCCGTGGACTGCATAATATGTTTATGGACTATTATGAGAATCCGGATCACCTCAAGGCACTCATTGCTCGATTTGCGGAAAATCAACGTCAGTCCATCCGCCTGCTTGCCGAGATAGGCTGTGACGGCGTGATGGGGTATGATGATTGGGGTTTGCAGGATCGCCTGATGATCAGCGAGGAACTGATTGAAGAATTCTTCCTGCCTCATTATAGGAAGAACTGGGGACTGGCGCATAAGCTTGGCATGGATGTCTGGATGCACAGTTGTGGGTATATCATCGATCTTCTTCCCAAATTCATCGAGGCTGGCTTGAACGTAGTACAGATGGATCAGCAGGAGAACATGGGGCTGGAAAATCTCAGTGAGAAAGTGGGGGGCAAAATTGCCTTCTGGTCACCGGTTGATATTCAGAATACCATGATAAAAGGCCGCATCGAAGATATTGAAAACTATGTACATAAGATGATTGCGACTTTAGGTGGCCATAACGGCGGATTGGTTAGTATGGCTTATACCACACCCGAAGCAGTAGAGCACGACCCCGCAAAGACGGCTGCGATGTGCCGTGCGTTTCGGAAATATGGCATTTATCATTCAGAATAAGGATAATATAAGTGAGTAAACGGCAGGATTTAATTGAGGTGCTTGAAGGCCGCACGCCGGCACGGACTCCATACACAATATTAGACTGGAATATGGAAAAGGCGATTTCCAGCGATGATCTCGCAAGCCATATTCAGGATGATCGCTGGCGGTCATTGCTTGATATGGGGCTGACC
>JANQGW010000234.1 GCA_028282905.1 Sedimentisphaerales bacterium | reverse complement strand
CGGCCAATCCGGTCGGCAATGCGGCCGACCTGGACCATAATGACGCAGTTGACGGGATTGATTTTGAACTACTTAGTGATGACTGGCTGTATGCTGATTATCTGCTGGATAGCGATCTGAACCGTGACGGTCGTGTGGATATCGTCGATTTCGCCGGTTTTGCAGCCCAATGGATGTGGCAGCAGGGGCCGGCGCTTCGGGTGTCACAAAGGCTATTCACCTTTAGAGACTGCCAAGCAGTCCAACTATCGAATCCTGAAGTGTTAAGCGTTATGAACATGGGCAGGGATATGTTAAGCTGGTCGATTGATACGACGGATAAGCCGGATTGGCTGACCATCGCACCGGTCAATGGCAGTGTGGGGGGCGGTCAAGTTGGTACTGTACTGCTATCATGTGATTCAGCCGGATTGGCTGTCGGTCAATACAGCTATTCATTTGAGGTAAACGCCCCCGCTGCTCTGAACAGTCCTCAGGTAATAGCAATTTCTTTTAATGTTTTAGAGACCTGTAGTGTGCCGGGGCAATATCCAACAATCCAATCGGCTATCTATGGTGCGAATGATGCTTCCGGCAGTTGTATCGTTGTGGCCTCCGGGGTCTATTATGAAAATATTAACTTTAGGGGAAAAAATGTCATCTTAAGTTCAGTGAATCCTGGTGACCCCAATGTCGTAGTTTCAACGATTATTGACGGCGGGGGGAGTGGCAGTGTATTGACGTTTTCCGGCAGCGAAAATTCTAATTGTTTAATACGCGGATTAACGATTGCTAATGGTTCTAGTCGATTCGGCGGTGGTTTAAACGGCAACGGAACAACAGCAGCAATTAGGCAATGTGTGATTGAAGGAAATGAGGCTACTGAAAACGGTGGTGGACTGTCTTCCTGTCATGGTTCGATTGACAACTGTATAATACGGAATAATTCGTCGAGGCGTGGCGGTGGATTTTATGATTGCCGTGGGGCAATTAGCAACTGTTTGATCTCGGGCAATGAGGCCAATTATAGTGGGGGAGGTGGGTTATTTAGCTGTAGTGGTTCGATTGCCAATTGTATGATTGTGGACAACAGTGGCGGTATAGGAGGTGGGCTGTATGGATATTCAGGTTCCATCACAAACTGCATTATCTCGGGCAATACGGCTAGTTTTTATGGTGGCGGATTGTCTTCTGTCGTTGCGAATATTAATAACTGTACCATTATGGGCAATACGGCTAATAGTACTTATGGCGGTGGATTTTATTATTGCAATGGTAAGATTTCCAACTGCATCATCTGGGGTAATTCAGCAAATGATCAGAGTGATCAGTTATATCGCAGTTCAATTCCGATCTATAGCTGTATCCAGGATTGGGCTGATGGAGGAACGGGAAACATTACCGGTAATCCGTTATTTGCGGATACGTCTTCGGCTGATCCGGCGGACTGGGATTTGCGGTTGTTGAGTGGTTCGCCGTGTATTGACGCCGGGACGAATACACCGGCCGGTGGCTTGCCGGCAACGGATAAAGACGGCAACCCGCGCATCATCGACGGCGACGGCAACGGCAGCGAGATTGTCGATATGGGAGCGTATGAATTTGTTAATGATTAATGATGATTGATTCATGGAGTGGAGCGGTTTGGTTTCTGGGGCGAGACCGCCGCAAGCGGGTTGCGGGGGTTAAACGGGGCGATGGAGCGAATCCAAGGGGTTGGTTCTTGACTGTCATTCGCGATTTCTGTAAGATGTGGGTTTGGTGATGGAATTCACATTATTACGGAGAAGTCATGGCTGGTAAAGGATTTACGCACCTTCATTTACATACGCAATACTCCCTTTTGGACGGGGCTATCCCTGCGGGGCGGCTGTTTGCCCGCTGCACTGAGCTGGGGATGGATTCGGTGGCGGTTACCGACCACGGCAACATGTTCGGCGTGGTCGATTTTTATACCAAGGCTAAAGCCGCGGGGATTAAGCCGATTATCGGGATGGAAGCCTATATCGCCCCGGCCAGCCGGCACGAAAAAGGCGGTGGCGGCGGGGTTAAAGATAACGCCTATCATCTTATTTTACTTGCTGAGGCCGACGCCGGGTATAAAAACCTGCTTAAGCTGTCCAGTATCGGCTATACCGAGGGGTTTTATTACCGCCCGCGAATCGATAAGGAGGTGCTGGCCGAGCATTCCGAGGGGTTGATCTGCCTGAGTGCGTGTATCGCCGGCGAGGTGCCGGTGGCGCTGCGGCGGGGCGATTTTGAGGCCGCGGAAAAATCCGTGCAGTCGTACCTGGACATTTTCGGCAAGGACCATTACTTCCTCGAAGTGCAGGACCACGGTGACGAGGACCACGCCCAGGTGCGGGAGCGTATTATTACGCTGGCTCGCAAGATGAATGTTGGGCTGGTGGCGACCAACGATGCGCATTTTCTCAACAAAGAGGATTACGAGGCGCACGATGCGCTGTGCTGTATCAATACTGGCAAAAAGGTCAGCGACACCGAGCGGATGAAGTACCCGCCGAGTGTGTATCTGAAATCGCCGGAGGAAATGCGGGAACTGTTTGCAGATGTGCCGGATGCGTGTGATAATACGCTGAAGATTGCCGAACGCTGCAATATCGAAATCGAACTGGGCGGACAGCACGCGCCGGTGTACCACCCGGAAGACGGCAGCACGCCGGAGGACTTCCTGGAACATCTGGTGTACGAGGGGGCGAAGAAAAAATACGGCAAGATCACCGATGAAGTGGACCAGCGGATCAAACGCGAATTGAGCGTGATCTGCGGCAAGGGCTTTGCCAGTTACTTTTTGATTGTCTGGGATTTTTGTAATTACGCGATCGAGCATAATATTCCGATTGGTGCCAGGGGAAGCGCGGTCGGAACGGTAGTTGGGTATACTCTAGGGGTTTGTGACGTGGACCCGATCAAGTATGACCTGCTGTTCGAGCGGTTTATGGACCCGGAACGAAACGAGATGCCGGATATCGATATCGACATTTGCCAGGCGTCGCGGCCGGGCGCGCTGGACCATGTGCGTCAGAAATACGGTGAGATTGCACAGATTATCACGTTCGGGACGATGAAGGCCCGCGCGGTGATCCGCGATGTGTGCCGGGTGATGGATGTGCCGCTGGGCGACGCGGACAAGCTGGCTAAGCTGGTGCCGAACGAACTGAAGATGACACTGGATAAGGCGCTGGAGGCCGAGCCGGACCTGAAGGAATGGTACAACAATGACCCGACGATTCAAAAGGTCATTGACATCGGGCGAAAGCTCGAAGGGCTGGCGCGGCACGCGTCGGTTCATGCCTGCGGCGTCGTGATTGCCGATGAGCCGCTGACGAACTTCCTGCCGGTGTATAAACAAGCCGGCTCGGATGACTTAATTACACAGTTTGAAGGTCCGACTGTGGAAATGGTGGGCTTGCTGAAGATGGACTTTCTGGGCCTCAAGACGCTCAGCGTGCTGAGGCGGGCGATTGACCTGATTGCCACGATGCACGGCGACACAATTGACCTGGAGGCGATTGATATTACCGATCAGAAAGTGTTTAAGGACATTTTCTGCAGCGGGCGGACCAAGGGCGTCTTCCAGTTTGAATCCGGCGGCATGCAGGACTTGCTGATGAAGCTCAAGCCCGACCGGATCGAGGACATGATCGCGGCAAACGCATTGTACCGACCGGGACCGATGGCACTGATTCCCGATTTTATCGACCGCAAACATGGCGCCTCGTGGGAGGTGCCGCATCCGATCATGCGGGAAGTACTGGAAGAGACGTTCGGCATCATGATCTACCAGGAACAGGTCATGCGGATTTGTAACCGCCTCGGCGATATTCCGCTGCGTGAGGCGTATGCCCTGATTAAAGCGATTGGTAAAAAGAAGGAAAAGGTCATCAACGCCGGCCAGAAGCAGTTTGTCGAAGGCAGTGTCCAGAAGGGCTTGAGCGAGCAGCAGGCCGTCGATATTTATGAGCTGATCAAGAAGTTTGCCGGCTACGGTTTTAATAAATCGCACGCGACGCGGTATTCGTTTGTGGCGTATCAGACAGCGTGGCTGAAATGCTATTACCCTATCGAATTCATGGCCGCGCTGCTGACCTATGAAATGGGCAATACCGACAAGGTGGTCGATTATATTGGCGAGTGTCGCGAGATGGGCATCGGTGTTTTGCCGCCGGACATCAACGAGAGCTTCACGGACTTTACAGTGGTCTATAGCGAAGAACATGACCACAAGAAAGACTCCGGCGTCATTCGCTTTGGGCTGGCGGCGGTCAAAGGTGTCGGTGAAAAGGCGGTTGAGCAGGTGATTGCTGCGCGCGAACAGGCCGGGCGGTTTAAGAGCCTGTTCCATTTCTGTGAGAATGTCGATTTGCGGGCGGTCAATAAGCAGGTGATCGAGGCACTGATTAAAGCCGGGGCGTTTGACAATCTCGGTGGCAGCCGTTCACAGATGATGGCCGGACTGGAAAAAGCCATGCAGACCGGGGCATCGATGCAGGCCGACCGGGCCAGCGGACAGATGAACTTTTTCGGTGGCGGCGGGTTTGGCGGCGGTGACGACCTTGACAAACAGGCATTGCCGGACGTGGCCCCGTGGCCGGAACAGCAGATGCTGCAATATGAAAAGTCCGTGCTGGGCTTTTACGTTACCAGCAACCCGCTCAGTAAGCATGCGGATATGATCGATACCTATTCGTCGGCCAACACCGGCCAGCTGAATTCGAAATGGCAGAGCCGCGAGGTCATCATCGGCGGGATGATTACCAAAGTTCGCAACATCGTGACCAAAAACGGCCGTAATGCCGGCGCCAAGATGGCGGTCTTTGAACTGGAAGACCTGCAGAGCAAGTGTGAGGTAGTGGTCTTTCCGAAAAAGCTGGAAATGTTTGCCGACATGGTGGAAGTCGATAAAGTCCTGTTTGTCGAGGGAACGGTGGATTGCCAGCGGGAAACGCCCAATATCCTGTGTGATAAGCTGATTGCGATTGAGGACATTGCCGACGAGATGTCGGCACGGGTCTGGATCGAGATGCTGGGACTGGATGTAACTGAGGAAAAAATCGCACGAATCCGTAATCTCTGTGAAACGCATCGCGGCAAAAGCCCGGTCCATGTGGGCATCCAGACCACCAGCGGCTATCGTATCGTCGCTGCCGCCGACCGCCGGCTGAGCGTGCGGGCCGATATGGACCTCCGCAAAAAGCTGGAAACAGTGGTCGGCCGCGGAAAAGTGAAATTCCTGCGGGCCTAATAATCAGATTAAAACTCAAAAAGCAAAATGCAAAATTAAGGAGGCGGCTACGCCGCGGCTGATTATGAATTGGCAGTGGAACGGGAAACAGGATGTGATAGACGTGCTTGTTCTTCTTCTATCGCTTCCTTTAATAGCATTAATAGCAATGATGACAGCGACGGTCATGCCGTTTGCTTGTAACCATCCGATCCTGTTTTGGATACTGTGGGGACTTTTGCTAATAGCGGGTTTTATTGTTGTTTGTAAGCGAGCCGGTAAGAAATAAAGCTGTTTTAATCTGTCGTCCCTTCGGGGTTTAATTGATAGAAAGCATTAATGATACAAAAAGCGATTGACATTTTGAAGACACGGTGGCCGGAGGTTGTTGTTGTGGTGGTAATGTCGGCCGCCTGGCTGGTCATGTCTGGCGAATTGGCGATTTCTGCCCAGGCTGCCGAAAAGGCCGATACGGCTCTGCCTGCAGTCCCCAATTTTTTACTGGGGTTGGGTGTGATGACGATGTTTACGATCTGCCTGATGCTGTGGCTAGGTTTTTTAAAGACCGCTGCTGTTGATGGCGAACTGCCTCAGCAGCCCGGTTTTCTGCTTCGTTGCGGCCAGCCGTATTTCTGGAAAATGTTTTTTTTCATCATCGTTTATGAGTTTTTTTGCAGGTTTGTTGCGTCGACGATTTTCGTTGGGGTTTGGCTGGCTTGGAAAGCCGACAAATCACTGCCGCCGGATCAGCAGATCGAGCAGATCGCTGAGTTTGTACAAACTTCCCGTCTGACAGAGATTTTGATGCTGATGGCGTATGCGATTTTTATCAAGCCGCTGCTGGTGATTCCTTCGCGGATTATCGTGTTTAACCAAAGGCCAACCCAGGCCTTTGCCGCGATGCGACAGTATCGTCTGGCCGAAATTCGCGAGGTCTATCGCCTGACGGCTGTTGGCTTTGCGGCGACGATTGCATTAGCGGCTGTTAGTATGCTTGCACCCGCAAGGACGGTGGTGTATTATATCTTGACGGCGGCTTATCACCTGATGTTTTGTGGAGTGATGCTGTTTTTGATGCTGCTGGCGGTATTATGGATGAAATCGCATTATGAGACTGAAATGGCTCGACTTGAACAGGAGCAGGCATGAACGAAAAACTGAAAGGCAAATTTATCGTACTTGATGGCCCGGACGGCTGCGGCAAAAGTACGCAGGTGCGGATGCTGAGTGAATGGGTGGCCGACCAGGGCGTAGACGTGGTGTCGTATCGCGATCCGGGTACGACGATTGTCGGTGAGAAAATCCGTGAGATTCTGCTGGACCCGGCCCATGAAGGGATGGGCGATAATGTCGAAGTGTTGCTGTACATGGCCGCGCGGGCGCAGTTGTGGAAAGAGCACATCAGCCCGGATTTGGAGCATGGCAAATGTGTGCTGATGGACCGCTGGATTTCCAGCACGTGTGCCTACCAGGGCGTTGCCGGTGGGTTCGGTGCTGAGAAGGTGCTGAAAATCGGCACCGATTCGCTGGAGCGGGTCTGGCCGGATGTGACGGTAGTGCTGGATGTTGATCTGGAAACGGCGGCGAGCCGAATGCAGCGGGATCTGGACCGCATGGAGCAAAAGGGCGACCAGTACCACGCCGCGGTGCGGGAAGGATTTCTGGAACTGTCGGTATACCACGAAACAGTAAAAGTGGTTAACGCGGCCCAAGATATCGAACAGGTCCATGCCGAGGTTTTAAAACTTATTAAGGAATTTTGACGCGATGGCGTTAAGTGAAATATTTTGTCAGGACAAGGCGATTGGCTCTTTGCAGCGGGCCTATGCGGCCGGGCGGATGGCGCATGCGTATTTGTTTGAAGGTGCTGACGGTGTCGGCAAGCGAACGACCGCGCGGGCGTGGGCGAAGATGCTTTTGTGTGAAAACAAGCAAACTGTCAATGCTGAGCCGGCGTTTGTTGATAGCTGCGGAGTTTGCCATGCGTGCCAGACATTTGACGCAGGCGGTCATCCCGACTTTCGCCCGATCTATAAGGAGTTGGTACAGTTTACCGCCAAGGGCAAGAATAAAAAAACGCCTGTTGATATGCCGATTGACGTGATTCGGGAGTTTTTGATTGACAAGGTCTCCAGCCGTCCGACGATGGGCGATTTTGTGGTTTATGTCGTCGATGAAGCCGAAAAGGTTAATGCCTCCAGTCAGAACGCACTGTTGAAGGTGCTGGAGGAGCCGCCGGCCTATTGTGTGATTATCCTGCTGTGCAGCCGAATTGACAAGATGCTGCCGACAACGCTGTCACGCTGCCAATTGGTGCGATTCGGCCCGGTCAGCACCGAACAGATTGTTGGGCGGCTCACCGCTGAAGGCGTCAACGAGGCGGAGGCGGTCTTCTGGTCCCATTTTTCGCAGGGCAGCCTGGGCAGCAGTCTTGTCTGGTCGCAATTACAGACGAAGGATTCGACGGTTTATGCTATCAAGCAGCAGTTGCTGGAAAAGTTATGTACGCTTCAGCTGCCCGATGTGGTGGACATGGCCGAATGGATGGGTAAATCCGCCAAAGCCATCGCCGCGGCGTGGGGCAAGCAAGCCGAAAACGTCAGTACCACCGACATTACCCGCCGCAGCCAAAAGGCTCTGGTGCAGATGATTACGTGCGCTCTGCATGATGTGATAAAACTGCATGTGGGCCAGGCGGAAGGCTGGGTTCACGCGGACCAGAAACAATGCGTCCAAGCACTGGCGGGTCGCACGGATGCTGAAACCGCGGCCCGGCAGATCGAACAGTGCTGTCAAATCACCCGCTGGATCGACGCCAGCGTCAACGAAAAACTCATCTTCGAACAGCTTTTGTTAAAATTGACGTTGAACGGTTCAGAAGCTGACATCATGGCTTAAAAATGCTGTTTATCAACCCTTGTTTAATCTTTCCAATTCGGATATACTAAGCGTTTTCTAAGGCGGTTGCGGTTTGCGCCCGCTGGTTGGTAAATCTGTATCTTCTTATTTTAAAGGAGTTTATAATAAATGTCGCAAGGCGAGAACACAAAACATAAAACGCCCAAAAACGCCAAACAGATGCTGGTTCGATATGGCCGGATGGGGGCGATGGGCTGGTTTGAACACCATGAGGCTCATATCCCGAAGCTCAATACGCATGTGGTCATCAAGACCGAACGCGGGCTGGAGCTGGGCGAGGTGGTCGGTGCGCACAACTATCGCGGCGGCCAGTTCAAGAGCACGCCCGAACAGGTGGAAAGTTACTACTGCAACCGCACTAAGGATTATCCGCTCTGCGAAGGCGGCCAGTTTGTTCGCTTTGCCACGCATGAAGACCTTAGCGAGCAGAAGCACCTGGAAAAGTCGGCGATTGACGAGGCGAAGGTCTGCCAGAAATATGCCGACGAAAAGGGTTTGAAAATGAAGATCATCGAGGCCGAGCATCTGTTCGGCGGCGAGCGGATCATTTTCTATTTTACCAGCGAAGGGCGGGTGGATTTCCGTGAACTGGTCAAGCAGTTGGCGCGGGAATACCAGACCCGCATCGAACTGCGGCAGATCGGCTCGCGTGATGAGGCTCGGCTGGTCAGCGATTTTGAAACTTGCGGTCAGCAGTGCTGCTGCAGCCGTTATTTGAAAATTCTGGAGCCGGTCAACATGCGGATGGCCAAGCTGCAAAAGGCTACGCTGGACCCGTCCAAGATCAGCGGCCATTGCGGCCGACTCAAATGCTGCCTGCGGTATGAAGACGAGACCTATATGCAGCTCAAGAAGAACCTGCCCAAGCGCAATACGACGGTGGTAACACCGAAGGGCGAGGGCAAGGTTGTGGATATGCATATCCTGACGCAGTTAGTGGTCGTACAGGATCAAATGGGTGACCGGAAGGCCTGGCCGGTGGATGAAATATGGAAGCCCGGCGAGGAACCGAAAAATAAGCCGCAGCCGGAATCGGATCGGGCCGAAGACATTCTGGATAAGGCGATTGCCGTACCCGGTAAAGGTGAAGTCGATTCGGCCGTCACTGAAGAAATCGAGGAAATGGCCGAGTCTGAACAGCAGTTGCCCGCTGCCGGTGAGAAAAAGAAACGTCGGCGTCGCAGACCTCGAAAGTCCAGACAAGGCGGCCCCAAGAGCGAAGGTAGTAATCAGCCGGACAAGGACAAACAGCAGCAAGGACAGAAACAGCCGCAGAAAAAGGAAGGCGAAGGCGGTCAGCAGACCAATAAAAACCGCAGCCGCCGCAATCGCCGACGTCGCAACAAAAACCGTGACGGCAATGCCCCGCAGGGCGAACGTAACGGCCAGGGCGAAAAGCGTCCGGACAATAAAAATAACGGAAACAATAAGAATCGAAATAATCGTCCCAAGCAGGACAAGCCCGCGAACCAATCGAACGGCAATCAACCTAAGCAGGGCGGAGAATAGACAATGACACGGAAATTACTGGTGACATCGGCACTGCCGTATGCCAACGGCCCGATTCATATCGGGCACTTGGTGGAATATTTGCAAACGGATATTTGGGTGCGGTTTCAAAAGGCCATGGGCCATGAATGCCGCTACTTCTGTGCGGACGATACGCACGGTACGCCCGTGATGATTCGCGCCAAAAGTGAGGGCATTACGCCGGAAGAGTTGATTAACCGGGTTCATGCCGAACATTTTGGCGATTTTAGCGGGTTTAACATTCAGTTTGATAATTACTACTCAACGCACTCGGATGAAAACCGTACGTTTAGCGAAATGATCTATAACCGGGCCAACGAATGCGGCTCGATTGTCAAAAAGGAAATCGAGCAAGCCTATGACGAGCAGGAACAGATGTGGCTGCCCGACCGGTATATCAAGGGCACCTGCCCGCGATGCAAGGCCGAAGACCAGTACGGCGATTCATGCGACGCGTGCGCATCCCATTACCAGACGACCGAACTGATTGATCCGGTAAGCACGGTCAGCGGCAATCCGCCGGTGCTGCGAAACAGCACGCACTATTTCTTCCGGCTGAGCGACTATCAGGAGCAGCTGAAAGAACTGTTTGCCAAAGGCTATGTGCAGGAATCGGTGCAGAACAAGCTCGACGAGTGGTTTGAAACCGGTCTGAAGGACTGGGATATTTCTCGGGACGGGCCGTATTTTGGTTTTAAAATCCCCGGCGAAGACGATAAGTATTTCTATGTCTGGCTGGATGCACCGATCGGGTATATGGCTTCGGCGAAGAATTACTGCGAGCAGAACGGACTGGATTTTGAGCAGATGTGGAATGGCGGCGACTATGAAATCTGTCATTTCATCGGCAAGGACATCATGTATTTTCATGCACTGTTCTGGCCGGCATTGCTGCTGAGTGCGAATCTGCGAACGCCGGACAAGCTGTTTGTCCATGGCTTCCTGACCGTCAACGGCCAGAAGATGTCCAAGAGCAAGGGCACGTTCATCAAAGCCTCGACCTATCTGAAGCATCTGGACCCACAGTACCTGCGGTATTACTATGCGTCCAAGTTGAGTGGTGATGTGGGTGATATCGATTTGAGTTTTGAAGATTTTGTGAATCGTATCAATTCCGACTTGGTGGGCAAACTGGCCAATCTGGCCAGCCGTTCTGGGCCGATGCTCACTAAAAAGCTCGACGGAATGCTCGGGACGCTGGACGAAAAGGGCAGGGCGTTAATCGACCAGTTGATTGCGGCTAAGGATGAGATTATTGCCGGTTATGAAAGTCTGAACTATGCCGCGACGATTCGGCGGATTGCCGCGTTGGCCGATGTATGCAACAAATACGTTGAGGATCAGCAGCCGTGGGCGACGATCAAAACTGATGCGGAAGGTACCCGCA
>JANQGW010000231.1 GCA_028282905.1 Sedimentisphaerales bacterium | reverse complement strand
AAGCCATAACCTGCATCTCATCCGGGGCCGCGTCAGTGTTTGCCGACAGAAGACGGTGAAATCGCGTAATCCTTACCATCGAACCGGCAAAGACAACGGCGATTCCTCCCAGCCAGATTGTTGGGAACCATCTTAATGTTATGTTTTTCAGGCCGGTCCGGAAGTTCAGCAGTGGTGAGCTTGCCGGCTCATGGTCAGTTGCTATTGGGGCTGTGGCGAGTGCTTCGGCATCGCCGTCAAGCAATTGAATATCGGTCGCGGCATTGGCAGTGCCTGAAAACACGGGTACGGAAATGACTGCCGGCGTGATAAGCTTGACAAAGACCAGCAACCACAACAAATGCGCCAGATGTGGACGTTTGGCAGTTTTTTCGACGATAATCGCTGCCGCCGCCAATCCAAGGGCGATTACAGCATTGCTAAGCCCGATTTGAATCAATATTTCCGTCATGCGCTCTGCTCCTTATCATCCCAGGTATCCAGAATTTCCCGCAGCCGGTCAATTTCGTCCCGGGAGATTTTGCGTTTTTCAACCAAATGGGTAATCAGCGGCGCCAGTGAACCGCCGGTCAGCTTGTCGGTCAGCGATTCCAATTGACTGCCCGCATAGGCCTGCCGGGTGATGGCCGCCGAAAACAGGTGGACCGGCAAATTTCGGTCACGCTTGACAAATCCCTTTTCCTCCAGCCGCTGGAGAAGGCGCTGGACAGTTCCGTGCTGCGGCTTGGTTTCATTAGGATAGAGCTGTTCACGAATCTGCCGGGCGGTCAGAGGGGCTTCTTTCCACAGCAAATTCATCACAGCCAGTTCCGCGTTTGCTAATGAAGGGCGTTGCATCGGTTCGTTCTCCAGATTTAACCTTGAATACGACTCTTAGTCGTATTAGTACGACAGGGTGTCGTAAATGTCAAGCTGGAATCTAAATTATCTTATCAATGTCACATTATTAACCGTTGTGTAGTGATGTGTTACTGCCGCAAGTCTTTTTTTTAAAATGATTTATGGATTTGTGACCGATAGCTTATTGATTGTTTTGAATATGTCCGGTTATGCAAATTTCCCTCTTAAATGGGTTTGACTGACAGAATTTCCGGCTGCTTGAGTGATTTTAGCGGTTGCTCAGTCATTTTTGAGCATGGATACGCTTGCGTCTGGGCGTGGAAGTTCTCTATAGGACAAACCGGCAAGATTCGTTTGCATTTACCCCGTCATCTGCTATAATCCGTGCTTTATTCGGTGTATGATTATAATCTCAACCATGATTTATGAGGGGACGCGTTGAAGTTTCAGGTTTTCAAAAATGGACAGCCGTTGACGGATTTTTCGCTTTCAGGAGCGTATCTCTTTGGCGCGGATATGATTCCGCTTCGCCACGTCGATAAAATTGAGTTCAAGGACGGCATTATCGAGTGCCAGAAAAAGTCCCATGATTCATCGGGACTTGCACTGCTGTGGCCGGTCGAAGGCAGCGGAAGTCTGTTGCTGAACACCACCCGTCTGCCGGAACGGCCCGAGCCGTACAACCTGAACGTCGAACTAGCCCGTGCCCGCATGATGCAGATTACGCTCAAACGCGAGGACTGGGCGCTGTTTGACGACAGCAATGCACTCGATAAGCAGGTCCAAGAGGTCCAGCATTGCTTTATTCAGGCTTTGCAGCATATTTCCGAGCCGGAAAAGGCCTCGGTTTTTGCTGATGAGGCCCTGAAAAAGGGCGTCGCCTTCTCCGAACGCATGGCCGCTAAGTATGCCGAGCAGTTTCTCGCGGTTCGCTTTCGCAACAAGGCCCTCGGCCGACACAGCCTCGGCTGCCAGTTAAATCCGGATCTGCTGGAAAACGAAAAATACCGCAAGTGGCTCACCGATATGTTCGGCTTTGTGACGGTTCCCGTCAACTGGCGCGAGATTGAGGCCGAAAAGGGCGACTACGACTTTGAAAAGCTCGACAAGTGCATGAAATACCTCGCCGGTCGCCGGTTGGCGATTTGTGCCGGGCCGTTGCTGAAATTTACGCCCGAAACGATTCCGCAGTGGCTGATTACCGAAAAGCCCAGCTTTGAAAAGATTCGCGAGCGGGCTTACGAGTTTGTTACCGAGATTGTCAAACGCTACAGCAAATATATCCACGCCTGGCGGGTCATCAGCGGCATGAATGCCCAGAACTGCTTTGGCTTCAATTTCGAGCAGGTCATTGAGATGACGCGTACCGCCTGTCTGGCAGCTAAGGGCGTCGATACCAAGAGCCGCAAAATGGTCGATATCGTTTTCCCGTGGGGCGAGTACTATGCCCACGACAAAACGACGGTTCCGCCGCTGGTGTATGCGGACATGGTCATCCAGTCCGGTATCGGCTTTGACGCGTTTGGTTTGCAGTTCCACTTTGGCAAAGACGCCGCAGGAATGCATGTGCGGGACATGATGCAGATTTCGTCCCGGCTGGACTGCTTTGCGGCGGTGCCCAAAACCGTTCACGTCACCGGTGTTTCCGTTCCAGATGGCGACGGGCAGGGCGACCGGGCACCCGAACGTGCCGGCCATTGGCACGAAAACTGGACACAGGCCCAGCAGGCCAAGTGGATTGAGGAGTTTTATAAACTGGCCCTCGGCCGCCCGTACATCAATACGGTCACCTATTCGCAATTGGCCGACGGCGTCGATGTGGCGGACTTGCCGGTGGACGGCTGCGGTCTGCTGACTAACAAACTGACGCCCAAAAAGGCGTTTCTGGTCATGGCCAAGTTCCAGAAAACCATCATGAAACAATAGCATTCAAACCGGCTTCGCCGCCGGTTTGAGATTGTCTATTGTCGGTTGTTTATTGACTATTTCTATTCTTTGGAAGGGCGGGAATAGAGTATGACGGCTCCGGACAATCAGATCAAGCTCTGGACACGATCCATGTGTCTCGCGGTTGCGGTTGCATTGATCGGCGTTACCGTTTTGCTTACCGGCATCCTGCAAAACGCCCGTCAAATTCCACTGACGGTCGCACCCGAAAAAATCAATCCCAATACCGCACCCGCTGCCAGCTTGGTGCGTCTGCCTGGTATCGGCCCGGCCCGGGCACTGGATATTATCCATTATCGCACGCATGTCGAAAACCAACCTGCATTCCAAAAGGCCGCAGATATGGAAAACATCAAAGGCATCGGTCCCAAAACCGCCGCCCAAATTTCACCCCACTTAACATTTGAAACCCAGACCAAAACCAA
This sequence comes from Sedimentisphaerales bacterium, assembly GCA_028282905.1. GTDB lineage: Bacteria > Planctomycetota > Phycisphaerae > Sedimentisphaerales > Anaerohalosphaeraceae > 4572-13. Next base: position 47,671 of record JANQGW010000231.1, on the reverse strand, counting down.
GTAAAATGCTCCGATAATAGTAAAACAGAAGCCCGAAGCGGAAACGCCGGGATGCGTAACCCTGTGCAGGGGTGGTTCTGGCCAACGCTGTCGTGTCGCTGTCGCTTCACGCTTCTGTAATAATCAATAATCATTAATCAATAGACATGAATCATTGCTATGGCAGACTGGGAAATCAAAAAAACGTTGGGACAATGCGCCGGCACCGGCCGTGAGTTTGAAATTGAAGAAGAATATTTTGCCGCACTTGTCGATACCGACGAAGGCCTTCAGCGGACCGACTTCAGTATGGACTACTGGAACGAGCACAAGCCGCAGGTGTATTGCTTCTGGAAAACGAAGATCCCCAACCCGGAGCTGAAAAAGAAGGTCTTTGTCGATGATGAGATGCTGATGACCTTCTTCGACCGGCTGGCCGAAGAGACCGACCCGGAAAAACTCAACTTCCGCTTTGTGCTGACACTGGTGCTGATGCGAAAGCGAAAGCTCAAATACGACGGCTGCCGAAACGAGGGCAGCGACGAAATCTGGACGCTGAAGGTTACCGGCCAGGACCGAACTGCCGACGTCCTAAACCCACACCTGACCGAGGACCAGATCGAAAGCCTCTCAGCCCAAATGGGCCAAATCCTCCAAACCGATTTCGAGGAGTAGAAAGCGACAGGATTGAAAGAGATTTGATTTACTTCTTTGATCTCTTTTTAACCTTTTGTTTTACTTTCCACAAGAAATAAAAGGGCTCATTTTGGATAGCTTTTTCGGAATCTCCTAGTGTCATTATTTTTTTAAGCATGTCTGCACCACAAGAAGTAGCACCTACAGCACTTGCTATTGCGGCTGTTTCAGAAGGGATAATTCCAGATAACAATCCAAAAGAAATTGATCCGACGAGTCCGAGTGCAGGTCTGTAAGTCTCTTGCAATAATGTTTTTCGTGCGGTTTTGACTCGTTGGTTCATTTTTGCAATGCTGGGAGCAATGACATCAGAATATAGCTCTTTAGCATCCTTAGCTTTAAAATTACTGTTTGAGTCTTTGAGTTCCGTCATAGCTTGGTCTAGTGCTTGTTTGTATATTAAAAAAGCATCACCTTCGTTTTCTCTTAACTTCATGAGGTCTTTTAACTTAACATCTTCTACAAAAGGAACAGTTGAAGTTAAATATTTTTGTGCAAGGCTGTTTTTTCTTCTAATATCATTCTCTGGGTTTAAAGAGTTCATTAAATCAATATGTACACTGTCTTCAGTTAGAAAAGAACTTCCGATTGTTTTTGATGTTAATAAGCCAAATAATACATTCATTAGCAATTCAGATGCTAAATCTTTATGGTATCCCAAATCTTTAATTAATGTTTTTGATAGTAAAACAGCTTGTCCTCTTTTTAATTTTGAGTAAATGCGTGGTCTGTTAAGTATCGGTTGAGGTATGTTATAATAACCTGTAGTCATCCCGCACTTAAGATATGGCAATGTCTCAGCGAAATCACAAGCTAAATCATTTTCTTCTAAAAAAGCTTTAACTGAAATGCTTGACAAAATATCTTGTTCTATGTTTTTTAACACTTTGTCTACTCTGCGTTCATTTCTATCCTTAAATAAAATTTTATTAATGCAATCTTTGCAAAAAGAACTTGGAAGAGGATACATGCTGATATAACCTTTGTTTAGCAAAGGTTCGATGAATTTAATTAGACCTATTTGGCAATAAAAATGATATTGTGCATTAGATGGGTCAGGAGATTCGGTATTGATGAAGTCGCTAATTGCTGAAAAGAAACTTCCGATATATACCTTATCGCTATACATCAGGGCGAATCTTGAGAGTTTATCTAATCGTTTTTTTCTGCATTCAAATTCAGAACAACCACTACTCGCACCAAGTTCAAGGGAGGATGAGAAGGAAAAAGTGCTTTCGGTTCGTTCGTATTGGCAGGTGACAGCAGAGTCTAATTGATTAGCTATATCAACTATTTGGCTCAAAGATAATGTCTGAATTTTATCAAGATTTGGTTTTCCTCTTTTTAATAAATCATTTTCTTTGATAATTTGTAGTACTTTTTTCATGATACTCTCCTAAATATCTCCCTGTTTGTACTGCAAATTAATTATACTGGACAAAGGCAGGCTTGAAAAGTAATAAAATGGGTTGGTATAGCTTTCCGTGTTAAAAGCTGGGATTCATTCCTGTCAAAAAAGGCGTTGATAGTTGGTATTATCCTGTTAAAATGGGCGGAACTTATCTTTTGGAGTGCTTATGAAGCGAGATATCTCATTTTTATGGTTGGTTGCGGTGTTGGCGGTGTTTTCCGGCTGCGCGCCGGTGATTGACAAGCCTATTGACCCGGCCCTTTGTCCCGGTAAACCCAATATTGCCGCCGCCGTGCGGACGCTGGCGTTGCAGCGGCAGAATGTCCAGCCCTTTGTCGCTTCTGCTGACTGTACGCTTTCCTGGCGAGAGGAAGATGGCGACGAAAAGGACGAGCACGTCCCCGGCAAGCTGGCGTTTGTGCCGCCGGCAAAGATTTTCTTTAAGGGTGACAAATTCGGTGAAGTGCGTTTTGGCACGAACGAAACCGAATTCTGGCTGCGCGTCAAACCGGAACTGGACAGCTACTGGTACGGCAGCAAAGCCCAGGCCCGCAGTTGCGATCAGGTCTTGCTGATTGACCCGGCCAACATTGCCGAAGCCCTCGGCGTCGTCGATGTTACCACCGGATGGCAACTGTCCTATCGCGACGGCTTCGATATTCTGGACTTCCGAGCCGGTGGAAAACGCAAAAAACGTGTTTACGTCAACACCTGCGACTACCGTATCGAGTTGATCGAGTATTTCGACGATGCGGAGATGAAAAAGATTACTGTTGAACTGAATAACTACACCACCGGCAGCAACGGTCTGGTCATTCCGTCCGAAGTGCGCATTGCTGCCTATGACGAGATGGGGCTGGAAGTCAACTCGGCCTTGTTGAAGCTGAAAAACCCGAAGCTGCTGCCGCCGGAAAAGCAGGGCAAAAAATTATTTGTCCGCCCGCCGCGAGACGGGTATAAGAATGTGTATAAACTCAGCGAAAACTGCGAATTTGTGCCGGTGGATTAAAACAGAAGCCCGAAGCGACAGCGCCGGGATGGGACACAATGTGTGCAGTGTGGTTGTTTGTCATGCCGGGCTTGACCCGGCATCCAGGCTGTTTTGCTCTGGATCCCGGCTCGGAGGCCGGAATGACATCGGGTGATGCTTTATCGTGTCACTGCCGTTCCACGCTGTTGTTGTTTTTGCGAAAATTGAATATTTGAAGATAGAAAGATACCAATGACCAGAATTGCTTTAAAAGATCGTTTGAACGAAGGAACATTTTTTGTCGATGGTGCGATGGGCACCCAGCTTATTGCCGCTGGCGCGCCCGCGGGATGCTGCAATGACTATTTGAATATTGATTTGCCGGAAACTGTCAAGACCGTTCATCAGAAATATCTCGATGCCGGCACCGATGCGGTGATTACCAATACTTTCGGCGCCAATGCACTCGTCCTTAAACGCCATGGCTATGAAGACAAGGCGTTCGAGATTAATGTTGCCGCGGCAAAACTGGCCCGTTCTGTGGCTGGTGATGAAAGGTATGTTCTCGGCGATATCGGCCCGTGCGGCGATTTCCTCGAACCGCTCGGCATGGTCAAAGAAGTTGATCTCAAGGCCGCCTTTGCCGAACAGGCCAAGGGACTGCTCAACGGTGGGGTTGACGGCTTCATCATCGAGACCATGACGGCATTGGACGAAATCCAGGTGGCGATTGAGGCCGTTCAAAGCGTCTGCGATCTGCCGATTTTTGTCTCACTGGCCTATGACCCCGCCGGCGATGAGGCAAGGACGATGATGGGCGTTTCGCCCGCGCAGGCGGTCCAGGTCTTAGCCCCGCTGGGCATTACTGCCCTTGGCTTCAACTGCGGCACCCTTGACATGGATGGTTATGTCAATCTGGCCAAAGCCTACGCCGAAGCCCTGAAAGACACCGGTGTCTTGCTGCTGGCTGAACCCAACGCCGGCCGGCCCGAACTGGAAGGCGACAAGGCTGTCTATAAGCTCTCGCCTGCAGATTACGCTGCCTCTTTAGCCCAGATCAAAGATGTCGGCGCTGCTGTTCTCGGCGGCTGCTGCGGCACCAGCCCCGCCCACATTGCCGAAGCCGTTAAAGCTATTCGGTAACCGAAAAGGGTCGGAGCCGGATGTGACAAAAATCAGATGTTTCTGAAATAATGGGACAGTGAGCGGCGTTTGATGTTGAGAACAGGATGAAAGGGTAATCGCATGAATCGACGGCAGTTTTTGAAATCGACGGCGGCTACAGTGGCTACTATGTCAGGCACTGCTTTAGCTATGGGTAATCCCAAACCGGCTGAAAAACTTGCCGCAAGGCCGAATATCCTCTATATCAATGTCGATGACCTCGGCTGGACGGACTTGGGCTTTATGGGCAGCAAATACTACCAAACGCCCAACATCGACAAGCTGGCCGCCAGTGGTGTGGTATTTAGCAATGCCTATGCTCCTGCTGCCAACTGTGCGCCGAGCCGGGCTTGCTGTATGTCCGGTCAGTATGGACCTCGCCACGGCATCTATACTGTCAATAACTCCGACCGAGGTAACGCTAAATACCGAAAATTGATTCCTACGAAAAACAAAACAGTCTTAGCTGATGACAATGTGACAGTTGCCGAAGTCCTCCAGGCCGGTGGTTATCGAACCGGCTTCATTGGTAAGTGGCACCTTGGCAAAGACCCGAAAACACAGGGTTTTGATGAAAATGTCGCCGGTACTCATTACGGCCACCCCAAAAGCTATTTCAGCCCCTATAAAAACGAATTTCTAACCGATGGCCCGAAAGGCGAATATCTGACCGACCGGCTGACCGATGAGGCGATGGCATTTTGCGAAAATCATCAGGACAAACCCTTCTTTTTATATTTTGCCTACTACACGGTCCATACGCCGCTGCAGGCGAAGAAAGAAAAAGTTGAAACGTTTCAGAAAAAGCAGGGCGATGATCAGCATAATGAACCTCGTTATGCCGCGATGATTCAATCACTGGATGAAAACATTGGCCGTTTGGTGAAGAAACTGGACGAATTGAAGCTCCGCGATAATACGCTGATTTTCCTGACCAGTGACAATGGCGGCGTCTATAAAATCAGCCGCCAGTGGCCGTTGCGGGCCGGCAAAGGCGCCTACTATGAAGGCGGCATCCGCGAGCCGATGTTTGTTAGCTGGCCCGGTCATACAAAACCCGGCACCACCTGCGACGTGCCCGTCAGCGGGATTGATTTTTACCCGACATTTTTGGCCGCGGCCGACGTTGATAAGCCCGCCGGCAAAGTGCTGGACGGCGTTAGCATTCTGCCGCTGATAAAAGGCACCGGCACAATCGACGAACGTCCGTTGTTCTGGCATTTTCCGATTTACCTGCAAGGCGGAAATTCCGAGACTCAGGATTCAATCTTCCGCACCCGTCCCGGCAGCGCTGTTAGGTTGGGCGACTGGAAACTGATTGAGTATTTTGAGGGCAATACGCTGGAACTGTACAATCTTAAAGACGATATCGGCGAGAAAACAAATCAGGCCAAAGCCAACCCCCAAAAGACTCGTCAGTTGCACGAGCTATTGAAAAACTGGCGAAAAGCCACCGATGCTCCCGTACCGCAGCAGAAAAATCCAAAGTACGACCCCGTCGCCGAGCAAAAAGCACGTGAAAAGAAGAAAGCCCGTTGAAATTTTATAGGATGTTTCAGTCTTAGCCGGTAACGCGAAGAACTGCGTCCAACAGTGTGCTGTTCATGGCATACAATCCCGGAAGCAGCGGATCGGGCTGATTGAATTGACGGATGGTTTGGTTTTTGTCGAGTACTTTGCCGCCGGCCGCTTCGACCAGCAGCCAGCCGGCAGCGACATCCCATTCATTTTTGGGTACCAGTGTAAAAGTCATGTCATATAACCCCGCGGCCACACATGCCATCTTATAGGCGACCGACCCCATCGGCACAATGTCCATTCCGCTGTTTTCAAACGGCTGCCATTCACCGCGTTTGATCTCACTGCGGCTGGCCAGGACCGTCGCGCCGGCCAAGTCAGTCCGATCACTGACAGTCACCGGATCGCCGTTGAACGTCACACCGCTGCGGGTGCCCAAAAAGGTCTGACCGGCTGCGGGGTTGCAGATACCTGCAACTTCGGGCCTGCCGTTAACCACATAAGCAATTGACATGCACCACTGGGGCACGCCTTCGATAAATTCCCGTGTTCCGTCAATCGGATCGACAATCCAAATGCGATCTTTTTGAAGTCGTGACGGTTCATCAACGGTTTCTTCCGACAGCCAGCCCTCATCATCACGCAGCAGGAATTTTTTGAGAACTTCGTCCAATACCTTGTCGGCTTCGGTGACCGGATCGCCGCCGTCTTTGAGTGTGGATTGAATTTTGCCGGGCGTAAAGGCCTCCAGGGCTTCAGTGCCCGCGGCCAGAGCCGTTTCAATGCGTGTAAGTACGTCTGTGTAATCCATTATGGTTATGCCTTAAAGATAATGCCCTTGCTTTGCAGCAGGCCCTTGACGCGGTCCAGAGTGTCCTCAAAATCGTCCAGATTGGGAACCTTCATCGCAAAGTCGATGTCGGTAGGCTCATCGCCCAGCCAGATCGGCTCGATCAGGTCGCTATCGACTACGTTCTGAATGATTTCCAATTCGTTTTGCGTCAGGCCGATAGCCGTGACCACCAGGATGACGCCGGCGTCCAGCAGCAGGTTGGCGATTTCCGCCAGTCGCCGGACGTGTTCGGGGCGGTGTGTTTCATCATCGCCGGGCTTTTTAATGTCGGCATCCACACCGTAAAGAACGTTAGCGATACCCATAAAGTAAACGATTTTACCATCAGTGAACAGACGCTGCTCAATGGCTTTGGCGAGCGTTTTCTTGCCAACATTTCGTTTTCCAGTGACCAGTATCAGCGCAGCTTTCTGGTTGTAGCGTTCCCAGCGTTGTGTCCGGCCGATGGCACTGGAGGCCCATTTCAGGTTACGCTGCATGACCTGCTGCCGCATGTGCTCCTGCTGGTCGGCCAGAGCTTCACGGATTATACCGCCGCCACGAATTTCATAATCGTCAATGATGACAAATCGGCCCGTACTGGAAATATCTTCGACGGTATCAAAGGCAACGGCATGACGGCAGCTCAAAATACATTCGGCGACATCGTGATATTCAATTTTGTCTTTTTTTTGGGCCGAGTTCAGGTCAGAAGCATCCATGACGCTGAGGATTTCTTCGACGCGAACGCTTTCCTTAACTGTGCCGACTTTCAGCAGGTAATCCTTACCTGTTTCCAGCGGTTGTTTGCCCATCCAAAACAGGTTTACACGCAGGCGTTTACTGACTTTCGGGGCTAGTTCGTTGGCCTTGGCGGCCAGTTGTCCGCGGGCAATATAAATTTGTTCTTCCAAGGTAAAGCTGGCAGCCTGTCCGGCGGAAAAATCCGAGGGGCAATCTGCATTGAAAACTTCCAGACTGCTGACAACGCTTTTTTTACCGGAAGGGTAAAAGACAACTTCTTCGCCCGGCTGGACTTTGCCCGTTTCTACGGTCCCGGCTACGATTCGGCGTTTATCACCGGATTTGGTGAATTTGTAAACGTCCTGCACCGGTAGGCGGAAGGGCTTGTCCGTCGGCAGCGGTTCTTTTTCGAAGTTGTCCAGTGCCTGCAGCGTCGTTTGATCCGAATACCACGGCATTTTGTTACTGAGTGATGCAATGACGTCGCCTTCCATCCCGCTGACGGGAATAAATGCCTTGGCGGTCAGGCCGATACCGTCGAGAAACTCGGTGTATTCGGCGACAATGGCATCAAACGTTTCCTGGTTATAGTTAACCAGATCCATTTTGTTAACCAGTACTACCATCTGTTTGATACCGAGCATGGAAATCATGTAGCCGTGTCGGCGGGAGTTTTCCCGAACGCCTTCTTCAGCGTCGATGACCAGCAGGGCGGCTTCAGCGTGTGAGGCGCCGGTGACCATGTTTTTGAGGAATTCGATGTGTCCCGGTGCGTCAATGATAATGTAGTGTCGTTTATCGGTTTTGAAGAACACACGGGCCGAATCAATCGTAATGCCCTGGGCCTGTTCGTCTTTGAGTGCATCCAGCAGAAACGCATATTCAAACGGCTTGCTGTTTCGCCGGCAGGTTTCTTTGACCTGCTGGAGCTTGCCCTTGGGCAGCGAGTCGGTATCAGCCAGCAAGCGGCCGATGACAGTACTTTTACCGTGGTCGACATGCCCGGCAATCACAATGTTCATCGTTTCCAAATTTCCAGGACTTTCCTGTGTCATAATTTGTCCCTATTAATTTCAGTCATCCCAACGAAGTCGGGATTCAACCAACTAATAATTCAACATTCAACATTAATCATTGATTACATATACCCGTCTTTTCGCAGGGTTTCCAGTCCGCCTCCATCTTCGGCATCCTGTGCCCGGCCGGAGCGTTCGGCAATGTTGGAAAGCTGTCCGCTGCGCAGTTCTTCAATAATCTCTTTGGGGTTGCGTGCCTGCGAATCAATCGGGTTAGTACATGGCTCACAGCCCAGCGACCGGTATCGTTTGCCGTCGCCCTGATTGTAATACAGCGAGACGGTGGGGATTTTCTCGCGTTCGATGTATTCCCACACATTCAGTTCCGTCCAGTCCAGCAGCGGGTGAATCCGTACATGTGTGCCGGGGGCGAAATCGGTTTTAAACTGGTTCCAGAACTCCGGCGGCTGGTCGGCGATGTCCCATTCATTCTGGCGATCTCGCGGCGAGAAATAACGTTCCTTGGAGCGAGACCCTTCTTCGTCCGCCCGCAGTCCGACGATGACACCGGTGAATGGTTCGATATTCGCATCGACTTCATACTTACCCGCGGCGTGATTGAAACGATATCTCGGCCATTGCCCGCTGAGAGTATGCTTCAATGCCGTGGTTTTCAACAGTTTACAGCAGGTCAGGCGGTCAGCGTTGCCGTCAGGGAAGGTGTTTTTTGATTTCAATGCCTCGGTATTCTGGCCGTACACCATGTCGAGGTGCCACTCTTTGGTCAAGCGATCCCGGTACTCGATCATTTCCGGGATTTTAAAATTTGTATCGATATGCACCAAGGGAAACGGCACATGGCCCAGAAACGCCTTGCGGGCCAGCCACAGCAAAACGGTGCTGTCTTTTCCAATGGACCAGAGCATGCACATATTCTTGAAATTCGCATACGCTTCGCGAAGAATATGGACGCCTAAACTTTCCAAATGATCTAAATGATCCACGTTACAGTCCTATAAATAGGGTTTCAAATATTCCATAATTTGGCTGATGGATTCATCGACGGATTGCGTGTCGGTGTTGACGACAATTTCCGCATTTTCCGGTGATTCATAGGGGTCATCGATGCCTGTGAATTCTTTGATTTCGCCGGCCAGAGCCTTTTTATATAGGCCCTTGACATCGCGACGTTTGCACTCGTCCAGCGAGGCTTTGACATGGATTTCGATGAAATTATCGCACAGGTTGCGAACGAAACCGCGGGACTCGCGGTAGGGCGAAATGAACGAGGCGACGACAATGACACCGTGGTGTTCCAGCCGGGACGCCAGAAAACCAACCCGGCGGATATGTTCATCGCGGGCGGCCTTGGAAAAGCCGGTATTGGGGAAGACGCCCCGCAGGATATCGCCGTCCAATTGTTCGCATTTCTTGCCGGTGGCGGCGAGTTTTTCAAATAAAATCTCAGCCAGCGTGCTTTTTCCGGCTCCGGATAGCCCCGTCAGCCACAAAACAAATCCCTTTTGAGTGTTATTTTCGCTCAAAACAGCCTCGAAATCAATGGTTCATCCAGTTAAAGACACCTAAAATAGCAAAATTGGCCATAAAAAACAAGCCCTTAAATTTTCAGGACTTAGCCGTTGTATTGAAAAGCAGTGTAAGGCGTAATTTAAGGTATTTTACGCGTTTTATATTTTTTCTGTAACATTTTTGGCTTGACGGCTTCTACATATGTAGTAGAATTGCTTTTACAAATGTAGAAGAAAGGAGATGGCTATGAAACTGACCGATGCGGAGTGGCAAATCATGAATGCCCTGTGGTCCGGTTCACCAGCGACGGCCCGGCAGATCGCGGATCGGCTGGCGGGCAAGGTCGATTGGGCCTATACCACCATTAAGACAATGTTGACGCGATTGTCCGATAAAAATGCCGTCAAAGAATCAAAAAAAGGGAATATGTCGGTTTATGAGCCGATTTTGACACGTCAGGCCGCTCGCAGAAGTGCCCTCAAGGGGCTGGTCAACCAGGCGTTTGATGGGGCGTTTGGGCCGCTGATGCATTTTTTAGTGGAAGATCAGAAAATGTCGGACACGCAAAAAGAGGAACTAATGAAGGCACTGGAGCACGTTGAAGGCGGCAGAGAGCAAAAAGGAGCAGACAATGACTGATTTACTCAATTCAATGGCAGGTAGTTGGTGGAGTTGGCAGGTTACAATGCTGTGGCAGACGGCGATTCTCATCGGGATAATTTGGGGGATTGACCTGTGTATTCGAAAATGGGCGCATCCGCAGGTGAGGTATGTGCTGTGGTTGCTGGTATTGGTAAAACTGCTGCTGCCGCCGACACTGACCAGTCCGGCGAGCGTTACCGATAAAATTCCCGGTTTGACCCAAAAAGCAATGGTTTCTTTCAACTCTCCCCCTGCTAAGGGGGAGTACCCCGAAGGGGGGAGGGGGTTCGTACCGCCGGATTCCAGCCGGCAGAATTCAGGGGTTTCGACCGAAATCCCAGCTGAAATCTCGACAGAAGCCGCGACCGAAAGGGAGCGGATCGGGGATGCAGAACAGGTGCAAGCCAATATGTCGGCGATTGCGGAGGCTGCCGTCCAAACTGAAACTGCGATTACGCCGGATCAGAGTGTTGCTGTCGTCCCGCCGGGAGGCAATTCCGAACCAGTGGTTACAGCTTCGGTTGTCGGCCTGTCCTGGAAAACATACGCAATGTTGGTTTGGCTGGGCGGGATAGCAATGCTTTCCGGATGGCTGTGGGTTCGTCTTAGTGGCTTGCGCCGTGAGCATTTAAAGGATGGCTCGGAGTTTTTGTTGCCGGAGCGTTTTTATTCACAGCTTGAGGAGGTGGGACAGAGACTTCGGCTGCGGCGGCTGCCGCGGGTGATTTTAACGGATAAGGTGGCGTGTCCGGCGGTCTTTGGGCTGTTTCGACCGGTATTGCTGATACCTGCCGACAAGCTCAAAGACATGAGTGCCCGTGATGTTGAGCATATTCTCTTGCACGAACTGGCCCATATCAAGCGGGGCGATCTGTGGGTTCACGCGGTGGGTATGACGCTGCAGATTGTCTATTGGTTCAATCCGCTGCTGTGGTTAACGCGGCGGCCGATTCAAAATCTGCGGGAACTCTGCTGTGACGCGACCGTGGCCCGATTGCTGAAGGATAAGACGTACCGGTACCGCGAAACCCTGCTGGAAACGGCAAGGCAGTTGCTGGCAGAACCGGTCGATCCGGGGCTGGGACTCCTGGGCTTGTTTGAAAACTCCAACTGGCTGGTCACCCGCCTGCAATGGCTCGAAAAAAACACCTGGAAAAACCAAAAACGCCGCATCGCCGCCATCGCCATTCTCGTCGCCCTCATGACCACCTGTGTCCTGCCGATGGCAAATAGAAAGAAGTCGGAAATCAGTAGTCAGAAGTCAGAATTTGTCACAGTGCTGGATAATGGTGTGACGATTGAGTTGGTTGGGATTTGTGAGTGTCCCAGTGACGGCAGGCGCTGGTGGCGGCCAGATGGCAGTTGGCTGGATGAATCCCGGCGGCCTTATATGAGCTATGGCGGTAAAGATTCTTCTGCCGGGCATAAGGTGTATGAAGCGGCGTTTCAGGTGTCCGGTATCAACAGCAACGATGCCACCATTTCTATACCTGAAATAGGGATGGGTTCAGGAACGTTTCAAGGCGGTATTACAGGCCATAGTTTTAGGGCAAAGCCGGAAACGAAAGAGATTGATTTTGAGGTAAAGGTTGCAAGCGGCCCGTGGCATACGGATTTTGAAGCGGTTCGACATCAGAATAATCGAAGCTGGAGTAAAGGCACTTACGGCAATGCCAAAGGAAGTGTGACATTTAGCACACCCCATGAGAAGGACAGTAAGGCCTGGATGACCCTTTCGCATAACATTGACGTAAAAGTGTACAATGTTAATATTGTTGCGGTTGATAAGGATGGAAATGAAAGGCAGTCATTTCGACGTGAAGGCGGCGGCAGCGACGGGTACCGGCAGTTGACTGCCGGTTTTGACGTGCCGCTGGAAAAAATCCAGAAATTCCGTTTGCAAACCCGAAAATACCAATGGGTTGACTTTAAAAATGTGGCATTGAGACCGGAATCTTTGGCAGATTCTCAAATTCTCCAAAAGATGCTTAAAAAGGCTATGTCTGCGATTAAGGTTGACTTTAATAAGGCCAAAGATTGTCGGCTGGATATTGACAAGAATGAAGCGGAGCTTTTAGATCAGTGTTACCGGATTGTTTCGAATTATTTTACAGCTGAGCCATATTTCCTTGAATCCAGGGACCGCCAAACAATCGACATAATCAAAACTGACCTTGAGGCGATATTAGATCAGCGGGACAATTTCTTTTATGCCGAGTACATGCTGGCCGACTGGCACGCGAAGTTTGGCGATAAACAATTGAGCCGGCAGTATTATGACCGCGCATTTAAACACGCTCCGGTTGTTCTGGTGCAGAAATTTGTGGATGAAAACGGTACGCCCATTGTAGGTTATCGCGTCCAGAAAATGGAAATCGAATGCGTTCATACTGCCAAAAACGAAGCCGGGTACCCTGCTATCTATTATACAAAACTGTGTTTTCCGTACATGAAAACGGATGCTGACGGCTGTCTTTATCTGCCGGTTTATGAAACCTCTTATCGCCGCGACTGTAACAGTTATTTTTCATTATCAAATCACAAACAGATTTTTGGGCAGGTAGTAGGGGATGTTTTCTATCAAAGCAAATCAAAAGCGACTATCCTGCCGCCGATACAAATAACGAAAAAGAAAGAGTCCACGAATACTGAACGTGAAATGAAGAACACAAACTATACTGCCACACTGGCCAACGGAGTGACAGTGGAGTTGGTGGGGATTTGTGAGTACCCCAGTGGACGCAAACAATGGTGGCGGCCGGATGGTTCGCTGTTTTTCCTGCCTGATGGATTAACTGTTAAAGATGATAAGCGTATTCAAACCTCGGACAAGGTTTATGAGTTTTTATATAGATATGAGGTGAAAGATGTATTTCCCTGGAGTTCAGATACCTATATCAAAGGCAGTCATCAGTGGACGCCCATGTCAGTTATAACTTCTGATGGCGAACCCGGCGGTTACATGGCTGAAAGGGTGCATTTTAAGGAGACGCCGGCTAAGACGACTGTTCGCATTTCTGTTGCCGCGGGGCCTTGGCAGACAGAAACGGCTATTCCACGTCAATCTGATATGCGAGTGAATTTGTCGGATGGATGGGGCAAGTTTGAAAAAGCTGTAGAAGTCGATCATGGCGCAGGAATACGGTATATTGAGTTGCGTTGTGAAGATTCTCTTTTGGACAAGCAACACCGTCTTGTTGCAATTGATAAAAAAGGAAAAATGTACTTGGGACGTCGGGAAACACAGTCCATTAAGACGCGGAAGACGGTGACAAGATTTCAGAAGCTTGAATTGTCTGACATTAAAGAATTCCAATTCCAAACTCGTCCCTATGAAGAAGTTATCTTTGAAAACGTCGCCCTTCGTCCCGGCGAGAAGACGGCGGGGGAAGCGGCTGATCCAACATTACTTCTGCAGAAAGCTATGGAGTATGACCTGACCATGGAGCCTGACTCATATATGAAGCCTGACGGGGCATTTGATCAGAACTTATACGAGTCATTTGTTAAAAATGCCGATCAAGGGCTTGCAGAAGAGTATTACCTGGCATATCTGAAAGAGATTGAAGAACCTTACAGACGAGCATACATATACAACAAGCTTGGGAAATTGTTTATTGGCGGCGTCCGTCAGGAGGTGACAGCCACTGGAGGAGTCGATCAAAACAAAGCCGTTGGATATTTCGCGAAGGTTCTTGAAGAAACTCCCGATGCTGTCAATGTGGTTACACTCAATGCCCGGAGAGGCATGCTTTCCGATCCACGTTTATCCCGCGAGGAACAGTTTCACGGGAGAATGGATTATTACCAATGGCTATGTTCGATTGATGAAAAGAAAATCATTGAGAGCAATCCTTCCGTGAGTGAACCGTCTGTAGATTCAATGAAAGAGCTTATTGCGGCTCAGCAGGAGACCGTTGCTTTTGGTCTGGTTCAAAATGCTGTCGATCTTGGAAGGATTGCGGCTCAACGGGATGACAGATTTGGTGAAATCGAATCGGAATATTTGCTTGAACTCATTAAAGGCTTCCCCGGCACCGATGCGGCAAAAGAGGCTAAAAAACAGGTTGATAAATTGTCTAATATACACAGCCTCCGCCCCGGCGGGGAAACGGAAGTGGAAGTATTAGTCGGAGATGCGCAATTGACGAATCAGCAGCGGCGGCGGGCGATTTTGCAGCGACGGGTGGAGGATGTTCGACGGCGATTTGAAAGTGGTGTTGCCGGGATTGACAAATTGCATAAGGCGGAGATTGAACTGTTGCGATGCGATGTTGAATCGGCGGAGACGCCACAGCGAAAGATTGCCTTTTTAAAGCAAATTGCCGATATTTATCGCAAACAGGAAGAAAGGGCTAAGCAGCAATTGGCCGCAGGAGTCCTCAGTCAGCGACAGATGGATGATATCACGCTGACAAGATTGGATATTGAAAAAGAGATTGCCGGACTGCAGGCAGGGGCGGTGTCCGAGTCTTCAGCTCCCAGTCCTCAGTTGTCAGAAGTTGTCTCAGGTGTTCACAAGGGGATGGAATTTCTGGCGGAAATTCCCGAGTTTCGTCACTTCAGTCTCAATATGACCAAAATGCAATTGCAGTACTTTATCAAGCAGCGTGACATAATCGCGGATATCACTCAAACAGAAGACGGTGTGGCTTATCATCTATTGGCCAGAAACGGTGAAAATATTATCGTGATGTTCAAAAAGGCCCAATTCGGTAAATGCAGCGGTATTCAACGTATGAAACCAATTCCAGAAGAATTTATGGCCGAAACAGTTGCTAAATGGAAAGAACGGACATCCTCAACCCTCCATCCCGGCGAGGAAACGGTGGCGGAAGGGTCGAAGGGCAAAGGCCAATCGATATCTGATGTTGAGACTGAAGCGGTTGGGTTGCTGCCGCCGCCGGGGCGGGGAGCGTTGGAATTTGATGGGGTTGATGATTTTCTTCAGGTTCAGGCCAGTGAAATTTTAGATTTCGAAGGGCCGTTTACGATTCAGATGTGGATTAAGCCGGAGTTTCCGGAGATTGCCTCGCCGTATAAGGTAAGCAACCTGCTGTGTAAGGGCGGTCACATCATGCCGCTTCAGGATGAAAATTCTGACAAACAGACGCACACTTATGGCTTTGCCGTGACCGTCGCGCCGTATGAGGAGAATCGGATGCAGGTTGACACCGTTTACGGCAACGGCGGCGGCCTGTATCCCAATTCACAGATTTTTCCCCAGTTGCCGGGTTGGACACATCTGGCGTTGAGATTTGCCCCCGAGCATTTTGATTCGGCGGCCAAAAGCGATCTGATTGTCGGCCGCAAGTATCTTTTGCCGATTGGACATCATTATAAGGGTCAAATCGGTGAGTTGCGCATCTGGGGCCGGAAGTTGACACATCAGGAAGTTCAGCAGTACAAAGCCCGTGCCGTTACCGGCAACGAGCCGGGGCTGGTCGCCTGCTGGACGTTTGAAGAAAACACTGGCCAGCGATTCGAAGACCTCACCGGCAATCGCAATGACGCCCGCCTCGGCACAAGCTTCCGCCCCGACAGCAGCGACCCGGCTTGGGTTGCCCTCGACGGGAAAACGGTTGGGGGAATTAATCGACCTGCTGTTCAAGATGAGGAGGAAACTGTCAAATATGGAGGCGGACGCGGGACAAAGGAGGATCCTTATCAAATCTGGACTGCTGAACAGATGAACCAAATCGGATTGAATGAAGGTGATTGGGACAAACATTTTGTCTTGATGCAGGACATTGACCTTGGGAAATATCAAGAAGAAGAATTCAATATTATCGGATACTATCTTTTAGGAAACTTTAACAAACCTTTTACCGGTGTGTTTGATGGGAAGGGACATACTATTTCCAACTTCACATACAAAACCGATACTACGAATAAAAGAATTGGGATTTTCGGACTTGCTGGTGCATCGAACAAAAAAGGTGTAATATTTCGTAATTTGATATTGAAAAATCCACATGTTGAAGCGCCAGAGAATAAATCTGAAACCGGCTCGCTTGTAGGAACGATGGTTTTTGGGAGCATCACAAATTGTCATGCTGAAGATGTGAATGTTACTGGAAGAATTATCGTTGGTGGGCTTGTGGGCAGTTATTTGGGGACGATAAGTGATTGTTCGGTGAAAGGTCGGATTATAGGTGATACTTGGGTTGGCGGGTTGGCAGGTGTTACTTATCCAGAAAGCACAACGCGTCATTGCTTTGTGGATGTGACTGTCAAGGGTCGGAAAACGGTTGGCGGGCTGATTTCAGAAAATCAGGGAAAGCTTGCCCAATGTTATTCAAATGGCAGTGTTGTTGGAACACAAGAAGTCGGCGGGCTTGTCGGCAGATGCAGCAGCGAAGGGATTATTGCCAATTGCTATACAACTTGTGGAGTGCAAGGAGAAGATCAAATTGGAGGGTTGTTCGGAACTGTTTATCCAAAGGCTTTGGTGTCAAATTGCTATGCTACGGGTAAAGTAACAGGAAATCGCAGAATCGGTGGAGTGATTGGGTACGGTTATTTCGGTAATGAGGTTGTCAATTGCTTCTGGAATATCGAAACAAGCGGTTTGTCCTCTCTGTCTGCGGATAAACATGTTTACAAGGATTGCCTCGGTTTAACAACCGCCCAAATGAAACAGCAAGCAACATTTACCGGATGGGATTTTGAGATAGTCTGGGGCAACAAAGAAAATGAAACATTGCCATATCTTCGTTGGCAAAACGACTCTTTCCGTCACAGCGAGAAGACGGGGAAGGAGATAGGTACACAACATTAGTGGCTATTCGTGTTGATTTGTGGTTTTGATTTTGCTGACCGTCTGGTGGGCGATTCGGGTTGGCTCGGGGAGGCGGAATTTGGTGGTGCAGGCGAGGGTGTATTTGATGGCGTCGTTGATATCGCATAAATGGCCGGGGGAGATGAAGAGGGGTTTGACGTTATCGCGAGTTCGGACGACGGCGCCGATTTGTTTGTTTTTGTGATAGAGTGGGGTATGGCTTCCTTTTTCGATGCTCGGTTCATAAAAGTCACCGATGAGACGGCTTTTGGCGCAGCCGATGGTTGCCGCATCCAGAAACAGGCCCAGATGGCTTGCCAGACCTAATCGGCGGGGGTGGGCGATGCCCTGGCCGTCGATGAGCCACAAATCGACTTTGTGATTCACCTCTTGGGCCGCTGCCAAGCACACAGGGGCCTCGCGAAACGATAATAATCCCGGTACATAGGGAAATTCCAGCGGCATCACCGCGGTCGCTGTTTCGACGAGTTCCAGGTCGGGAAATGAAAAAACGACCGCCGCGGCAAAAATCTTACCCGCCTTTTTATCCAGTGAACAATCCATCCCGGCGACAAATTCAGGGCTTTTTTGCATTGGTTCGAGGCGAATTCGACCGAAGAGGTCATACTGTAAGTCCCTTGCTTGTGAAGGACTTAGGTGCCAATTGTGTAATTGTCGGATACTTGTCATCTTGAAATACTTCCATTCAAACTCTTGTCATTGCCGCGATCGTTATGGTACAATCATTAAATTGTTTTTTGTATGATATTTCAAGTGTCTATATGGCACTCTATAAAGATAGGATAAAAACGTGGCAGAATCCAAAGCGATCCGAGTCATCGGGGCGAGTGAACATAATTTAAAAGGCATCGACGTGACGGTCCCGCGGGACCAGATGGTCGTGGTGACCGGCATCAGCGGCTCGGGCAAAAGCTCGCTGGCGTTCGATACGATCTACGCCGAGGGGCAGCGCAAGTATGTCGAGTCGCTCAGTGCGTACGCCCGGCAGTTTCTGGAGCAGATGCAAAAGCCGCAGGTCGAGCATATCGAGGGCCTGCCGCCGACAATTGCTATCGAACAGCCCAGTGCCTCCAGCAACCCGCGTTCAACGGTAGCGACGACGACGGAGATTTATGATTACTGCCGCCTGCTGTTTGCCCGGGCAGGCACACCGCACTGCTGGGTGTGCGGCAAAGAGGTTGCCAGCCAGCATGCCACGCAGATTGTCGATTCGATTTTAAATCATGAAGAAGGCACACGCCTGCAAATCTGTGCGCCGATGATTGTCGGCCAGAAGGGCGAACACAAAGACGTCTTTACCCTGATTCAGCGGGAGGGTTTTGTCCGGGCGCGGGTCGATGGGACCGTTTATGATGTGAAGTCGGTTCCGCCGCTGGATAAGAATAAAAAGCATGACATCGACGCAGTTGTGGATCGGCTGGTGCTCAAGGAAGGTCTTCGAATCCGTCTGGCCGATTCGATTGAGACAGCCTTGCAGATGGGTGACGGAGTGGTTATTGCCATGATGCAGTCGCCGGCGGCCCAGAAAAACAACGGCGGTAACGGTGGCTGGACCGATGTGATTTACAGCGAAAAATATGCCTGTACCGAGCACCCCGAGGCGTCATTAGCAGAATTGTCGCCGCGGCTGTTCAGTTTTAACAGTCCCTACGGCGCCTGCCATGCGTGTGACGGATTAGGGACGATTCCAGAGTTTGACCCGGATCTGATTGTCAGTGACAAGACGGTATCGCTCGAAAATGGGGCGATCGAGGCGTGGCGTAAGGGCGGAAAGCGTATGAACATTTTCTACAACCGCCTGATCAAAAAGTTCTGCCGGAATTTTGGTATCAGCAAGGCCGATCCGTTCAAGAAAATCCCTGCTGCCATTCGCAAGGTTTTGATGTACGGCACGACTGCCAAGGACGAGAAAAAATACGGTGCCAGCTTTGAGGGTGTGATTCCGAATCTACAGCGGCGATGGGAAACGACGACCAGCGAATACGTCAAGGCACGACTGCACGGTTATCTGTCTGAGCAGCCGTGTAAGAAATGCGAAGGCACGCGGCTTCGCCCGGAAGCGACCGCAGTCACCGTGGGCGGTAAATCCATCAGCGAGATTACCGGCATGAGTATTGACGATGCACACGCGTTTTTTACCGGTTTGAAACTGGATGCGGAAAAAACTTTGATTGCTGAACAGCCGCTGAAAGAAATCCGTGCCCGCCTGAAATTTATGATGGATGTGGGATTAGGCTATCTGACGCTGGATCGTACGAGCCGGACGCTTTCCGGCGGCGAGGCCCAGCGGATTCGCCTGGCGACGCAGGTCGGCAGCGGGCTGGTCGGCTGCTGTTATGTGCTGGATGAACCGACGATTGGTCTGCACCGGCGCGATAATGACCGTCTGCTGGAGATATTGAAAAGCCTGCGGGATATCGGCAATACGGTCATCGTGGTCGAGCACGACGACGATGTCATCGCCGCGGCAGATCATATTATCGATATCGGCCCGGCGGCCGGCCGTCATGGCGGCGAACTCGTCGTGGCGGGAACGCTGGATGATGTATGCGACTGCAAACGCTCGATTACCGGCCACTATATGTCGGGTGATCGACGGATTGAGCTGCCCGCGAACCGCCGACGCGCGAAGATGGCCAACAGCATCGAAATCAAGAATGCCGAAGAGAATAACCTGAAAAATATCTCGGTCAAGTTCCCGCTGGGCGTGTTTACCTGTGTGACGGGCGTGTCCGGTTCGGGCAAGAGTACGCTGGTGACGGAAATCCTGTTAAAAAGTCTCAAACGGCGACTGTATAACTCCCGTGAGATTCCCGGAAAGCACAAAAATATTCTTGGCGTTTCACAGGTCGATAAAGTCATCGAGATTGACCAGTCACCGATTGGCCGCACACCGCGGTCGAATCCTGCGACTTATACCGGCGTCTTTGATTTAATTCGTCAACTCTTTGCCAAGACGCGCGAGGCGAAAATCCGCGGCTATAAGCCCGGCCGGTTCAGCTTTAACGTTAAAGGCGGCCGCTGTGAACACTGCCAGGGCCAGGGCACGAAAAAGATCGAGATGCATTTTCTGCCGGACGTGTTTGTGACGTGCCAGGAGTGCAAAGGCAAACGCTACAATCCCGAGACGCTGCAGATTACCTATAAGGGCAAGAATATTTCAGATGTGCTGGATATGCGGATTGAAGAAGCGAAGAAGTTTTTCGCAAACTTCCCGAAGATCGTCCGGTTGGTCAAGGCGCTGTGCGATGTGGGATTGGGGTATATGACGCTGGGTCAGTCGAGCACGACGATGTCCGGCGGCGAAGCCCAGCGTGTCAAACTGGCCAGCGAGCTCGGCAAGCCCGGCACCGGCCACACGCTGTATATTCTGGATGAGCCGACAACGGGACTGCATTTTGCCGATATCCATAACCTGATGAATGTGCTGCGGCGGCTGACCGATCTGGGCAATACCGTGATCGTCATTGAGCATAACCTCGACGTGATTAAGATGGCCGATTATATCATCGATCTCGGCCCGGAAGGCGGCGCTGCCGGCGGCCAGATCATCGCCAAAGGTGCCCCGGAAAAAATCATCCAGATCGATAACAGCTATACCGCCAAATACCTCAAAGAAAAACTCGACGCTGAAAGTGCCTCATAGGCACATGAATAAAATCGTCAAAAGCGCCTGCGGCTGTTGGCGATTTAAAAAGTCGAAGTCTTTGCTGGGTTCCAAAAACAGCAGGCTGTCATTCCGACCGAAGTGGAGGAATCTATATAAACAAGTGAATTCCATGCATTCAGTGGTTGAAAAATCAATTCCCATTCCCTGCTTGACAATTTGCTGTCGAATGATTCTAATATTTTCGCAATGATCAAACCAACGAAAGGATGATTAATTCGGGGCAAACACTATGAACGGCCAGGCCATGTCAATACCCATCCTGATGACCTTCCTTGCGTATTTTATCATTCTCTTGGGCATCGGGTTTTTCTTCTATGGTAAAAGCCGACACATCGAAGATTATTTATTAGGCGGTCGTCGGATGGGAGCCTGGGTCACGGCCTTGTCCGCCCAGGCCTCGGATATGAGCGGCTGGCTGCTGATGGGGCTGCCCGGAGCGGTTTATCTGGGTGGCCTGGAAAACATCTGGATCGCCATCGGCCTGTTTGTTGGGACCGTTTTAAACTGGATATTTGTCGCCGGCCGCTTAAGAATTTATACCGAGCTGACCGGTACGATTACACTGCCGTGCTTTTTTGAAAAACGCTTCGCCGACCCAACCGGTTTACTGCGAACTGTCTCGGCAATTATTATTCTCGTGTTTTTTACAATTTATGCCTCTTCGGGATTGGTCGCGACGGGCAAATTGTTTGAGTCTGTGTTTAGTGTTCACTACACTGTCGCGGTCATCGTCGGCGGTGGTATCATTATTCTGTACACGTTTCTGGGCGGCTTTATGGCGGTTTGCTGGACGGATCTATTTCAGGGCCTGCTCATGCTGGTTGCCATCCTCCTCGTTCCGGCTATCGCCTATTTTCATACGGATGGTTTCAGTGGCATTGCACAGACGATGAATGCAAAGCAGATCAGCACTTCCTGGATGCCTCAAGGCCAATGGCCGATGTTGTTGATTGTCTCCGCATCGTCCTGGGGGCTTGGCTACTTTGGACAGCCCCATATTCTCACTCGTTTCATGAGTGCCAAATCATTGATGAAACTGAATGAGTCAAAAGTTGTCGCGATTGTGTGGGTTTTCCTGTCACTGGCCGGGGCGATTGTGATTGGCCTGATTGCGATTGGTATGTTTGACGGCCTAAGCGATGGCGAAGAAGAAAAAGTCTTCATTTACATGATCAGGCAGGTGCTCGGTCCCTGGCTGGGAGGCATCATGCTGGCGGCGATTCTGTCAGCGATCATGTCAACGATTGACTCGCAGCTTTTGGTCTCCTCTTCGGCGCTGACCGAGGATTTTTATCAGCAGGTCATCAAACGTGACGCCGGCGAAAAAGAAGTCATCATCGTGGGAAGGGGCTGTGTGATTGTTATCTCCGTGATTGCTCTGCTGCTGGCGCTGCATCCGAATGATACGATTCTCGGTATCGTAGCCTACGCGTGGGCGGGATTGGGTTCCGCCTTTGGCCCGCTGATTCTGTTTGCCCTGTTCTCAAAGCGAACCACCTGGCAATCGGCGCTGGCGGGAATGGTAGCCGGAACCGTTGTGTTAATCGTCTGGAAGCAGCTTGACCTTGGCCAATATATGTACGAAATTGTCCCCGGTTTTGCCGTTAATTGCTTGACTATTTTCACCATCAACCTGTTTTGCCCTCAAAACAACCCTCAAATCCTCAATGACTTCGAAAATGTTGCCGGACAAATATCAGAGGGCGGTTAGTTTCAGGGTTAT
Organism: Sedimentisphaerales bacterium; assembly: GCA_028282905.1. Taxonomy (GTDB): domain Bacteria; phylum Planctomycetota; class Phycisphaerae; order Sedimentisphaerales; family Anaerohalosphaeraceae; genus 4572-13. The sequence goes on along the minus strand of JANQGW010000231.1, from coordinate 24,974 downwards.
ATGGAGAGTTGCGAGTGCCAGGGCGGTGACGATGGGGGTGATCAGCAGGCCTTTTTGCAGGAAGTCACGGTAGCGGATGCTCAGGCCCTTTGTTTTCAGGATGGACTGCCACATCAGGCCCGCCAGTGCGCCGATGAGTGTGATGTTGGCGCCGAGATTGCTGGCGATGACCAGTGCGTAAGCGCCTGCTCGGAAGGTTGCCGGTGAGACGGCGTAGCTGTCGCTGATCAGGACATGCGTTAAGAAAATCGTCATCGGCTGGTTATTCATCACATTGGCCAGTGTGATTCCCGTCAGCCCCATTGAAGCAATCGCCCCGGCAGGTGTTTGTGATTGGTTAGCCATCAAAGCGGCGGTCGAATGAATCACGCCGAAATCCTTCAGGGCCGCGACGAAAATAAAAAAGCAAACAATAAACGGCAGAATTCCCCACGGCATCCGTTTTATCGTCAGGCGGCATTTGCTTTCCTCAACTTGATTTTGGCATCCAATGGTTTTGTTGGATGAGTTGATTTTCACAACGCGCGCGAGGGCTGCGGGGATATCCTTTACGATAAAAATAAGTGCGAACGCGGAGGTTACCATCCAGATCGGCAGGGCAGTCTGTCGTGACAGCGCCAGTGTGACCAGCATTGCAAGAAGCAGGGCAGTGCAGGTTATCGCGTCGGCCCAACTGCTGACGGAAAATGTCGAATCCGTTTTCAGCGTATAGGTCCGGCTGATATCACGCTTGAAAACCATACACAGCAGCAGGTAGTTGGCGATGGCGGCGACGAGTGTTGGCAGGGCCATGACCTGTGTGAATTCCCAGAAATCCAGCCGCAGTGCATTGCCGACGATGATGTTGGTGGGATTGCCAATATACAGCAGCATGCTGGTGGTATTGGCGCCGAAAAACTCGGCAAACAGCAGTGGGATGACATTCAGATGTGCATGTCGGCCCAGATAAAAGATAATCGGCGTCAGTGTCAGGATGACGATGTCATTGGAGGTGAAGATGGTCAGAATACAGGCAAATATAAACAGCAGCAGCATCAGCAGCGGGCCGTTCCCGTTGGCTCGGCGGACAATTTTATACGCGATATAGTCGAAAATCCCTGTGATATCAGTGCGGATGCTGACATAGGCTGCCGTAAAGAAAATAATTATGATCTGCCACGGCTTGAGCTGGCCGTTTCCAACGATGCCGGCCTGAATGGTGGAAACACTAATCACGCCGGCGATGAGCAGCATTGATAACCCCAGCAGGCTGCCGGTGATGATATTGACAGGGAATCTACCCAGCCTGAACGGCCTCAAAGCCGCCACCAGTGCCAGCGCCATCATGGCAAATACCATTATTATTTGAACCGTCGCTGTCATACGGTTTTCCGACATCCCCTGTTTTTCTTAAAAAGGCGTTCATTACAGTTTTTTACTCCCGTTGCGGGGTTTTGGTCGGTGACTTCTTGTTTTTTATATGTTTTTGCCTGTTCGACCGCAAAAAACTCCCTTGTCAAGGCAATACATAAGCGGTACAACACGTTATCATTGCAAAGACTTTGTTTATTAGGAGATACAGGTATGGCATTGGGATTGAATCGGCGGGATTTCATGCGGGCGGCGGTGGCCAGTGCGGCGTTTGGGCCAACAGCGCTGGCGATGGGTAACAAAAACAAAGCGGATGCGAAACTGAAGCGTCCGCCGAACATTGTATTGATTTACGCCGATGACATCGGCTACGGCGACCTGAGTTGTTACGGGGCGACCGGTGTCAAAACGCCGAATACGGATCGATTAGCTAAAGAGGGCATCAAATTTACCAGCGGTTACGCCTCGTCGGCGACCTGTACGCCGTCGCGGTATTCCATGCTGACCGGCCAGTATGCCTGGCGGAAGAAGGGCACGGGGGTTCTGGCAGGTGATGCGGGAATGATTATCGATCATAACAAGCTGACCCTGCCGTCGATGCTGCGCGGGGCTGGTTATGCAACCGGAGTTGTCGGCAAATGGCATCTCGGCCTCGGCGACGGCAAAGACAAGCTGGACTGGAACAGCGAAATCAAGCCCGGCCCGCTGCAGATGGGATTTGATTATTCGTTCCTGATGCCGGCGACCGGTGACCGCGTGCCGTGCGTTTATACCGAAAACGGGAGGGTGGTTAATCTTGACCCGAACGATCCGATTACCGTCAGTTATCGCAAGCCCATCCCAGGCCAGCCGACGGGCAAAACCCATCGCGACACACTCAAGCAGGACTGGAGCCACGGTCACAACCATACAATCGTCAATGGCATTAGCCGGATCGGGTATATGTCCGGCGGGAAATCTGCGTTGTGGGTTGATGAGGATATGGCTGATAAATTTGTTGAAAAGGGCGTTGATTTTATTGAACAGAATAAGGACAAGCCGTTTTTCCTCTACTTTTCCACGCATGATATCCATGTGCCGCGTGTGCCGCACCCGCGGTTTGTTGGTAAAACCGATATGGGGCTGCGGGGCGACGCGATTGTCCAGTTTGACTTCCAGGTGGGAGCGATTCTGGACAAGCTCGATGCGCTGGGACTGGCGGACAATACGCTGGTCATTTTGTCCAGTGATAATGGCCCGGTGCTGGATGACGGATATAAAGACCAAGCCGTTGAGCGAATCGGCGACCATCAGCCGGCCGGCCCGTTCCGCGGCGGAAAATACAGTCGGTTTGAAGCGGGCACACGTGAGCCGTTTCTGGTGCGATGGCCGGATAAGGTCAAACCGGGAACCAGCGACGCGTTTGTCAGTCAAGTGGACCTGATTGGCTCGCTGGCGGCGCTGACCGGTCAGACGTTGGCCGCTGAAGACGCCCCGGATAGCCTGAATATGCTGGATGCACTGCTGGGCAAAGACAAAGAAGGCCGCGATCACATTGTGGAACATTCCTGGGCACTGGCGATTCGCGTGGGTGACTGGAAATACATCGAGCCGAACAAGGGCAGCAAGGTGGCCTGGAGTACCGGCAACGAAACCGCCAACGATCCCAAGCCGCAGTTGTACAATCTGAAAGACGACATCGGTGAAACAAAAAATCTGGCCGAAAAGTACCCCGAAAAAGCTAAGGAACTGGCCGCCAAACTCGACGCCATCAAAACCGCCGGCCGCAGTCGTTAGGTTTTGGTTGAAGATTCACAAATTAAAAAAGGCCGGGCTTTGAGTCCCGGCCTTTTGCATTTTCCATTGGTGGATTCTTAATCGAGGTATATCTCACAGTCCGCTGTGATTTCCGGCACCTGGTCGACTTTAGCTTTGACATCGGCCGCGTCGAGGGCGAAGCTTGGGGAGATTTCCAGCACACAGTCGGGCGATCCGTCGGCTTTTCGCGGCACAGTGATACCGGCTTTTTCCAGCCATGCGGCGGACCGATCAATCATCATCTGATAGGTGACTTCGGCACTATCGACACCTGTGGCATTTTTAACCGGGGCAAATTCCTCTTCGCGACGTGTCTGCAGAATAATCGAGTTGTCGGCCATCGGAATTGCGTCAAAAACGAAGGTTTCCAGCTTTATACCGTTTGGCTCTTCGGGCTTGACCGGATTACCTTCAGTATCGATAGTCGGGATTTTCTTGACTGCCCGATGGAACGGCAGGGCAAAATCACCGTCAGCATTGAGCTTTTCAATAAAGGCAATACTGATCATGTGGATTCCGATGGAACCTAATTCAAACGCCAGTGAGCCGTCTTCATTAGTGCGATGAGCCGCTTCATCGGGCAGGTCGCTATACTCAATGACTGTAACTTTTCCATCCACCTGGCAGAAATTGCCGACCTTTTCCAGCGGACCGGCTTTGAGCAGGGCTTTGGAACTCATGCCCGCCTTATCCATGACATGCAGACCAACGAACAACGGGTCGATCAAATGAATCAGCGGGTTATCGACCTGCCAGTAGCTGAGCAGTTCGACACCGCGTTTTCGCATATCGGCAACGGCGCCGCTGTTGTAAAGGGCCTTGAGGCTGCCGCCGTGGCCGTCCGGGCTGGTGGCGATGCGGTCTTTGCCGGCGAGCAGGATTTTGCCGTCAAACCCGAAGTTCGGCAGCGTCCCCTGCTGGAAAATAAAGACATTATCTTTACCGAGCCCGTAGTAATCGGCGTTTTCGAAGATTTCAACCGTCGCGTCATAATTCAGCGGGCTTGTCATAATATACCACGGTATCGAAGTGCCGTATTTTTTTGCTGCGGCCAGCAAGTTTTCCGCGAAAATCTGGAACAGTGTCTTTTTCTTGATGGGCGAAGTCGGATAATTGCCTTTCGGCCCGTCAAAGCCGAGGCGGGTTCCCTGACCTCCGGCAACGACAAAACCCGCGACCTTGCCTTCGCGGATCAAACTTTCGCCGATTTTTCGGGCCTGAGCATATTTTTCGGTTTGTTCATCTGTTTTCGGCTCAACCGGATATGACGGGGCCGGTTCAAAGACCTCCGGTACTTTCAGCGAACCGTCATTCCACACATATTGGTCAACCCAGCCCGGAATCTTCGCAAAATCCAGCTTTTGAACCTGTTCCAGCAGCGGGGCGGTTTGTTCAGGTGTCAGATTCTCTGAAAACTGAAGTACCTGAGATTGCCCGATATCATTTAATTGTGTCTTTAAGGCGTCAAAATCCGCGTTTTGAGTCATTATTCGGTCCTTTTTTGTTAAATTTTTCCTCATTTTTGCTTTCGGAGCCTATTCTATACTCAAAAACCCGCTTTTTTGCAAGTATCCTTTTGGACAGGCAAATTTTCATTGACATGATTATTGGACTATGGTAGATTGTACTTAGGATGAAATAGGGAAACTGACGAGTGGCGATACGGAATTATTAAATTTTATATATTTTTCAAAAGCCATTATTTATTTTTGTCGTTTTCATCTCCCGTAGAACCTCACCGGTTTCTCTGGCAATCCTTTCAAATTGTGTAGTTGCGCTCGATGTCGGGCGTTGAATGGAAATGTTTCACCTTCGGTGGAATGAATGATTAATTTTTGGTAGGATTCGCTAAAAAAGTTTGGGATGCCCTGCGTGGGGGCACACATAGCACTTATAGAATTTTCGGTTTGGCCGAAGGTGACTGTTAGCAAATCTTACCCGAAAGGAGATGCAAGAATGAAGAAGAAAGGTTTTACACTCATCGAGCTGCTGGTGGTAATTGCCATCATCGCAATGCTCATGGCGATCCTGATGCCGGCCTTGAGTAAGGTCAAGAAGATCGCTGCCCGCGTTGTTTGCGGCACCAACCTGAAGGGTCTGGGCACCGCCCAAACCGTTTACGCCAACGACTATGACGATGAATACACCGTTCAGGGTGGTCGTGGCGCAAATACCTGGAACGACCGAACCGGCGGTTGGGACGACACTGGCAAAGACTGGAGTGCCGGCTCAAACATCACCGTTGGCGCCAGCCTGTACCTGCTCGTTCGTGAAGCGGACGTTAGCCCCAAGTCGTTTGTATGTCCTTCCAGTGACCAGAAGGAATTCTCTGGTAAGAATGATAACAACCTCGATATCGTTGAACTCTGGGACTTCGGTCACATTAATAACAGTCCTGACCTGGAATCTCCCATGGATTCTGTGAGTTATTCTTATCACAACCCATACAATGGTACCGCTGGAACAGGCTCTAAAGGTCGTTACGCAGCAGATGGTACGCGTTCAGCAGCATTTGCAGTCATGGCTGACCGCAACCCGTTTATTGATGATAAGCTCACCAATGGTGGTGCATCTTCAGCAGATCTGATGCCCGAACGTGCTCAGGTACTGCCAAATCCTCCTATTGCTGATGACTGGGATTCTTTTGAAAAGTGGCAGATCCAACGGGCAAACACACAGCCGCACGACCGAGAAAGTCAGAATGTCCTGTATGCTGATGGTCACTCAGCAAATGAAAAACGAGGCGACGTTGGTGTTAAGAATGACTATATTTACACGATGTGGACCAATCAGGGCACGCTTGAGGAAGATCGTCGTAAAGGTTTCGGGCTTAAACCGGGTAATCTCATTTCTGACTTGATTCCGCAGGGTATTGGTGACTCAGTTCTGGTTAACGATGCAGAAGGCATGACTCTGGAGTAAAATAAATCAGAGGCTTATACTACTATAGGGATGGCTGAAGCTGACTCGCTTTGGCCATCCCTATTTTTTATTACGCTACAGGACTACTGTGACGTACTGTACTCTGACCTCTCACTATAAAAAAATCTTATTACCATTTTTCATCATAGTGAGAAATCTGTTCCGCTGTTCCCAGATTATTACTGGCTTTCATTCAAACAGGAGGTTGGTGGTTTGAATGGATTCTATTGATTTTCTCAAGGATCACTTCAGGGGTAATGTCTTTCATACACTGGCCATGGCTGCATTTTTCCCGCATTTCTGAATATTGACAGGGGCGGCACTCCACATTTGAGGCGAGAGGGACTATTTTGTTTCGAGGTCCATTCTTTATAATACATGTTGGCCCGAAAATCACAAAACCTTTTGCCTGAACGGCATCAGCGATATGCATAGGACCGGAATCATTACCGATGACAAAGTTCGAGTGCTGCATGATCCACGCTGTTTCGCTTAATGTGTGCTGTCCCCGCATGTCTATGATTTCCGTATTGGTCACCTGTGATAAATCGATGTCGTCAGATTCTGTACCCACAATACAAAATTGCGCTTCAGGGTATGCGGCATGCAAAAGTTGGATTAGTTCCGGGTAAAAGGGCCACTTTTTGTATCGCCATTTACTTTCATTCTTTCCGCACGGCACAATACAAAAACGCAGGCTTGAATCCGGAGGAAGTATATTTGGTCTATTGGCGGCAACGAATGCAGGCGGGACATCTCCCTGAAAACCGCATCGCTTTGCCATATCCAGGTAGTAACTCCGCTCATGTTTAAAAAGCCACTTGTTAAATTTTATCTTGGGTTTATGGATTTTTCCATAGGTACAGATCGTTTTTAGTGGGCGGGTATCTTCGAAGAGGTACGACACAAATACATCGTCGAATTTCTCTCCTTTAATTTCCTGTAAGGATTTAATTATACGATCCGGAACACACCAGCCTGAAAGCAGATCACCGGCAGGAGGGAAAAAAGATAAGTGGCATGTGGGCCAAAGCGTACGTATTGCTTGAACGAGGGGAGTGGCTTCTACGGCATTGCCAACGCCGGCCGAATGAGCGAGTATTAAAACTCTTTTTTCGGGCTTCAGCGGAGCCATATTTCGGTTTTTAAAATGGGCCTGATAAACCGTTTTTTTTAACGCCAAGAGGACAGGATTCAGGTGTTCCCAGACAAAATGAGGCAGAAACTTCATTGTATTACCATAAATATATAAAATATCGCTCTTGTTTTACTTCTGATTCTATTCTATACTGATGGCTAATTGCAAGATAAAATCGCATAGATGGCTATTTCAGTCATTCAAATTAGGGACTTATGAAAAGACAAAAAGTACTGATTATCGGCCTGGATGGTTTTACCTGGACTGTCGGTAAGAAACTTATCCAAGATGGTTATATGCCTACGCTTGGAAAATTAGTCGAAACCGGATGCCACGGTGACTTGATGAGTGTCATTCCTTATGAAACAAGCCCTGCATGGTCCTGTTTTCAGACAGGATGCCTTCCCGGCAAAACCGGCGTTTTTGCATTTCACAGTTATTACCATGGTCAACGTCAAATCAAGCTCAATAGTTTTCAGCAAATACGCAAGCCCAGCCTTTGGGAATTGCTGAGTGAAGACGGCAAAAGGGTTATCAGCATTAATATGCCGATGACCAGCCCTCCTCCGCATATCAATGGTGTTATGGTACCGGGACTGACATGTCCCGAAATCTCACGAGAAACAGTTTATCCGCCTGAAATTTATGAGAGGTTTATTAAAGAGAATCCCAATTATCAGATTGTTGATAATTCCAGAAAGCCGGACTTAAAGTCTTATGTTGACAGTGCGATACAGACTGAACAGTCTCGATGTGATTTGGCTTTAAAACTTATGAAGAACGAGGCATGGGATCTCTTTTCGGTTCAAATTCAGAGTACCGATGCGTTTCAGCATAAAAACTGGTGGGCGGTGGATGCCCAGGCGGAAGGCTTTACTGAAGAGGCTTATCTGCAGGCGGCTGCCTTCTACAGGTCGATTGATAATGTTATTGAGAGGCTGGTTGAGGCTGCGGGAGAATCGGTTCTGACGGTCATTGTTTCAGACCATGGTTTTTGTGCAAAGAAAGCTGATATCGGTATTAATACATGGCTCCATCAGCAGGGATATTTAAGCTTGAGTACTCCCGTATCTGCGGAGTCACATAGTTATAAGGATCGCATGAAACAGCGGTTTCCTCTCGTAAAGTCTCTGGCAGGATTATACGGTCGGTTCTCCAAACATGTCTCTGCCTGGCGTCCAAACGACTCGAAACGATCGGAGTTATATTCTGAAAAGGTGGTTCGTCATATCCGAAAGATTATAGACCTCGAGGATACCTTTGCTTTTTGTCTTGGAGGAATGGCTGGAGCACTCTATATTACGGAACCATCCGATCATGAGAAAACTCAGGAGCTCATTCAGAAGCTGCTGGATACTTATGGCCCTGACTCCCAGGAACCACTCATTCAAACCATTGCGGCAGTAAAAGAAATTTACCCGGACGAAGACTTGTTAGATTATTATCCCGATTATATAATATCGTTTACGTCAGGAGTCGAATCTCGCATCAATCCAGGAGGGACGCAAGTTGTTAAGGCCGGACTGGTTGATGACAAGCGAACTGGAACACATGGTCGGGAAGGGATTTATGTGCTGCACGGTCAGGATATTAAGTCCGATACTCGTTTTAATGCCGACATCATTGATATTGTACCGACAATTCTGGCTTCTTTCTCATCGCCGGTACCAAGTGATTTGGATGGAAACGTACTGACCCAGGCGTTTTCCAATGGCTTGGAAGTGAACTACGGCGATGTCAAAGAAGTACAAAAGGAAAGTCCGAATTACTCGGATGTGGATCAATCCATCGTCGAAAAGCAGCTGGAAGATCTTGGGTATCTTTAAGCCATACGCATTATGACCGGACACAGGGCGGTGTATAGCTGAATTTTTCTATAATGAGTTTTTCTCTTTCCATTACCAGGGCGGCAGTGTCATTGTCATAAAAATATTCGGGGCCATGGCGTCTGGATGAAGTATTTGTCTTTTGAGCATTTTGAATATGCGCCTTTTGATTATCGGTCAGCACTATCCCACAGGCGTTCAATGTATTGATCAGGTCGGCCTCCAGATTTTCGTTACGAATAAAATGAGAAATATAAATATTCGATTTTTCAAAATCTCGTAGTGAGGAAATATTTTTCGGACCCTTATTTGAAAAGAGCATTGTGTTGTTTTTACAAAACAGTGAGATGTATCGGTATGTTAAAAGGCCTGCAAATTTGTAAATTGATGAAAAGCCGTACCCTTCTCCAAAATCAAATCGATAATCAGGATTGAAAACTAATTTCAACCATTTTCGGAAACTAATGATGTCATCGGCATGGGTGTAGTAATGACGCCATGTATCAGGTTTTCTGGAAATCTCCTGAGTGAACGCACGTAATAGGTGGGCTGGTTTTTTTCTAATGTCAAGCCCCCATTTACAATGCGGAGCCGTCAATTTTTTATAGATCTCGTTAAATTTATAAATGTTTTTCCGATGAATGTTGCGGTTTCTGGTTGCTCTTTCATAAAGCCCGCCTTTCTTATCACAGCCATAGGCCCATAATGAAATATACCATTCCCAGGGATTTCGTATTGAGCCGATAAACAGTGCATCCTCAGTTAGGTCATTTGGGTGGGGGGCATTATGTTTTCCAATGACCTTACCCCCGATCGTTTCTGAGAGCAAACGCGTAATATGCGTACAGCCGGTTTTTTGAAGTTCAATAAAAATTAATTTGTCGGAAATAAACATATTTATAAATCTGTTAAAACGTGGTTGATTCTATAGGCTTAGACTGTCACTGTGACTGCTCAGCTATGATATCCTAAATCTCTCAGTCTCTCAATGATAGCTTCTTCTGTTAGTTTATCGCTTTGGTCCGTCTTCGGGCTGGATGCTTCTCTTGATGTTTCTTTCTTAAAAGAGGCAACGGGCTTGTCTTGGGTGATTTCCAGCCAAGGCACATTTCGGACGATTGGATGGTCACAATTCTGCGGATGTGAGAAGTAATTATCTTCTCCGAGAAATTCACCGTGATCAGAGGTGATGACGATGCGTCCTGAGAGGTATTCGACCAAGCGTGACACTTCTTTCAGCACTGCGGTGAGATTCTCGGAATAGGCATTTCGAAGTTCTTGAACGCTGTGTTTTTGTAATAGGTGTTCCATGGGAGTTTTGGGCGGTAATTTAAAGAACTTCCGAAGTTTCCAGTCTGGATGATTCCCGAGAAAATGAGTATCCTTAAAAATTTTATATGTCATATCGTATAATGCCTTTTTGATAGCGGATACCTTGGATTTAGAAGACGGTTTAATAAAACCTGTTCGTTGGGTAAGATCACCGGTGGCATGTCCTTTTACAGATGTTCCTAATGAGATATATGGAGCGTGAGGCTGAAGATAATGAATAATAACACGCTTATTATTAACATTGTCATCCTGAAGAACTTTGAGGGTTTCGTCAGTCATTATTCCGGGCAGAACTGTGCCGATTTCCTTATCCCAGTTATTTTCCCATACATCGATTACTTTTGAAAAATGATCGCCCGCGCAATACCCATATATTTCAGCTGAAGAGCTTATCTGAGGGTTTGCTGAAATGTAGACAATGTCTTCATAGCGGCCTGGAAAGGATTGGTCACGCCATTCATTGGTGCAGGAACCGACTGACTGACGGCATTCCAGTGTCCCATCTTTCAGGTACGTTTTCCAATGCCGCTCAAAATAGTCGTATCGACAGGCATCCAAAACGATAAGATAGTTCCATTTTTCATTGACTATATCAATTTGTTTAACCATAAATAACCGTTCTTCTTGATTTATGGGATTCGGAGGGACTATTATATATATTACGAGATACGCTTTTATTGAGCCTTATTAATCCTCAAAAATATAGCCGAAAAGATCGATTTCTTTTTGACAAATTGTTTGTATGAGCTCTTTTTCTTTTGCATTGAGCACTTCCTGGTAGGGCCGCCGATCTTTACGAAAACCGCCTTTCGCATTTGGTAGAGGCGGTATATCGGGAAGGTTTAATAGCTTATAGACCTCTTCGAGTTCTTGTGACAGATTTTCATATCGGCAGACACGGTCTACTGCCAGTTGGCCGTCAATAGTATAAAGTGCGTGATTGGTCAGCTTTGGAATTTCTGCGTCCTGATTCAAAAAATCTTCCATCGACATTTTATTTTCAGCCAGAGTATTAACAAAACTGTACCGTGATATGGCTTTATCCCAGGGATTTCGTTCTACACAAAACTTGAAATATGAATCCCATGTTTTTTGACCGATCCACCGACGAATTTCAGATGCTGAAATATGGTTATAGAATCGCCGTCGTTTCATTTGGCGGAATGATTGCGTCCAGTCTTTTATGTTATATTTGAAGATTGGTACAAGAAAATTCTGTGGAGCACGGGAACCCAGTTCTTCTCTTTTTGGCTCATCATATTTAGATACCGGCGTGATGATATCATCAGGTCCGCATACTTTTGACAGTGCCAATTCAATGCTTGTCCCGGCGGTCTTGCGAGTTTTTAAAAAGATGAACTTATGCTTATGAGATATGATCATGAAAGTTATCTCTCCTGGTTATGCCGAATTGTCTTTTTGACGGTTTATTTTATTTAAAACGGGACTAAGTTGTTCTTTAATGATGGCATTATAGCTTCTGTCAAGGGAAAAATCAATGGCCCAGACAATGCCGATGTAGATTGTGGTTGCGAAGGTGCAGAGAGCAATGAATGATAAGTAGGTATTCTCAGTAAACACGAGACTTTTCATGGCCCAAATGCCCAATGTCATGCCAATCGACGCTCCCAGTGGTACTAAAGAGGGCTTGACTAAATCAAACAGCGTGCATTTCAAGAGCCGTTTGGCAACCAGCATGCCAAGCGGACTGACAATGACATTCAGTAATACTGTTGCCAATGCTGTACCGGCAATCCCCCACATTTTTGTTAGAGGGTAAATAAGGATACCCAAAATAACTAATCTTAGCCATTGTAGGTGTAATCTGGCTTTGAGTTTATCCAGTGATTTTAAGAGCGCTCCACGGGTTGCATTGAGTGATTTCAGAAGTCCTTTGACGGCGAGTATTTGCAGGATAATAGCCATGGGGTGCAGATGTTCTTCTAAGAAAAGATGGACAAAGTCAGGGCCCATAAAAAAAATCATAAAAGAAGCTGGAACTGAAAACAGGGCAGTGAACTTTAAAACTTTGAGGTAAGCCTCCTTAAGACGCGGCAAATCATTCTGGATCCTTGAGAAGGCGGGAAATGAGACCGTTGAAATTGTATAGGTAATATGGGTGGTCGGCATTAGTGCAAATCGATAGGCATAGCGGTAGAGAGCAAAATCCGGTAGCCCAAGGTAGAACCAGACAAAGAAATCGTCACCTTGTGTTAAGATAAAACTGACAATTCGCCCGCCAAAAATCCATTTTCCGAACTTCCAGAGTTCTTTGGCCTTACTCGGTACGAAGTGGAATTTGGGTCGATATGGACACATCATGTAACTCATGATAAAATTGACACAGGCTGAAATCAAGCGGGCGATAATTACACTCCAGACATTGCGATAGATCAGCATCAGGGTGATCGAGAGTATGCTGTCGGTTAATATGCCTGCCAGGCTCATCCAAAAGGTTTTATGGAATTCCAAATTTTTCTGGAAATAGACAACGCCGATATTTCGAAATCCCTGGATCAGCAGGCACAGGCCCATGATACGCATGACTGAGATTGCGAGGGGGATATCCTCTTGCCGCACCTTAATAGACGCAAATAGAGGAGCGGTTAAATACAGAGCAAGAAAGAGAAGAATTCCTCGGATAATACTGATGACCCATGCAGTATTAAGGTAGTCGCTGATATCGTCTTTCTTCTGGACCAATGCAGCGTTGACCCCGCTTTCCGAGAAGGTATTCAAGATTTCAATCAGTAAAGCCGCGACGCCGATTAGGCCAAGGTTGTCCAACATCAGACAGTTCGCAACAATAATGGATTTGGCGATTCCCAACCCCTGTGTCGTGAGTTTCAGAGCGAAGACCCAGAAACCACCCTTGATGGAGCGTTTGTAGAGATCCGGTTCTTCTTTTCGGCTTTGATTTGTTTTATCGAGTTCTGTCATAATAACAGCGACAATCCGTCTATGAATGCAATTATGTTTTAATGATTATCGTCAAATCGGGGTTGTGAGTCAACCTGAAATCTTGCAACTTCTTTATCAATGGTGCTTTACAAAAAATACACCGAGTTAGGGGATGCAGTTGCAGAGGAGTGAAGCAGCGCATTAAAGCGATATCGGTTTGGTAAATAGAATTCTTGTAACTCTCTTTATATTAAAGAGTTGTGTTAGGCCTGCTTGTCTTTGGTCCCCGTTGTTATGCGTTTTTTGGTAAATTTGCGATAGAATTTGTTGAGACGATTCCGAATCGCTTTCGGTAGGCCAGCGGACTCATTTTTGTGGCGGTTTTGAAGTACCTGGCGATGTGCTCAGTGCTTGAAAAGCGGAACAGTTGGGCAATTTGATAGACCGGTAGGTCGGTCTGGAGGAGCATTTCCGAAATCTGTTCGATTCGTACACGCTTGATTTCATCATAGACGGTTCGCCCGAGGTATTTCATGAATTTTTCATATAGTGCCCGACCCGAAAGGGCTACGGCATCAGCGACATCGGTGGTTTGGATAGGTTCGCGAGCATTTCGGCGGATAAACCGGATTGCCTGGACCACATCTTTGTCCTCAATTGCCAAGGTGTCGGTGGACTGTCGGGCCACCACATGGGCCGGACGTATATAAATGGTATGGTTTTGTGGAATCTCACCCAGCATCATGCGGTCCAGCAGGCTGGCGGTTTCGTAGCCAGCTTTTCGGGCGTTCAGGGCCACGCTCGATAGAGGCGGCGTCGTAATATCGCACAGCAGCAGATCATTATCAACTCCCAGTACTGAAACCTCTTCGGGGACATGAAGGCCCTGGAAATTGCAGCAAAGCGCAATATGGCTGGCTCGGTCATCGTTACAGGCCATAATCGCCACCGGTTTCGGCAGGGACTGAATCCACGCCGTCAGGATTGGGATTTCGTTTTCCCACATGCGTTTTTTGGGTGTTTTGGGGTAGGAGTAGGTGTGGACTTTGTGGCCGGCTTCGCGTATCGTCTCGCAAAAATACCGACTCCGCTCACGGGACCAGAGCATGGTGTCAAATCCGCAATAGGCGAAGTTTTTAAAGCCGCGGGATAGAAAATGGCGGGCCGCCATCACACCGACCATTTTGTAGTCACTGACAACATTGGGAACATCAGGTGCCTGGTTATTATCATCACAGGCAATCGTTGGCAGTCCGAGAGCGAGGGCGTTTTTGGTCATTTCCGGCCCGGTTGAGCGAACGATAATGCCGTCGGCGTTCCACGCTTTTAAGTGATTGAGATTCTTGGGTTGTTCACGGGAGCGATAAAACGGAGCCAGTGTGGCCCGATAGAACGCCCACGGACCGTTCAGGCGGGAATATTCGGCGATCCCACGCAGTAGATCGCGGGCGTAAGTGCTTGTGCCTTCGGTCAATAAGATTACTTTCTTTTTCATCGCAGGCGGTTCTCCAAATGCGAAATATTAGAAAACGTCTGTTTAGTTAGTTGTAACCTATTCATTTAAAACGATTTGTGTGAAATTCCATTGGTGTTCTCTAATGACATCGTATCAGTCTTTACTTAATTCGTCAAGGGGTTTGCTTCTTAAAATGGTTATATTTTTAGCAAAAAGTGGCGTTTTTGGAAGAATTGAAATGTTATAGAATACCGACAGTTGCGAAATCTGTTCGACATGGAGAAAAACGATTATGAGGAAAAATTGTTTGTTAATGTTACTCTTGGCGCAATCTGTGTTGGTTATCGGACAGATTGCCATAGGCGGCAGCAGCTATCAACCCACCGGTTCCATTAAAGAGTTGTATGAACTTGAGACATTGCCCTGTTTACGTCCCGGCGTGACCTGCAGGATGTTCAGCAGCTATGACCGCAGCGGTGGAAATGATGATGGTTTCAGCGGCACATATTCCAAACTTCGAATTGAAGATGGCAATAGTGTCGTGGCCGAGATGAAAGGTGCCGGCGTGGTTCATCGTATCTGGATGCCTCACGCAGAACATAAGCGTGACGGTGTTTTGGGGGGTAAGGGCGATCATATCAAGGTCTATCTGGATGGTTCCAAAGTTCCTGCGATTGATGTGCCTTTGGAAGATATCTTTGCCGGTAAACTTTCACAATTTCCCGAGCCTCTTGTCGGTCAGACGCTGGGAGGTTTTTACTGTTATGTCCCGATTGCCTATCGCAATGGCTGTAAGATTGTTTTTGAAGGTACTGCTGTCAAATTTTACCAGATTACCTACAGCCAGTTTGAGTCGGCGGAGGGGATAGAGACTTTTTCAATGGATTACAGTGCTGCGAAAAAGCAACAGGTGGCAAAAGCGGTTGAAGTTTGGAAGCGTCCCGAAAAACTTCTCGAAGGATCGACAGAAAAGGAATTTAACATCAAATTGAAAGCCGGTGACAAGCAGGCGATTGATTTACCTCAAGGTGGAAACCTGGTTCGGGGCATCTATATTGATCTTAGTGAAGAGTTCATTACTGACAGTGCTGTGGGGCGGATTCGGATTTTCTGGGATGATGCCCAAGCCGCAGCCGTAGATTTGCCGCTGTCGCATTTCTTTGGGCAGGTCTTCCAGCCCGAACCGTATCAGTCGCTGTTTGTTGGTAAGAGTGATAAGGGTTATTACAATTTTATGCCCATGGCTTACGGAAAAAATGCGAGAATCGAGCTTGTTGCGGAAAAGGATTGGGCGGCGACACTGACAGTGATGACCAAGCCGTTTGATTTTGATGCTGACACCATGACCTATTTCCATGGACTCTATCACGAGGCCAAACCCGCTCAGCCCAAGGTGTATTATCCCTGGCTGAAAACCCGGGGCAAAGGGCATTATTTTGGAGTTTACATGGTAACCGAAGGGCCAAAATACAATGACTGGTTTCCTATTTGGCTCGAAGGTGACGAACGGTTTTTCGTGAACGATGAATTGCTGATTCACGGCACCGGCAGTGAAGACTATTTTAACTGCGGCTGGTACGCTGTTGAAGGCCGGCTCAATGAGCCGGGGGCGAGAGCCTTGCATGGATTTCCGGTTTATGGAACGGACCGAAAAACCTCCATGCGAGCGGTTTGCTACCGCTGGCATGTCAGTGATGTGGTGCCGTATGACGGTAAGATTACGGCTGATATAGAGCATGGCCCTGCTAATGCTTGTGTCGCAGATTACAGCAGTGCCGTGTATTTTTATGATACCCGACCCGGTACGATTCCCTTAACTGATTGACCGTTTCATTATTGTAATCTGTCGAAAATGAAATACCCCTTTTTTTGGAAGTGACTGAGCAATGAAAATGAGTTTGATAATGGTGCTTGTTTTAACTGTTCTTTTGAGCTGGGCTCAAGCCGAACCGATTACGCTGGAGGGATTGCTTGAGGAGATGGTGGATCGTTCCCGTATCGCGGAGTTTCCCGAGCCGGAGTTTACCTGTTTGCAGGTCAGCAGCTATGACCGTCTGTCGAAGACCCCCGGTAATGCCGAGTGGTTTGCCAACGATGACTGGTCCCATTTCTACGGCGTTGAAGACGTTGACGGTCGGCGTGAATGGGTGATGATGGACGAAAAAGGCCCCGGCGTTGTTGTTCGCTGGTGGATCACAGGCTTTAAATTTGGCGGTGTTATTCGGGTTTATCTCGATGGCGCCAGCGAGCCGGTGTTTCAGGGGAAAGCCGACGAACTCATTGGCGGCGATGTTCTGCTGGGCGGGCCTTTAAGTGCCGAACGTTCACGCGGCCGTAATCTCTATCTGCCGATCCCATACCAAAAAAGTATCAAAATCACTTATGATGGCCCCCACGAAAAAGAAACAAAAGATTTCAGCGACAACCTCTATTACAATATTAATTATCGTCAATACCCCAAAGGGACTGATGTCAAAACATTTACGATGGCTGAATTCAAAGCCAACGCCACAAAGATTGAGAAAGTACAGAAGCAGTTATTGGAAGGTAATAAGCATCCTCTGAAAGTTGCGCGTACCGTTGAAGGCTCTAAGGGTGTATTGAAACCGGGCCAGAGCATGAGCCGCAGCGTTACCGGTCTTGGTGCAATCTGCTTACTCAAAGCTAAAATCGAAGCCAAAAACATTGGTCAGGCGATGCGTTCGACGGTGATCAGTGCAGAATTTGACGGGCAGCGGACGGTGTGGGTGCCGATCGGGGAATTTTTTGGCACCGGTCTCGGTCTGAATGCGTATAAAGGCTGGTGGCGACAGGTGGACAAAGACGGTTGGATGAGTTGCTATTGGCCGATGCCGTTTAAGAAAAACGCAACCGTGACAGTAACCAATCACGGCAGTGATGAGGTAACGGTGGAAATCGCTGACATCGGCGTTTCAGACTGGAAATGGATCGATCGGACGATGTACTTCCACAGCTCTTGGCGTGGTGAAAATGAGATCGCGGTATTTGGTCCGGATCAGCATAAGATAGAAGACTGGAATTATGTAAAAATTAACGGCAAGGGCGTTTATGTCGGCGATACGCTTGCGGTGTTTAACAGAGCAAATGCTGCGGGCAATAAATGGTGGGGCGAAGGCGATGAAAAGATTTTTGTCGATGGTGAAAAATTCCCTTCGCATTTTGGCACGGGTTCTGAGGATTATTTTGGTTACGCATGGTGTTGGCACGGCTATTTCACCGCTCCTTTTCATGCTCAGCCAAACGGTGCAGGCAACAATTCCGTAAACCATACCACCAACACCCGGGTACGGTCGCTGGATTCCATTCCTTTTAATAAGTCATTTCAATTTGACATGGAGTTGTGGCATTGGCAGGCAACCTTGCTGGATTATGCCGCCACGACATACTGGTATACTTTTGATGGTGCGACGAATAATGGGGAGATTTCTCCGGAGAAGGTTGCCGAGAAAATTGGAAAGGTCCACCTATTTGTTGAAGGTGAAACGGCTCAACTGCGAAAAGTCACCGGCGGCTTTACGGAGGCACAAAGCGGTAATTGGAGTTCCAGCGGCGACAAACACCTCTGGTGGACACGCGGCCAAGTAGGTGACGAACTGGCCATTGCGATTCAGGTTGCCCAGACGGGTGAATATGAGGTGGTTGCCCAGATGATTACCGCGGCGGATTATGGTCGGTTCCGTATTGTGCTGGATGGTCAGGAATTGTCAGCCGCTGAGGATTTCTATGTGCCGCAGGGGGTTCATGTTAAGCGGCTTGAGGTCGGTCGGCGGCATCTTGAAAAAGGTGAACATATTCTGTCGTTTACGATTCTTGAAAAGAATTCGTCCGCCAAACCGGGCAATTACCTTGGAATCGATTGTCTTAAGTTAACAAATGTGGATTAATCCCTTTGGTAAATTGAAATGATTTGGGCGTCAGGGTTTAGGACAGTGTCGACAATAATAAGATGATTATGGAAGGTTAATAAAAATGAAAAAGCCTGTTGCAGCTTATATATTCTTTGTGTTTTTACTTCAGGTTGTTTGTCATGGGCAGGTGAGTTTAAACTCCCTGCTTGAAGAAATGGTTGATCGGTCAGCTGTCGCTCGTTTTCCGGAGCCGGCGTTTGTGTGTAAACAGGTCAGCAGCTATGACCGTGATTCGATTTCAGCGGATAAGCCGGGTTGGTTTGCCAACTGGGACCGCAGTCAGTTCATTCGCACCGAAGAGTTTCAGGGGCGAACCGAACATGTTTTGATGGACGCTGACGGTCCGGGGGCTGTTGTGCGTTTTTGGGGAACCTGGCACGGTCCCGGCGGCGGGGAGTTTTCCAATGGGACACTCCGGGTGTATCTGGATAATAAACCTGAGCCTGTGATTGAGGGGCCCATTATGGACGTTATTAGCGGCGGAAAGCTGGTGGGCGAGCCTTTATCACGTTCTCTGTCGCCGACGACGCGTCTGCAGCATCGTGCTCATAATCTCTACCTTCCGATCCCATACGCGAAGCATTGTAAGATTACGTATGAAACCGATGTTTTAGTTGACCGTGGAGCCAGAAAAGGCGAAGCGCTTTATTATCAGATCAATTATCGCACTTACTCTGACGGTACTAAAGTTGAAACCTTTTCAATGGACCGACTGGCCAAGGCCCATTCGGTTCTGACCAAGGTTCAGAAAAAACTGAACGAGGCGCCGGCTCCGAATCTTGTCAGCAAGCCCGCCGGAAACATTAAAGACACCTTGCAGCCCGGTCAAAGCCGGTCCGTGAAGATCAACGGTCCCGCGGCAATTTCCGCGTTGACCTTCAATGTTACGGCTAAGGATATTGAACAGGCTCTTCGGTCAACGGTTCTGGAGATTCATTTTGATGGTCATCGGACGGTGTGGTGTCCGGTTGGCGATTTTTTCGGAACGGGGCATAAAATCAATCCCCATCAAACCTGGTACACAAAAGTAACAGCTGACGGAACTATGAACAGTTATTGGTTGATGCCGTTTGAAAAGACCAGCCAAATTACAGTGCATAACTACGGCAGCCAGCAGGTGGACGTCAAGGCACAGGTCCAGAAGAGTGCATGGCGGTGGAACAAGCGGTCGATGTATTTCCACGCCAACTGGAAAAGCTTCAAAGGGATGAAAGTTCGCGGCGGCGGCATGGGCGGCGAGACCGCGTCTGATTTGAATTACATCGACATTCAGGGCCAGGGAGTCTATGTCGGTGATACGCTGACGCTCTTTAATGGAGCCGCCAAATGGTGGGGTGAAGGCGATGAGAAAATTTATGTGGACGGTGAAACATTCCCATCACATTTCGGCACCGGGACAGAGGACTACTACGGTTACGCCTGGTGTCGGCCCGAGTTCTTTGAGGCGCCTTTCCATGCACAACCCAACGGCAGTGGTAATCTTGCCGGCGGTTTTGCCGTGAACAGCCGTTATCGAGCACTGGACACCATTCCATTTACGAAATCCTTACGATTTGATATGGAAATGTGGCATTGGGCGACGACCTGGATCGATTATGCTCCGTCAACATTTTGGTATGCGTTCAAAGGTGCAACCGACAACGGTGAAGTCAACCCTGAAAAGGCGGCTGAAAAAGTTGTAAAAGTTGGGGATGTCGTTATTGAAGGTGAAACGGCTCAGCTGCGAAAAGTCACCGGTGGTTTTACCGAAACCCAGAGCGGCGCCTGGGGCACCAGCGACGGAAAGCATCTTTGGTGGACACGCGGCAAAGAGGGCGATGAACTGGCCATTGCTATTCAGATCAAAGAGAGTGGTCAATACGAAGCTGTGGCCCAAATGATTACCGCGGTTGACTACGGACGGTTCCGAATTCTGCTGGACGGTGTGGAGTTGTCCGCTTCTGAGGATTTTTATGTGCCGGAGGGCGTTCACGTCAAGCGGCTTGAGGCCGGAGTGCTGCATCTTGAAAAAGGCGAGCATGTCCTGTCGTTTACGATTCTCGAAAAGAACCCGGATGCAAAGCCGGGCAATATGCTCGGGATCGACTGTATTGAATTAACAAGAGTGGATTAAATAAGTTTGAAGTACTGGAATAAATTGTGCGGCCCATAGATTTTCCGCACTGCTGAAAACAATTTATTGAATGGAGACAAATATGAGCAAAGTAGTTGATATTTACATTCCTTTGGATGCACGACCTGTCTGTAATGAAACCATCTGGCCGGTTGCACAGGAACAATTAAAGCACATTTGCGGGATTATCACCGAAGCTGGCTGGGAGCCGAATGTACTCAATCCTGACGGTTTTGTTGCCAGCGTTGCCGAAGGCATTCGCACGGTGGGTACATCCAAGGGATCGCGGCTGATTACATTTATGGCCGGCTGGACCTATCCGGACTTTGTGGTGTCGCCGCTGTGGCAGGCCGATCCCGATACGCCGAAGCTGCTGTTGGGAAGTACTATTCCGGACTATCCCGGTGCCGTTGGACTTTTAGCCGCGGCGGGCGGATGCTCGCATGTCGGCATGAACGTCAGCCGCCTTTTCGTGGAAGAATTCGATAAGCTGGATACCTACGCCGATGCCCTCAAGACCTTCCTGGAAACCGGCAGCTTTGAATATGCTGCTGAACCGACGATTGATATCGCTGTTTCAGATGAAAATCGCCAAAAGGCAAAGGCGGTTGTCGAGCAGCTTAAGGGGCAGGTCTATGGCGGCGTAGGCCCTCGTTCGATGGAAATGTGGAACAAGATTTCCGAAGCCGATTTCCTGAAGTACTTCGGCATTGCCCGGCTGGGCTTTGACGGCCTGCGTCTGGCAAAAATGGCTGAAAAAATCGATGATAACAAGGCCAAAAAAGCCATGCAGTTTTTGCTGGATAACGGCATGGAATTGAAGCTGGGCGATGATCCTTCCAAGGTGCTGACCGAAGAAATGGTGGTCTTCCAGATGAAGGTTTATTATGCGATTCTGGCACTGAAAGAACAGTTTGGGCTGGACTTCATGGGTGTTCAGGACCAACTTGATTGGATTGAACACTACCCGGCAACCGACCTGACGCTGGGTGTTCTCAACAATAAGCTTCGTCCCGACGGCGACGGCGAATCATTTGTGACGGCCACCGAGGTTGATGACGGTGCGGCGATTACCATGCAGGTACTGAAGCTGCTGACCGGCGGCGAACCTGCGGGCTTTAATGACTTGCGGTACTGGAGCAGCGATGAAAACCTGTACTGGTTCGTCAACTCAGGTGCGTTGGCCCCGTATTTTGCACAGGGCAGCAATGATTCACTGGAAGGTTCCTGGTCTGAGCGGCAGACGCCGATGTACTTCAAGGCCGGGGGCGGTACCTGCTCGGTCGTGGTTAAAAAGCCGGGCGTTGTTACCTGGGCACGCTTCAGCTATCGGGACCACCAGTTGTACCTGTGTGCCGGTCGCGGCGTGACCGATGTGCCGACAGAAGAACAGTGGCTGGCTCGTACCGAACGATGCAGCCGGGACTGGCCGCAGTGGTATCTGAAGCTGTGCGGAAAAGTCGAACAGAAGATTAACAGTAATCATCCGATGACGGCCTTTGGCGACCATCTGGCGGATCTGAAGGCATTGGCGGAAGAGCTGGGCATTCCATTTGAATGCTATGACCATTGTGAACCGGCTGACCTGTAATCGGCCTAACATAAACAGGAGAGTTCCTTATGAAATATACTTTGGGAATTGATTACGGCACAAATTCCGTCCGATGTATTGTTGCGGAAGTGGGCATCGGTATGGAATCGGCCAGCAGTGTCTGGACCTATGAAAGCGGCAAGGATGGCATCCTGCTTGACCCAAGCGATCATAATCTGGCTCGGCAGAATCCGGCCGATTATGTGAAAGGCCTGCGAATTACTGTGCAGGAGGCGCTGGCATCGGCCAAAGAGTCCATTGCCGGTTTTGACCCGTCACAGGTGATTGGGATCGGTGTCGATACGACCGGTTCGACTCCGCTGCCGGTGGATAAAAACTGCCGACCTTTGGCGATTAGCGAACAATTTGCCAATAATCTAAATGCTCAGGCTTGGCTGTGGAAAGACCATACTGCCTATGCTGAAGCTGAGGAGATTACCGAATTGGCAAAATCCATTAAGCCGGAGTATCTGAGTATTTGCGGCGGTACCTATTCATCGGAATGGTTCTTTAGTAAGATTCTGCATTGTCTGCGTGTTGATCGCGAAGTCTTTGACGCGGCTTATACTTGGCTGGAGTGCTGTGATTTTATTCCCGCGGTGCTTTGCGGCGTGGATGACGCAGATAAGGTGGTTCGCGGCCGCTGTGCAACCGGTCATAAGGCCATGTTTAATGAAGCCTGGGGCGGTTTTCCGGCGGCTGATTTCCTGGAAAAGCTCGACCCGGCGATGGCTGAGCTTCGGGCAACGCTGCCTGAGAAGACAGTTCCGATTAATACGGCGGCTGGTGTACTTTCAGCAGAATGGGCTGAAGCACTGGGCCTGCCGGCGGGAATTCCTGTTGCAGCCGGTGCCCTGGATGCGCATATGGGCGCAGTCGGTTCCGGCGTAGGTCGCGGCAAGCTGGTCAAGATCATCGGCACCAGTGCCTGTGACATTATGGTCGGCGATAAAGGCGGCGAAGCTTTGGATATTCCCGGCCTGTGCGGCATTGTGGACAGTTCCGTTCTGCCGGACAGTTGGGGCATCGAAGCCGGCCAGTCTGCGGTGGGTGATATTTTCAACTGGTTTGTGGATGTCATCTGCCCCGGCGGCGAGAAGGAAGGTTCTCATGATAATCTGACCAAAGAAGCTGCGGCGTTAAAGCCCGGTCAGTCCGGTCTGCTCGCTTTGGACTGGAACAACGGCAACCGGACTGTGCTGGTCGATCAGCGTCTGACTGGCTTGCTGGTAGGGCAAACATTGCATACGACACCGGCGGAAATCTATCGCGCCCTGATCGAAGCGACGGCATTTGGTGCCCTGACGATTATCAATCGCCTGGCCGAATACGGTGTTGGGATTGACGAGATTATCGCCTGCGGCGGTATTTCCGAGAAAAATGCTTTATTCATGCAGATTTACTCAGATGTGACTGGACGCGTGATGAAAGTGGCTGGCTCGTCTCAGACATGTGCGTTAGGTTCGGCGATTGCGGCGGCGGTCGTTGCCGGTGAAGCGGCGGGCGGCTATGCTACGGTTGAACAGGCCCAGTCAGCGATGTGTGCCGGCCCGAGCGATGTCTTTGAGCCGAATGCCGCCAATACGCGGGTCTATGCGGAATTGTATGCCCTGTACAGCAAACTGCATGATTCCTTTGGCGTCGAAGGCACTCAAATCGAGCTGTATGATGTCATGAAGCAGTTGCTGGAAATCAAAGATAAAACCCAACAGGCCGATTGAATTGAACCTCGTGAGAACGATTTCAATGAAAGGAAGCAAACATGAGAAACTCTATTGTAATTACATTAGCAACGATTATATTATTGACAGGAGGTTGTCAGATGCAACGGACGTTTAGCGAAGATGTTGCGTTTCTTGAAAAGCATGTGGATGTGATCACGCTTTCGTCGCCGGATGGTTCGGCGCAGGTGGCGGTCGTACCGGATTATCAGGGCCGGGTCATGACCAGCACCGTCGGCGGCAAAGACAGCTTCGGCTGGTTGAATTACAAGGCGATCGCCTCCGGCGAAATTACGCCGCACATGAATGCCTACGGTGGCGAAGAACGTTTCTGGATGGGGCCGGAGGGCGGCCAGTTCGCGATCTTCTTCAAAAAGGGCGACAGCTTCGACTTTGAAAACTGGCAGACTCCGCCGGTGATTGATATTGAGGCGTATGATGTGGTTTCGAAAAGCCAGACCCATGCTTCATTTCGCAAAAAAGCTCAACTGACCAACTGGTCCGGTACACAATTTGACATTCAGATTGACCGCACGGTTAATTTACTGAATAAATCACAAGTCCAAACTCTGATCGATGTGCCGATTGGTACTGACGTGCAGATGGTGGCTTTTGAAAGCGACAACAGGATTACCAATACCGGCTCAAACACCTGGACAAAGAAGACGGGGATGCTGTCGATCTGGCTGCTGAATATGCTCAAGCCATCAGATACGACGACCATCGTGATTCCGTTTAAAGCCGGCTCCGAAAACAAGCTCGGCAAAAAAGTTAATGATACCTATTTCGGCAAGGTACCGGAAGGCCGGCTGGTGGTTAAAGACGATGTGCTGTTTTTCTCCGGTGACGGCAAGCACCGCAGCAAAATCGGCATCGGCCCCAAACGCGCCAAACCCAT
>JANQGW010000165.1 GCA_028282905.1 Sedimentisphaerales bacterium | reverse complement strand
TAGACAGCAGTCACAGGTACGTATTCAGCCGTTGAGGAAGCCGAAAATTGCAAGCTGTTAGCAGTCCCGGCACCTTCAAATGGTTCCGCATCAAAATAGCACATCTGGTAGTTCTTCCGCGGTGCCCCATCTTGCTGCGTCCCGGAAACGCTCTTAGCCAGGATCGTCCCACCGTCTTTGGGATCTTGTATCAGTACCCACGCCGCGAGTGTCATCTCTTTTTCCAAATTCAAGATGGGATCATGGGCCACCGAGACAAACTGCTGATATTGGCACTCAAAATTGAGTGCGCCTTTCTCCTGCCAGCGTCCCTTCATCCAGATCGGCAATGCTTCAGGAAGGCTATCAGATTCTAATATTCCGTCCAATCGGCCTTGTGTTGTTTCAGCAATATTGAGTAGTTTCCGGGGCGATTGACCCTGGTTATCAAAGGTATAATAGGCCACCAGTGACGGATCTTTACGAAGCTGGTTGCTGTACAGCAGCCAGCGATGATAGCCCGAACCTTTGTCAGCCCGACTCAACACCTCAAACTGCGCCGGGGCAAGAAAATCCGCTTGACTTATGGCAATATTACGCATCTGACCATGTGTATTGACGCTTTTAGCCTGACCCGCCGACAGCGAAAGTCCATCGGCTTTATTGCCCGTTTCGCCGGGAATGATCGACGCCTTGCCCTTGAACATATGGACATCCGTACTGCCGTCAAAGTCCACCTTGACGCCAAATTCCGTCCCGAGATCGATGACCGTCGAATACGGCGTCTGGACGGTAAAACCGGCAGCTCCTTTCGGAACAACCGCGTAAAGACGACCGGAGTGCAGCAGCATTTTTTCGGGATTTTCCAGCTCAAACTCAGCCGGACCTTCAATAATAACCTCCGCTCCGTAATCAAACGCAATCTTCACGGTTCCCTTTTGCAGCCACCGGACGCCTCCGTTGTCCCATACCCGATCTCCAATCACCGTTGGGTTCTCGCTCACCGCCCACTTGGCACCGACACTGTCAGTAATGGTCGCCACCTGTAATGCGGCCGGTGGAACAAACATTATATATATCAGAAGGACAATAACCGCCGCGATGGAGATGATTGCCGAGTACAGGGAGAATTTATTGATTGTCCGGGGTGTTCTCTCAATTTTTAACAATTCAACCGGTTGCTGTTTGACGTGGGGCGTCTCTATTGTAATAGCGGGAGCCGTTTTTTCGTATTCAGCCATTTCTTCCAAGGCCATCGTCGTTTGGAGCGGATAACTGATTCGCCGCTTCATCCGCAACAGACCAATATTAAAATCAACGGAGAAACTGTAATATTCTCTGGCCTGCGGGTCCGATTCCAGGATTGTTTCAAGCTCACGGCACTCCTGCTCAGAGATCATTCCCTCAAAGGACTTATAGACAAGCTCGTCGATTCGGATTTCCAATTGCTTATCCATTGGTAACATCCCATGCATGTAAGGTTCGCTCGACACAGTTCTTCAGGCTGTGATGGATTCGCGACATGTGTTTTGAAAGCGCATTATGCGTTAATCCCATCAGGCTTGCAATATCCTTGACCTTCATCTCCTTGAGATATCGCAGTTGAATGATTTTCCGGCTGCGATCCCTGAGCTTGTGGATGCAATTTTGCAACGCCTCAAGATATTCATTCTGAGAAGCAGCCGAAGGCTCCTGGTTGGCAAGCTCTTCGATAACATTATCGCTGAAATGAACCATTGAACGCCTCTGGCTTTTCCGGACATGCCCTATTGTCTTATAGCGTGCAATCTGTTTTGCCCAGGCAATGAAGCTGGTTCCCTCCTGAAAGGTATCAAATTTTTCCCACATGACCATCATCGTTTCCTGCATGACATCTTCGGCAACCGAATAATTGGGAATCAATTTCATGATAAATCCAAACAGAACATCCTCGTTCTCCCTGAATAATTTCAAGAAGAGCTTATATCTGTCCTCACGAGAACCCTGATTTTCTGTTTTTTGGTCCATATCTTGACTCCCCTAACTAATTCGTCAGGTCAGGGAAATGTGACAAAAAAAAAGGAAAAAACATGATATCCATAAAAATTGCTATATTATATTGACTTCAGTCTCCTTTTACACTTTTACATTCGATCTATCCCACCCTCATAGAAGACAATAGATGTTCAAGACACCTTAATACTAAAATTACGCTATAAACGAATTATAGTTCAAATAATTCATTTCTGAAGCATGGATGATCGATCATGCGTTTTGATGCCGACTATTCAAACGGTTTGATACCCAAAGCCCCTATCAGTACCTGCTGAATCTAAAAATGACTTATGCAGCGGACCGTTTCCAGGAATCCGGCATACTGGTCAAAGAAATCACCCACGAACTGGGATTTGATGACCCATTCCATTTCACCCGAGCCTTTAAAAAAATCTTTGGAATTTCGCCACAAGCATTTAAAGGCCTCAGATAAGGCAAGGTGGTGATTAATGATATTTTACCTATAACATTTTATAACCGCAAGATCACGAACTGAACGAATACACCCTGTGTCAAGCGTTATGTATTTAAATCCCGGGTGCTGTCTGCCAGTTGGCGACATCGTTGCCGTAGGTTGTTTTGTCGATTCGGCCTAATGCGCTGCCGCTGCCGTCCGGTTCGCTTGGCCACGGATCACTGCCAATCGGGTGAGAACCATCGCTGTAATTAACTCGATCCATCCGGATATACCGCCGGATTCCGGCCACTTCGTCTCCCGGCATTGATAATTCAAGTGTTTCGCCGCCGTTACTTAGCTGGCCGTCATAGGGCCCCAAAACCGTGATTCCTTCAGATATTTCGTAACGCTCAGCGAATGCCTCAGGATTCTTTGCAAGGATGATATATCCCTGCGATGGAATAATCGCATCCAAACTAAAGGTGTAGGTAATCCCATCAGTAAAACTCCAGGGCACATCTACACCAAGGAAATGGTCGTATTCTTTCAAATTGACTGGAGAATCTGTGATGTTATACAGCTTGATATATTCGTATTCATCGTTGTCATAGCTGCCGCCGGCCGGGGGATTGTACATGATCTCGCCTATGATAATTGGCCCGACTTTCGGATTGGCATTGGCGGCACCGGGCGTGTTGCTACTCATGGCGACAAAATTGTAAGTTCCGGTACTCTTCTGGTACCGTCCAAAGGCCACATCCCGCTCAGAGGCTCCAAAATCCTCGTCTTCGCTGTATCCGGTTAATTGCCCCCCCTGTCCCGACGACAGGTAAACGGTCTCGCCGTTCTCGCTCAACGCAAACGGCTTGTGTACACCGGGATCGGTGGAGAGGGTTCCGAAATGCGTATTTTCCTCAAAGACAATGTAGCCGTTCGGATCAATCGAAGTTCCCAGCGGTATCTCATACTTCATCAGGTCTGAATCACTGTCGCTGAGGAACCATCCCCCGAGATTGATCACCTCGCCCGTGGTATTATGCAGTTCAATAAAGTCACTGTCAATGGTGTCCGAATGCGCCAGCACCTCATTAATCACCACCGAACCGTCCGGAATAAAACTGCCTGTATCAGCGGTGCCGGGCGTACCATCGATAGCACTGCTGGGCCGCCAGTTTGCTTTCTGTCCCCAAAGATCATGCGAAGCATTATTCGGGTCGATAACCGTCAGCGAAAAACCTTCTCCGTCGGCAATGGTATACCAGTTATCCGAATAGCTGAATTCCAGAATAGTACTGTTGGTGTGATCCTCCAGTTTAATAGTTTCTCCGCCATTATTCAGATATCCCTCATAAACTCCTGCGATTGGGATATCGGTTCCATAATGCGACTCAAACGCGGCCTGGTTTCTTACAAGGACAACATGTTGGCCGGGCGAAAGAATGGTCGGTTCAACATCGATATTCTTCTCGATTGCTGCATCCAGTGACAGGCCAAAAACAATATCACTGCTGTTGCTGGTTCGCTGATGCACCTCTGCCGCAATCACATTGTCGCCTGCCAACAGTAAACTTGAATCAATTACGAAAGGCCCCTCAAGAACGGCGTTATTGACGGAACGGTCCGCAAAGTCACCGTGACTGACCGGACCGGGGTCGATGCCGATACGAAGTACTTCACTGCCATTGACGTAAATGATGACCCCATCGTCAATGACGACATTCAGATTCAGAGTAATTGAATCTACACTCGGATTGGCGTCAAGGGTAAAGTGCTTGCGGAAATAATAAGTCGCAGCGCCCAGTGTTAACGGGGTATTCTTGGGGGCCGGCAAGGCAGAGCTTTCAACATACAGCAATGCATTT
>JANQGW010000118.1 GCA_028282905.1 Sedimentisphaerales bacterium | reverse complement strand
AACGGTTGATTTGATTATAGCAGGACAAGGACTAAAAAAAGCCGCAAATGCTCTTGAAGTAGTCGATAGCCTTGTTTCTGGTGGTAGTGCTGTACAAACTTTAGCTGGAGGCATTGACACAATTTCTGGAGACAATGACGGAAAGCCAATAAAGAATAATGATAAGTAGAGTTGTAATGAAAAATAGGAATTTTGTGGGATAATTGACATGAATAACTTTGAAAAAATAACAATTGGTCTGGATTCTTTTTTTGCAATATTAGGTTTATTATTAATCATAATGAATTATTTTTCTAAGAGAGAAAAAGGAAGAAAAACCGCACTAATAATCGGATGGACATTATTCTTGGGAAGTACCATATTAATAATACAAAAGGTTTTTTAAAACAAGTAAAAGAGAATTAAGAAACTATGAAAGCCAGATACTCCGGGACGTTTTAAAATGACTAATGATGAATGACTAATGATAAAGGGTAATTTCTGCTTGGAAGTTATTTATTCCTGAATATCTGGCTTTAATTTGTTATGCCACGTCGTAAGCGTGATTTGGGTGGTATTGTTTATCACGTACTGAACCATGCGAATGAGCGATTCGATTGATGATCCACCTTCGCCGAAGGCTTCGGCGTGACAAGTTGATGAGTGTCGATGGATGATTGAATGCTTGCAATCACCGGCATTAGTTTTTGTGCCTAGAGTTCACTGTTGGCGGTGCCGATTAGGCCCATTCGTAGGAGAGAAGTGAATTGGGATCAAAAACAGCGTTTTTTGGAGAGAAAACCTTGACTTTTGAAGATATACATGCTATAAACAATAATCTCCATGGAAGAGGAAGAAAGCAAACCGGCATGAACATTGGACTGATGTTCAGTGGTGAAAAGGCGAACTTTTTAAGGGCAAAGCGATGAAAAAATATCAAATATCCGGATTGTTAATACTGGTTCTCGCGACCATTTCCGTCTCTATTGCAAATACCATCGTCATCGACACAGATGATACGGGATGGTATAACCAGTACGGATATCATTCGTCAAACAACAAAAATAGTTCAGTAGGCGTCACAGTTTACGGTGATGATATTGATCCAGTAATGAACTCTTATTTCTTATTTTCGATCCCCGAGATTACTGATGAAATTAGTGATGTTACGTTGTGCTTAGAAGTGACGCGGTATTGGGGCGAAGATGCATATGAGAATCTTTTAATTTCGCCCGTCAGTATACCATCTAATGAGTTAGTTTTAAGTCATGGTTATGTGGAGAGCGGCCGGCCTCCGGCAGTTCACATTTATAATGATTTAATGAGTGGCCCGGAATTGGGTGTAATGAGGGTGGATGTTTTTCGTTATGGGACATATAAGAAGCCGGGGCCTCTTTTTTACTGTGATTTCAATGATTATGGAAAAGAGTTGATTCAGGATGCTGCGGGAGGGCAATTTGCGATTGGTCTGAGCATTATGGGATTAGATGGTGAACGTAATGAAGGACTTTCGTTTGGAAATGGCTATGGTGATGATACAGTGCGAATCTATCAATTGCAGATTACGACAATTCCTGAACCTGCAACAATGATACTTCTGCTAACAGGGACAATTTTCTTAAAAAAGAAAAACAATAAATAATGGAGTATGTGAAATGAAACAATCAATCACTTTTATAATTATTGTTGGCTTATTAATTACCTCGTCGTCGATACTGGCTGAGATATCTTCCAACCTAATGATGCGTTTTTCTCAAACACTTAAATTTGAGGCTCAAAAAGTAGAGAGTTTTGATTTCGCCAGTCGAAAAGGGCGTTTTCAGAAAGTCCAACCGGAAAAGATTGCTGTAACAGAGAAGATGGGAGATGAGGACACGCTGGATTCCTCCAAACCCGAATCTAACAGTTTTTCAATCGCTTCTGATTTCATTGCTGCTAAAAATGCATATAAACTGACTATTATCGACGCCACTGGCGGTGGTGTTCTCATCAGCGACCAGCCTATGGATCAGGCTCCGACTGAAGGATATATTTCCAAGGCGGAATGCCAACTGAAACTAGCGGATAAGGCTTATGACGCAAAAAAATATGTCTATCTCAAGACAAAGAGCAGTGATAAGACCATTCCGTATCAATACTCCCGGCTGGAACTGAATATGACCGTCGGCAAGGCTAAGCTAATTATGGACGTTAACGCCGTGACCAATCCGGACGGCACTGGAAACCTGAAATATGATGCCAAAGCTCTGCGAAAGCAAATTGCGCAACGTCGCGCCGAACTGCAAGCGGCCATGAAAAGCAAAACCGCCACTGATGAACAGATGGAGGAATTGCAAGAACTCGAATTGCTCCAAATGCAGGATCGCCAGTCCAATCATAACCGCTGGGATTTCGATGGGAACCGAAGGCGGCTAATGCAACAAAAACGCCAGCGTCATCTGGAAGCCGATGGTCGCATCAAACCTAAAAAGCGAACCATTAAAAAGGAAAAATCCAAAGCCGCATTAAAATGATCTTGAAGCCGGCTCTTGATATATCGGCCTGCATAGCAAAATTGCAGGGCAGGCTAATATATAAGTAGTTCCGATTTTAAGCCTTAAAATGGAGAATTATACCATAATCGACAGGCCCCAATCGTCGGGCTGGACGGACACCGCAGTTCGATAATCGTCCACCCAGCCGTAGTTCAATTCTTTTCCAACATTTCTTACAAATCGTAATTTGATTTTCAACAAGGAGTTATGTCACTTTTCTTTGAGTTCGAAAATTATAGTTTCTTCTTGACGATCATGACATTATTTACGCCTATTTCAACGCAACATACTGTCATTAATGACTTTGTGAAAGTTCGAGAATTTTCATGTCCCATTTTTTAATTCAGTTTACAAGACTTTTATGACTTTTTATTCAACGGACAAAGTGTAGTTTTGCGTAATGTCTCGGCCAAGTACACCTCGGCAAGAAATCATGCGACGGCTTTGTTGGGTGAGTTTTTCGGCAGTCTGAAAAATGAATGGGTGCAAAAGAAAATCTATCAAACATTAGAAGATGCCAAAAAAGATATTTTCAATTACATCGAGGTGTTTTATAATCGTCAGAGAAGACATGCTTCGCTGGGCAATGTCAGCCCGGTGGTCTATGAAGAAATGTACGAAATGAATCAGGAACGGGCAGCATAATTGGCAAGTCAACTGTCCGTCATCCATTTAGCACCTCAGTTTTGCTGACTCATTTTCTGATATATGCCTTTATTGTACCACACTTATGACCTGTTGATGGGCCGTGAGGCCTGATGGTGTATTTTCCGATGCAAGCGGGAACGATGAAAGTCTCGGCGTAGTGAACGACGAAAGGCTCAAAGGCTTTATTAGGGCTTTCTACGATTGCTTCTTCGCCTTCGATGAGATTCAGCACGTTGACGGTGCCTTCTGTCTGGTGTTGAGTTGTGCCAGTGAACCAATGTCGACGGGTTTCAATAAACTCTCGTTCGTGCAGGCCGGTTCTTTCTTCGATCCAACCATCGCCGTCAGCGACTTTTTCGATTCGATTGACAAGATTGCTCTCGACCCAGTTGGTTGTTCGATTCCACTGAATTACATTTTTGCCGTGGTCGAGGTGTACGGGCCTCGGTTTGCCATCAAGTCCCAGTCGACCCCAGTCCCAAAGCTTAAATGTGAATATGTATGGAGTTGCGCTAATTTCGAGGACCATAGTGTTGGCTCCGGAACAATGTGTAGTGCCAGCGGGTATCAGAAAGTGATCGTGCTTTTGGGCCGCAAATTGATTAGCGTATTTATCTGCTTTGAAGGGCCGATCTGGATCAACCTGAGCGATCCCGATATCCGCGATCATCTGTTCTGGGTCGATGCCGTGTTTCAGTCCTAGAAATACAGAGGCGTTTTCACCGACATCCAGAATGTAGTAGCTTTCATCCTGCGTGTAGTGCATCCCGAAGTTTTGCTGGATGTATTCTGTCAGCGGGTGGACCTGGAAACTCAGGTTGCCGCCGCCCACGGTGTCAAGGAAGTCAAATCGTATAGGAAATTCAGCGCCAAATCTGGCATGCACGCTGTCTCCGAGTAATTCAACGGGATGCCTGAAAACCAAGTTAATAGACGGTATCTCAATTTGGACATCTCCATATTTCAGATAAAGGCTATTCTCTTCGGGGACGCAGTCAAAGCACCATCCGAAGTTATCAACCGAGCGATCCAGATTGCAAACTTCTTTCATCCATTGACCACCCCAGGGTGCAGGATCAAAAAAAGGGACTACTCTGAAAGGCTTTTGCATTGTTTTCTTGAGACCTACCCAGAGGGCATTTGCTGTGATCATTTTTGGCTTGTTACTGATTGTGGTGTCGAGAAAGTAGTCGGTCTGGTTGAAAAGGGATACTTTGTGCCGGTCGGCGATTCGCCATTCAACAAAAAAGCCGCGTTTGTATTTGTGAAGGAAGTCTTCGTCATGATTGTTACAGCCCCAGTTGCCGAGTTCCCTGCTGCGATAGCGTTGCTGTATTTCCCAGCGGGGCATGTCGGCGTAGATGAGTATGTCGGGTATGGTGACAAGAGCTGCGCCAACGCCGTAAACAAGAACTATTCCGTTTTCGATCTTGTCAATCTCTGAATCGGCGGCGGTTATCTTGTCAGGATCAAAGAATTCGCCAAGTGTATGGCACGAAAGAACACCGAACACCCGGTCATTCGTCAGATTACGTTTGATTAAATTATGAACCACTTCTTCTGAATGCTTTATGTCCAGAGTATTGCAGGTTTTAACAGGGCCAAGACCTTCTTGAAAAGCGGAGAGTATTTCGTTATCACGAACACCGGGATAGCAGTCTATGGCAACGATATGCCGTTTGCGAGAAGAGGCGTTAATGCTGTGTCTGACTTCAGCAATAATTTCCTTATATCCATTGAAAGTTTCGCTCTCATAGCCGTCAATTTGTATAAATGGGTACTTGTCATAATTTGATTTGTGCATTTGTTGCCTCTATCTGATTTCAATAGGTTAAGCTGTTGTGGGAAGATTTCTTTGTTTAGCTTCATTTAGAATCCACTCTCCACCTGCCAGCGCAGCGGTATCCCCAAGCTTTGTAATGGAGATCCTTGTTGGCTTGGCGCCTGTGGAGATGACGTGGCGGTTGATATGAGTGTGTATGCGGGGCAGGATGTAGTCACTCGCCTTCATAATGCCTCCGCCTAGAATGAGAAGTTCGGGGTCATACGCATGTATGAGGTTGACGGCTAGAGAAGCCCATATGGTAATTGAGTGCTCCGCGACCTTCTGAGCAAGGCTGTCATCGTTAAGTGCCAAGTCGAAGACAGCTTTGTAGTCTATTCTGCCGAGGCTGCTTAAACGACTATGTTCAAAATTGGGAAGCTCCCTTGCCCAGCCTTCAAGAGTCACTGAAGAGGCCTCAACTTCTGTACAGCCGATGTTGCCGCAGATACATGTGGGTCCCTTATAGTTGACGGTCATGTGTCCACCGGCACATCCGGCCTGTCCATTTTGTCCGCGGAGAACCCTGCCTTCGATGATCACGCCTGTTCCAATGCCTGTTCCCAGTGTTATCATGACAAGATTCTTACAGCCTGATCCCGCGCCATATTGCCATTCGCCTATGGTTGCCAGCCTAGCGTCATTTTCGATTGCTAACGGCAGGCCAAATGATTTATGTGCCCATGCTTCCAGATCGACATTCATAGCACCGGGATACTTTCCGAACTCGTTCAAGATACGGGCGTTAATGTTATCGACCATCGCAGGAAAGCCGATTGCGATACCAGTGCACTGGCAGGGGGCAATTCCGAAGTCGCGACACAAAATTTTTACTGCGTTCTCGACTTCCGACAATCTGTTTTCCATACTCCTATGGGATTGGGCCGGTATCTTCATTGTGGAAAGTATCTGGCCTGCTTCAATTAGGCCGAGCTTTATGACAGTTCCTCCGAAGTCTATACTTAGAACAGCCATCGCTGTGTCTCCTTGTATTACTGTATAGTTAACATTGTTTTTCTTTCATTAATTATCAAGTCTCTATCCTTCAAAGCTTATCAGGCAATCCTTTGTTTTTGCCTTGAAGAGGGTGGGTTATCTCACATCGGCCTATACATCATTTATTCAGTTGAGATTGGTGATCTGTGCAATCTCTTCGAGAGTCAAGGCCCGATCATATAATCGGATTTCGTCGATCATACCCGTATAATTTGCGGTTGCCTGCCTTGCTCCGAACTGCAGCGTCTGACTGCTGGCAGTCAGAGAACAAGGCTGTGTTTTACTTTTATATATTTGCCCGTTGCTGTAAATGGTCCAGATGGTTCCATCGAATGTACATGCTATGTGATGCCATATTCCGTCCGCGAGCGAGGGGCCGGATGGATCCGTGATACCCTTGACAAAGCCGTTTTCGTATCCAAAGAATCGAAGGCCTCCGCCGGAGCTGGGTTTGTACATATCGATGACATAATTGGTAGTACTTGCTAAACCTTTGGAAATAATGGTGTTTGCGTGGGAATCAGACAAGTAATCGGTTTTGAGCCAGAAACTGATCGTGAATCCTGCGGTAAGGTTGAGCTTGTCGTCGTGAGGGATTTCTATGTAGCCAGCAATACCGTCAAGTCTCAGACCGTTACCGAATTTTCCTTCGTTCCAGGATGAGTTGTCCATGTTAACGAAGGTTCCGTCTGCGGAGAAGTAGTTGTCTCGCAGAATGGTTCCACTGCTATCGTTCATGTTCCAGTATGTGATGAGGTCCGGCTCAATGCCTGCGAGCCAGTGGTCGGCCAGCATGCCAAGGTCTGCGAGATCGACAGTACCGTCACCGTCCAGGTCCGCACCGTTACAGCCGGGGGTGTCGGTGCAGCCTGTGCTTCGCCAGTTCTCAGCAAGGCCGACAAAGTCATGAATTCCCATGTCGCCACTGAAGACATTTCCTACTATAATGCTTAGCACTGATTGAGTGGTATTGCCTTCGGTGTCCTGTGCTTTCACTATAAATGTGTTCTCGCCGACATCGGCATTGTCGGGTGTGCCTGACAGAGTGCCGTTGGGCTGCACGGTAAGCCATTGAGGGCCACTTGCCTTTGTGAATGTTAATGGTAACCCTGAAGGGTTATTGATATCGCCTGCAATGGAAGCATCATAGGCGGTGCCTTCAACCGCAGCTGACTTTACAAGGGGATTGCTGGTGAACCCAGGCTGCTCAGAGGCTATTCCTGATACGCAAAACTGTATCTCGCTCATACCTATGACGTTGCCGCCGAAGTTTGGGTTGGCCATAGTGGCAGTAATCACGACAAACTTAACTGGAACACCGCCAAAGTCGATCACATCCGTCGGGGCAATGCCATTGACACCGGAGGCCTGAGTAAAGTTGGTGGTCACGCCAGGACCAAACAGGTTGGTGTAGTTAATGCCGTCCGTCGAGTATTCGATGTAGACTTCATTCATGCCGCGATCGGTGAGGGCTGACTGATTGTGATTCCATACGACCATTTCATTCAGGGAGTATATGTTATCGAACTCGAATTTAAGCCACTCGGCTCCGGCGCTTGTGCCTGAGTTGAGATTGTTGGTCCCTCCGAATGGCGGGCCGACGATTCCATGCCACATTGTTTCGGCATTACCGTTGTTGTCATGCAGGTTGTTGGGGTCAAGGCTGTAGCCGTTTATGATGTCTGTGAGCGATTGAGCTACAGAGTACATGGACGATGCGGTCGCCGTAATATTGGATTCATCGAGAGTTGCCAGGCCGAACCGAATTTCGCTTAAGCCAATGACATTACCGCCATAGTTGGGGTTTTCGGTTGTTGCTGTAATAACGATATAACGTGCTTCGACGCCTGCAAAATCAATCATGTCTGAAGGCATAATACCATTCATGCCTGGAGCCTGTTTGAGTTTGAAGGTATTGCCTTGTCCCAGGAGATTCGTGTAATTAACGCCGTCAGTGGAGTATTCAATGTAAACGTCTTGCATGCCGCGATCGGTGAGATTTGCCTGGTTGTGGTTCCAGATGACGGTTTTGCCAAGCTTGTAAATTCTGTTAAATTCGAATTTGAGCCACTCGGCGCCGGGTGTTGTACCGGGATTAAGATTGCTGATGCCTCCGAATGGAGTCCCGAGGATTCCATGCCACATCGTGCCGGCTCCACCATCGTTGTCATGTATGGTATTGGCCGTCAAGCCTGAACCATTGGTTACATGGGCAGCGGGCACGGAAGTTGCGTATTCGGATGATGCCGATGCTGTGACATTTGAAGGCGAAATGTAAGCCGGAGCATTTGATTTATACTGGTAAAATGTAATCTCAACCAGGCCGGTGTTGGAATTGTCGTGCGCAGTATCTACTGCGTCAAATCGTATAAAGCGGCAGGCTTGGCTTTCAAAGAAGTAGCTTTGTGCCGCTGCGCCTGCGTTGTTGGTAAATGTTTCAGTGTGGTCATCGGAATCGCCAAAAGTGCTGTTATCACTGAAAGTCAGCGAAAAGCTATTAACTCTGTCCACATCGGCAACGCGGTCCTGCAAGAGAAATGCATCGATCGCTACAGCCTGGCCAAAGTCGAAATCTATGTATGCGTTTGCGCCATCGCCATTGGTAGCCCAGTCGAGTTGAGTAGAGTCGACCGCCTGGTTGGCTGCCCAGCTGCCGCCCGGATACTCCGAAGAAAAACCGATAACCGTAGGCGCATCGATCTGTACAGCTAAACCTTTGGATTCAATGGATACTGTGCCGGTCATCTGGCCGTCGTTACCGTCACCCACGATATAGGTAAAGGTATCGAGTCCAAGAAAACCGCTATCTGGCGGAGTATAGATGAGAATGTTGTCGGAGTCGGTAATTGTTCCGCCCTGTATTGAAACGGGGTCGTAACCGACGAGTGAGAGTGTGTCACAGTTGGCGTCATGGTCGTTGGCCAGCACGTCAAAACTCAAGCTGTCCACAGCCAACAATTCCTCTCGTGTCATGCTCACGCTTTCCGGTGTGACATAAGGTGGTACCGGCGTGGCATACGGTGGCGCCAGGTCCAGACACCAGCGAGAGTCTCGGTGTGCTTCTATGACCGCTTTGGTGTTAGGGCCAATATAAAGACAGGACCCGCACAGGTTATTACACACAACGGTATCGAGACAATGGCCGGCTCCCCAGTTGTGTCCTAACTCATGGCCGACAATGCCGGAACTGTTTCGTGACCAGCCGTAACGAGAATACGTACACACTGTGCCAACCCATGCTAAACCTGCAATGCCGCCCGTCCATGACTTTTCGGTCATCAGGTGAGCCAGGTCGTGCGGTTGATATGTTCCGACTCCCTCGCCGTTCCATTCAGTGCGAAATGCTTGGAGTAAGTTCCCATCGGCAATTGTAGTGCCATAATTTGTCTCATAAAACTTATCTTTGCGGACTACGATCTCGACCAATGAATAGGTGATCAGCACATCGCGAGCGTAAAAGAAGTCAACCTCATTTAGAATCTGCATTACACGTGCAACCGTTCCATCAGTGTCGTTTGGGTCAGGGGTGGGATCAAAGTATTGTGAAAACTCGTAGTCACAATCAAAAGAAATCTCTGCCTGATGCATTTGGCAGCTTGCGGCCATAATAGCCGGTTCCTCTGTAATAGTTGATGACGGCTGTATCAGAGAGTTTACAATCATACCGTCAGTTGTCAGCGTTCCATCGATATCACTGATATGCAGAGCTTCCGGAGTCGCGTCTTCTATAAAATCATGGTTGTCACATGCCCCGCACACGCCTAGTTCATCTAAAGAAAGGTCTTCGCCCTCTATGATCAGATGCTCCTCTTCTATGTTAGCACTGCGATAGCCCAATCTGTGTCCTCGCTGGAGTTCAATTTTCCAAGTCTGCCTGTCTCCTTCTACAACCTTAGCTTCCAATCCTCTGGAGCCTAGCGTTGCACATACCTTTGACAGGGGGTCCCCGGCCAGACTTCCGCGATAGGTTGTTACATTGGGGGCAGACGCATCCTGAAGCTGGCCGGCATACCATACCTTTACGCAGAAATTTGGGGCCTTTAGTGAATGACGCTTAAGTACCAACTGCTTGGTGTGTCCGTTGCGGTCGACCTTTACTGTGAATTCTTTGGGTTGCCCAGGAGGTAGTTTCACAGGATGCAAAGAATGATTCCTCTGGACGCGTTCCCGGCCTATCTGTGAAGCATTTTCTGATTGTCCCAAAGCTACCGAACTTATTATTACAACGCACAAGAATAGAAACATTGCTCTTGCTAAAACACTGTTAATCATCTTCCTCTTACTCTCCATGATAAAGTTCCCTGTTTAATGTTAGGTTGTTGTTTTCTATATTCCTGGTGACACGATCATTGCCTGCCAGTTGGCTACATCGTTGCCGTAATCGTTTAATACCTTCCTATCCAAAGCTTTTCCGTTGCCATCGGCATCGACGGGCCACGGGTCATCCCCGACAGGATGAGAGCCGTCGCTGTAGTTTACACGGTCGATACGAATGTACTGGCGTGTGCTGAGATCATCCACATCACCCGGCATGGATATTTCCAACTTCTCCCCGCCATTGCTCAGCCCTGTTGTGTTTTCGAACGGGCCCAAAAGCTGTGCGCCGGCAGGAACCGAGCCGTAGCGTTCTGTAAAGGCGGTAAGATTTTTCGCAATAACAATACAACCGTTTGCAGGTATTGTCGTTCCGAGAGGGAACGTGTAATCAATGCCATCAGTAAATTTCCACGGCACATCGACATTAAGATTGTTGTCATGTACCTGCAGAAGCACGTTCGAGCCGGTAATGTTCTTTAGCTCTATATACTCATACTCATCGTTATCAAATGTGCCGCCAGCTGATGGGTTGTACATTATCTCGCTGATTACGATTGGCCCGACTTTCGGATAAGAATTGATACTGCTGGGCGTGTTTGAACTCATCGCTACGAAGTTAAAAGCTCCCGTGCTTTTCTGGTATCTACCGAACGCGACATCTGCCAGTGAGGCGCCGAATGATTCTTCTTCGTAATAGCCGGTAAGGATTTCACCTTGGCCGGACTGGAGATACACAGTCTCGCCGTTTTCGCTGAACTGGAACGGCTCATTACAGCCGGGATCGCTGACGTTTCCCAAATGCAGATTCTCATAGAATACTATATAGCTAAAAGGTGCAA
The DNA here is from genome assembly GCA_028282905.1 of Sedimentisphaerales bacterium. GTDB lineage: Bacteria > Planctomycetota > Phycisphaerae > Sedimentisphaerales > Anaerohalosphaeraceae > 4572-13. Next base: position 38,277 of record JANQGW010000118.1, on the reverse strand, counting down.
TCATCGTGCCTTCAGCGATCTGGTATTTCATCCGGTTAGGATCGTCATTGTTGTTGTCGCTGAGAAACCATCCGCCAATGTTGACTGGCTGATCTGTCGTATTGTAAAGCTCTACCCAGTCGGAAGGTTCGGCGTCTGAGTGTGCAAGTACTTCGTTGATAATCACAGAGCCGATAGGCGGGATGATGCCGGAATCGTCTGTTCCCGGTGAACCGCCTACACTGACGCTTGGCCGCCATGCAGCTTTGCTGTCCCACATGGTTAAGTCAGGATTAGCAGGATCTTTAATCGTCAGAGAAAAGCCTTCGCCGTCGGTAATATTATACCAACTGTCGTTATAGTTAAATGATAGAATGGTACTGTTAGTATAATCTTCCAGTTTGATCTTTTCGCCGCCATTGTCCAGGCTACCGATGTATTGGCCTGCAATATTATGGCCTGAGCCGTAGCGGGATTCAAAGGCCGCCTGATTCTTGACCAGGAGAATATAACTATCCGCATCGAGTGTGACCTGCGGTGCAACAGATGTAATTGTGGCATCCAGTGTCATACCGAAAACAATATCGCTGCTGGTTGAGTTTTTCTGGTGTACTTCGACTGCAAGAACATTGTCGCCTTGTACCATCGGAGCAGAAGATACGGTAAATGGACCTTCGTAAACTGCATTGTTAACTGCCCGATCTGTTCTAGTGTTATGGTCGATGGGGCCATCGGCTATGCCCAGGCGATACACCTCCACGCCGTTAAGATAGAACACCGCGCCATCGTCTATGATGGTATTCATCTGCAGGGTTATCGTGCTGGCTGCAGGATCAGCGTCGAGATTGAAGTGCTTGCGGAAGTAGTAGGTGTCTGCTCCAATGGTCAATGGCGTATTCTTCGGTGCAGGCAGTGAAGAGCTTTCTACGTAAAGCAGTCCCTGTCCATCCGGCCATGATCTGTCATCATATGATGGCTGATGCCACTGAGTGCCCAGGTCAATATTTGTCTGTTCGTACTTCCATGTGTCAGTAATTGTTGCAAGACTGATCTTGCTGGTTGTTGAACCTTGAGGGAAGCGGTAGTCAATTCCTTCGGTGAATTTGACACCTGACAGGTCCAATGTTTCAGTGCCGATGTTCTTCAACTCGATGTATTCGAGAATCTGATTCGGGTCGGCTAGAGGGTTATACGTCAGTTCGGTAATACGCAAATAATGCTGCTGATCGGAAGGGCTGCCTGTATAGGTTACTGTGTCTACAACGCGGCTGCCCGTATCCATTAGTGTCAGCGTTTCACTCCAACTGGAAAGATGGCCCATATAGTTGCCCAGCACGAAATTGCCCTCGCCGCCCTTAGGGCTGGTTGTGCGGTCACGAAAAGCCGCAATATCAGGCGAGATATACAGATTATCATTCGCTGGAATAACTGCCCCAGCCGGGAATGTGAATTCTACGCCCCCAGTTAGAACCCATCCGGAGATGTCAACGGCATAGGAGTTAGGATTGACCAACTCGATATATTCCTCGTCCTGATTGTAAGAGGCAGGATTATATTCGATCGAGCCAAAGTCAATACCGGGGCTTACAGGCTGAGATTGCGGGATAAGAGGGGTTGATCCGGATGGCCCGTATGTTGTAAATAGTTGCGTTCGTCGTGTTGGGATTGATTCGTTAAGAATGGAATGCACGCCAGTGTCAATGTTTCCGGCACCCCACTTTACGTTATCAAGATCAGCATCGGCTTCTATAAGTGTCTTGTAGCCGTTGATGAGGCTCTCGAAGTAACCGGTATTTTCATCCAGATATTGATCCATCAGAGTTCTCAGTCGCCTGACGTACATTTGTCGGGTAACAGTATTGTCCAGAACAACATCGTGTAAGCGGTTGTAATAGTCAGGATGGAGGACTTCCTGGGGATGTTCGCTGTCTCCATAAAGAGGGCTGTTGTAGTTCTCTCCTGTTAGCATTGCCCATGTGGTGTTGTAATCGAGCGCAAAGGCCTGTTCGGTATCCCATGGGAGTCTCGACCACAACAAGGTTTTTGGATCCTGATAGATGTAGTAGTTCTTCGGCAGACGATCGTGATTTAACACGATAGCCTGGCATGCCATTTCGTTAATAACTTGAGGCAGATTAATGTAGTCAAACATATAGTCAAATCTATTCGAATCGCTCAATTCCTGACAAAGTTCAACGAAGTTTGGATCGAAGACATCAGGCTGATTGTCATCTGGAAGGATCTTGTTATAAGCGTGTGTGGCCGGATTGGGTTTTAAAGTTCCGTCGGCACTGGATCCGGTCGCTTTATACATGAGTCCTTTGGGATTTAAACCATTTCTTTCCAGGAATGTTTCGTCGATTTGCTCGATAAACGAATACAAGCCGTAGAAATTGCCGTTTTGCCTCAGATGTAGATGGAAAGTATTCGGCGCCGGGGTTCCGGCCTCCTGAAAGAATTTGAATGCCGCGTTTTCACGCATATACGCTGTTGATACGATTTCCATGTAGTGCGACTGCAGGTTGAATTCTTCAACTTTTTTTTCCGAAGGTGAATACTCAAAGTGGTACTTGGGATTAAAATCAAATTTGAATTTGCGTTTGTTCCATCCTGCTGTTGTATATCCTCGGCGACGAACAAAGAAGTTGTCGTAGAAATTGCCGTTAAAATAGGCTGAGGCTCTTGTCCCCGTATCTGTCCTAGCCGCTTCCGGTTCTTCAACAAACCAGTGCAATATTGGGAGATTCGTGGAGATCGAGGGGTCGATAATAACCGTGCCGAAGTATTCGGGTGAGTTTAGCTGGTCGTGAAACAGCGGCCAGCGTGATGGATTGCCCGGGATATCGGTTGCGGTGACATACCAGCGGACCATCTGCCCAGGGAGGGCGGTGCCAGCGGGGATTATTGCGGTATAGATGTTATCACAGGCGGTTGCGTCTCCATTTGAGCCATCGTCACACATTGGGCTGGAAGTCTCTCCTTCAAACATTACCCGGTAATGCAAGGTAACATTAGCAATGGTGTGCAAGGATTGCTGAATTCTGGCTGTTATGGTGATTGGCGATGCAGTGTCAGGTGCTATCATATTCTCTGTGACATCAGAGATAATTGGCCCCAAGTCCACAGTGCCGGTTCCGTTGATAGCACCAGGGGTAGCTTCTGCAAAGTAGCGTTGAGTTGTAAAGATTGACGATGCGTATCCATATAACTCGGGGGCAATCAAAAAGGCAGAATTGTTGGTCTGATCATTCAACCCATGAATGGCTAGTACGTTCTTGGCTGGGCTAGCCTGAAGGAGATTCAACTTTGTGCTAATGTCGATATTTTCAAACATAAGTGAGTCATTATCAGGTCTATCTGATAAGGCGGCTGAATTCCATTGTGTGGACTCAGGTGCGTTTCGGCGTGCGATTTTCTGGCCGTTAAGATAAGCGACAAAACCGTCTTCGTACTTTATTCGAAGTGTCAAAGTTTCAAGGAGATTAACGGAATCTACTTCAAAATCGCTGCGAGACCACAGCGACGTATTGGTTCCCAACATTTCAGTCTGAAGTTGGCATGATGTTTCGAATTTAATTTCACTGAGGCCGTAGTAGTCGCTGCCCCAGTTGCCGTCTGTCACCGAAGCCGTAATTAAAACGGAATTAGCCTCAATGCCGGCGAAATCCAGTTCAAACGTGGGGGGGATTGGGCCGCCACCAGGAGATTTCGGGATCTCATAATCGCCCTTATGCATCCAGTTGATTCCGTCATTTGTGTAATGGATCGATACATTCCGCAAGCCTCGATCAGTCAGGTCATTCGATTCTACCCACTGGTTCTGGTTCCACAGATACATAATTCCCAACCGATAAGTCTGATCGAAATCAAGCTTTATCCAGGTTGAGCAGTCCAGTCCCAGCGGGTGGTTTTCGCTGTTGCCAACGCCGCCGAAGTCAGTTACCCACATACCGATGCCATTCTGATTGCTATAGTGTTCGAATGTGTCCGGGTTGAACTCGCTTTCATTAACGACGTTGGCGGGACTGCCGTATGTTCCGTCAGCAGCAGTCGCTGTTATGCTGGAGCTGGTAATGAACTCGTCTGTTGATTCGTTGCTAAATCCAAGGCTTGATGCTCCTCGGTTCCAGCTATAATCATCAAATCCTGTTAATATCCATTCTGACCCTGCTTCCTCGTTTGAGGGCACATGCCAGGCAGATATGCTGTTATCTGACACCATAGAAGTGACGAATTGGGGTAAACCATATGAAATGTCCCTGAACTGCTTTGGATAGTTCGTCGTGTATTCGTGGCCTACACTCATATCCGGCATAATTAATGCCAGATATTCTCCATCGCTGTTGAGTTTAAAATTCGTGTGACAGTGTCCGTCTGTGTCCAGATACGGATAATTCTCGGGGAAATCCTGTTGGGTTTTGCCGGAGGCGAAAACGACCAGATACTGGTCAGGGCTAAGGGTCAGGCCTGCCGGGAATTGCCATTTATTTAGATCGGATTCATCATCGGTCAGGTGCCAACCAGCCAGAGAAACCGACACGGTTGATTGATTGTATATTTCGATCCAGTCAGGGTAGACCCCCACGGAATCCACATGTGTGGGCAATGTCGTGGTGTTGTCTGCCATGAACTCGCTGATTAGCAACGGTGAAGCCTTTTTAAGCCAGTTTGTACTCAGTATCGAGAAATCGACCATACCGACCAGTTTATCGTCGTTGAGGTCAGCCCATGTTGCGGTCTCTGTGCTGAGCCATTTTTGAACCAATAGCTGCAGGTCATCGAAGTTGACTATGCAATCGCCATTGGCATCGCCTTGTGGGCAGCCAGCTTGTGTTGGGACCGTAAGAAAAAAGGCCAGTGCGGCGACAAGTATTGGTAACAAACTGAATGTCTTAGGCATTATTTACCCTCCCATGATCTTGTAATTGACAGTTGCAGATTTTTCTTTCTGATGTTACGATACATACATAAAAAGATACATAATAATATATATCTGAAATTATCTTTTGTGTGTTTCGAGTTTTGCATTACCTGCAATACTGAACGAAAATAGCAGGCTTCTATTAGGATCTGTCTCATTATCGCCATTGAAAGTTATCCATTATAGGCCAATATTGCACAATGAAACAGTGTGCAATATTACATATAGTACAAAGTAAAGAGAAATATTGCAATGTATAAGTGCAGAAAAAATACAATATAAATAGATCGGTTATTTATTGAGGCCTTTTTTGTGGGTTTAATCAGTGTTTTTGTTTTTATTTTCTATGACTTAGCTTGTATGTGGATGTCACTCAAACTGAATGTGCGTATATATGTGGTATAAATCTTGCATTTTTTATGTTGACATGTCATCTGTCCGAAGTATATAATATGAACCATCAGCAGATGACATATAATCTTTGATGTAATTTTACTTCTGTTGGAAAATTGTTATATGCAATACAAATTGACGAAATCCATTACACTTGATAAGGGACAGAGTAAAGCTGTGCCCTTGTATGAGCAAATCCGGCATCAGTTGCGTGACAGCATTCAGGCCCATGGGCGGTTCCGCGATGGCGATCAATTACCCTCGATATCCATTCTGGCAAAAGAATTAGATGTTAATTATCGGACGATCAAGTCTGCCTATGAACTCCTTGAAAAGGAAGGTTTGATCACGATTGAGCCTAATAAAGGGGCTGTCGTAAGGAGAAAGAACGCAATGGCGGCTTGGAATGCTGCTCAAAAACTCTCTTTCAGCTTTGTATCGTGCCGTCATGGAGATGGTTTTTTTGTTGCCGCCTCAGAGGGTATCAGGAAGTTTGCACAAGAGCATAAGCTTGAGTACAACCTTATCGACGTAGGGAATTCGCCCGAACGGTTTATCGAGGCTATGACGAATCCTGGTCCTGATAGAAGCGGCATGCTGGTACTTCCACTTGAACGCCCCGGTTACGCTGAAGCTATTCGGCAAGCCGTCGAAAACGACATCAAGATCGTTTTAATTGACCGCATCCTGCCTGGTATCGATGTAAGTTCGGTTGAATCTGACCATTTCACGGGTGCCTACCTGGCGACCAACCATTTACTTAAGGAGCATGGCCGGCCGGTGTACTATTTGGGGATGGTTGACAGGCCCAGTGGTTGCAGGGATTGGGTCAACGGCTGGTCCCAGGCAATGCTTGGGTACAACTATCGGAATCTGGATTCTTATCGCTTCAGCATAAAAGCCAGTGAAGGGGATCTAACCGAACAGACCGATCTTGGCCTCGAGTATGACATTGAAGCTGCATTAAGACTTTTCAAGGAAGCTAAAGAGGATGTTTATTGCATTTATGCCGGAAACGATTTTATCGCCCGCGGAGTCTATATTGCTGCGGAAGAACTGGGATTACAGATTGGTAAAGATGTATTTGTCGTAGGCTATAACGACATGCCTTTTGCGAGTTCTTTTACACCCCCTTTGAGTACAATTCGACAATTACCATCCATTGAGCAGATCGGATATGAAGCAGCCAAATTGTTGTATGAGCATATGCTCGGAACTGTTCAACGCCCGGTACGCAGGCTGTTGCCGGTAGAGTTGATTGTGCGTCAGAGCAGTACGGGAAGACCCAATAAGCAATAGAATCCTTGTTTAAGTAGCTTTTGTAGGAAAAAAGTGAGCCGGTAACCAAGTTTGCCGACCTGTACCGGCCCACGAAATGTGCAAACACGCTATTTTTGCGCGCCTGCAAACCGTTTTGCATTATAGCTGATGTTTTGCAGTCTGTAAATGTTTTTCTGTGGAGGGCTGATATGGGATGAGTGTTTTGCGAGTTTAAGTAATCGACGGTCGCTTACTTAAATAATAAAAGTTGTTTTTTATTTTAGCGGAGGTGTAATAAGATGAGTGTAAGGAAGATTAATTTGTTCATTGTGATACTTTTGATTTTCTGCAGCGGAGCATTCGCGGCGGGGCCACCGACTCAGCAGCCCATCAGGATTAAAGGAGCCATTACTGCGTCAGCTCCCAGTCAAACGTATGGTTCTGTCCAAAATCTTGTGAATGGATCACAACTGGACATAGAAACATTACAGCATGGGTATGACCAAAATGGTACAGGCATGTGGGTCACCAATGCTGGCGGTGTCGGAAGCTCGGAAAACCATCCATTTGGCTTAGATTGTTCTACATGGGTCAAATTCGATTTTGACCGGAGCTACTCCCTTGGTTTGATGTTGTTGTGGAATCATAATCAGTGGTCCACAGCGATGAACCTGACGGATCGGGGCTTGCGAAATGTGTCAATCCATTACACTAACGACGGAAGCAGTTGGACGCATAAGGGCGATTATGAGATTCCCCAATGTCCCGGTGGTGATGTAATCGACACAACTCTTGAACTGGACTTTGCCGGTGTCGATGCAAACTCGGTAGTTATTACCGCTGCCGCGACAGCTGGAAACTGGGGTAGTCTCTATTATGGCATGAGCGAGGTTATGTTCGGTATTGACGGTACAACGTATGATCCTTATTCCAATCATCCTGCAGAAGCTTCCGTTCTGAGTAGTGATATAACCGCTTCAGCTTCATCGGAGTATGATGGCTATGTGCCCGCGTCAAATACGATTACCGGTAATCTTCTGGCCCAGAATTTTCGTCATGGTAACGATGGTGGCTTCTGGCATGGCGATGGCTCGACTACGCCGACATCTGCTGTTCCAAACAACACTGCGACAGGCGCTGCCTGGTTGCGATATGATTTTGCGCAACCGCAGGAGCTTGGCACCATGTGGATTTGGAATATGAACCAGATCGGCGGGGACGGCTCCAATCTCACAACGCGTGGTCTCAAGAAGGTTTACATTGATTATCTTGACGATACCGGGACCTGGCACAGGCTGATGGATACCTCCACCGTGCCTGAGCCTAATCATTTTATTCTCAACCAAGCCAGTGGTGAGTCTCTGATAGAGCATACCGATGCGATTGATTTTGGCGGCGTTACGGCAACTTCGGTTGTTATCACAGCGGACCAGAACGACGGTATGTGGGGCGACCCTGCAACGGATCCGTACTATGGTCTCAGCGAGGTACTGTTCGGCATAGCCAATACGGTCTGGTCAGCGCCGGGAGATCCCGAGGTTGTGTTGCCCGCAGAAGATGCGGTCCATGATACGAGGATTGTCGCAAGCGCTTCTTCTTCATGGGGTGGGCCTCATCCTCAGAAAACTGTGAACGGTTCCGGGCTTAACTGGGACACACTGCTTCATGACAATGACTCAGGAGCAGAGACAATGTGGCATGCCGACGGCAACACGGATTTGGACAGCGCACATCCTAACACCACCGTTGGCTATGAGTGGATCAAATATGATTTTGATAAGTCGTATCCAATCGGTACCATGTGGGTATGGAACATGAACCAGATTGGTGGGGGCGGTTCTGATCTCACTGGTCGTGGTCTCAAGAAGGTTTATATTGAGTACACGAATGACGGCGAAAACTGGTCTAAACTGATGGATGGTGAGAACGACTTCTTCATCCTTGATAAGGCTTCCGGTGAAGCACAGATACAGTATACCTCGGCAATTGATTTTGCCGGTGTCGACGCAAATTCGGTAGTGATTACCGCTGACGCGACAGATGGTGACTGGGGCGGTGCGCCCTATGTAGGTCTGAGCGAAGTTCGTTTTGGAATTTTCGGAACGACTTATCGTGGTCATCCTGAAGTTGTTGACGGCGATATTGATGATGATTTTGATGTTGACATCGATGACCTTGGGGGACTGGCAATCGGTTGGCTGGAAAACAATATTATTGCTCCGGCCGATGGAAATGAAGTGGAAGATTTTGAAATCTACACCGTTGCGGCGGATCCTAACCTCGCGGACAAGTGGACGATCGTTGCGAATCCGGGTTCCCTCTCATTGCTGCCAAATCCTGACGATGTGCATGGCGGCAATCAGGCTATGAGATTGATCTCATCGGAAGCCGTTAATCCGGACTACACGAAGATATCGCGAGCTCTTGCGGCACCAATTGATTTAGACCAGCTTGATGTTTTGCGTCTCTGGATAAAGAGGCACGAAAATAATGACTATCACTTGATAGTTAGGATGTTTGACGATCAGCAGACAGAACTTATAAGCGGATGGTTGCTTCTGAGTACCGGATCGACATATTACCCGATTGGCGAGTGGGCCGTTGTAGATCTTGATTTACGCGGCTTAACAGCTCCTGCTATCGCTTCAAGCATGCAGATTGAGTTTGGAGCTGCGTATGTAGCTGCAGTGGGTACGCTTGACATCGATGACATCGAACTGATCAATCTACCGGGTTGTTCAGCATATCCTGAAGTCGATATCACGGGTGACTGTAAGGTGGACATGTCTGATTTCGCTGTACTGGCCGATAACTGGCTTAAGGGGACAGCGCTGTGAGTTAGCTTTTTTTGATTCTACGGGTTGGCTGTGCCAATCGGCACAGTCAACTCGTCGTTGGACTGGCGAAGGAAAAAAGAAAATATCGGGAGCGAAATAAGCATGGTTATTGCTGTTGCGGAAAAACCTAAATATTGAAAGAGACGATGTTATGCTTTTACGAAAAAAAGGTTTTACATTAATTGAGTTGTTGGTTGTCATCGCAATTATCGCGTTGCTGATGGCGATTGTTATGCCGGCATTGCGCAGGGTCAAGGAGTCTGCCAAGAGCCTTTTATGCCAGACCAATACAAAAGGTCTGGTGTCGGCGTGGCACGTCTATGCGACCGAATATGATGGTGAAATGCCCGGATCTTGGAATTACCATCCTACAATGGGATGGGGTAGCCCCTCGGATTGGGCTTGGTCGCCTTGGAACTCGGTACACGCCGGGCCTACCTGGACAGGGCCTTCCTATGTGGCGCCCCTTGACGAGAGGGAGGAAGGCATTCGAAAGGGGACGATTTGGCCCTATGTCGAAACCCTTAAAAGCTACCACTGTCCGAGTGATAAATCTGCCGGTGGCAATTTGCGCAGTTATTCGATTCCGGACTCTCTCAATGGCTATTGGGGCCGGAACAAATTAGATTATGCCGCCTGGGATAATCTGGAAAAAACGAGTCAGATCAAAAGCCCAGGTTCGAAGTATATCTTCATTGAGGAGAATGACCCTCGTGGATACAACATTAATGCCTGGATAATTGATCCCTCTGGTGGAATTACGAGCAATCAGTGGAGTGATCCGATGTCGCTGTGGCATTTCAGTCACAGCAATCTTGCTTTTGCTGACGGCCACACCGAAGAGTGGAATTGGAGTAGAGAAACCCTGGAGTTTTTTGGGGATTATCGAAACTGGGTTGTTGCTCCAACTCCGGTTACGCCGGGGGGTATTGAGGATCTTCGACGTGCTCAGCGCGGTTGGCCTGGGGGATAACAATTTCGATGTGAAGTGCGTGTTATATAGTGAAGCGAGTTCTGTATTGAGATTTGCAGCGGACTTGATCAGTGTAGATTGAGTTTGCGATAACTTTAATAATTTTTGGAGGTAGGAAAGATGAAAAATGTTATGTTAGTATTAACGATATCTTTGATGGTTAGCGCAGTTCAGGCCGGTGTAATTACCCCGACTGGAGTAGCGTCATCATCGGCGTGGGATGATTCTGCCCGCAAGCCGGGTAATACGATTGATGGTGTCGGTATGACCTGGGATACTCCCCTGGAAGCCAGCACCCATGACAGTGAGAGTGATAACTTCTGGCACGCAAACGAACCGATGGCAGACGTTTGGATAGAGTTTGATCTGGGTACAGAAATGGACTTGGAAACCATGATTGTTTGGAACCTTCATCCCCGACAAGCCTATGCGGGCGAACGAACACGCGGGATACAACAGTATGATCTGGTACTTGAAGCTGCCGACCGTACAGTCCTTGCTACTTTCAATGACCTGGTGCTTCAGATGGCTGCCGATCAACAATATGCCCCCGGAGAGGTCGTGGACTTTGCCGACACCGCAGGCGTTCAATATGTCAGAATCGAGGTTGACAGCAACTATGACGGAAGTCCCTATACTGGCCTGTCGGAAGTCCGTTTCACGGGTGTTCCCGAGCCAGCCACTATGGTTCTTTTTGGACTCGGATGCCTGATGGGAATTAGACGTCGCAAGTAAGAACTGTTTTATGAATTCTTGTTCGATGTTATTGAACACAGATTTGTGCTTTTCCCGAGCCAGAGCTTGCTTTTTTAGGCTCTGGCTCATTTTAAACTTGTGGAATGATTGAAAAAGATGAAAATATATGTGTCTGCGAGATACAGGTATCTTGTTTCCGGTTGCAGTGGTAGAAAGAAGAATTATATGAAACCTCGTGAAAGAGTTGTTACTGCCCTTCGTTGCGGTGTTCCTGACAGGGTGCCGATTATGGAGTATTTGTTCAGCCCCAGACTGCAGGAGGAGTTGTTGGGATATACGACGGAATTGTACGATGGAGAAAGCCAGGTCAAGATGGCCCATATACTGGGCCTTGACGGCATGTGGATTCCGATCAATGGATTCTGCGGCACAGAAGAAGAGCCTCATAAGGCCGGAGAGAGATATACAGATGAATGGGGGGTAACATATATTAAAAACGGCTGGCCGATCATGGCTCAGGTTGATGTTCCGATAAAGAACCGGGCCGATTGGAATAAATACAAGATGCCTGAAGTTCGAATGTCTTACCGAACGAAGATGATTCGTGATGCAGTAAGTGCTAATGACAATGAGTTAGCGATTATTGCAGGCTTTCTTGGCCCCTTTACGATGATGTACTGGTACCTGATGGACCTCGAAACGCTGTCCATGACAATCTATGATGACCCGGAGCTGATAAAAGAAATGTGTCAAGCTTATACTGAGTGGGTTCTGGGGACTGCACAACTCGCCTGCGAGACCGGTGGAATCGATGCTTTTCATATTTCGGATGACTGGGGTGGTACTACAGGACTTTTGATGTCACCGACGCATTTGCGTGAGTTCTTTGTTAAGCCTTTCAGAGATATTGTGCAAGGTCTGAAGAAGTCTGGACTTCCCGTTATTATGCATAATGACGGGAAAATATGGGATGTGCTGGATGATCTGGTTGGCACGGGCATTGACGCGATTAATCCCGTCGAACGGGCGGCTGGAATGGATCTGCAGATTGTCAAGCAAAGGTATCAAGGTCGAATATGTCCTATTGGAAACGTTAATAACAAAACAACCATGGTAACCGGCACGCCTGAAGAGGTTAAGGCTGAGACCCTCGAATGTTTGAAAATCGCAGCACCTGGTGGAGGATATATTCTGGCAACAGACCATAGTCTCCACGACGATATACCAACAGAGAATGTCTATGCGTTAATAGAGACAGCCAAAGAGTTTGGGGAATATCCACTGAACTTCGGATAGTTCGCTGTGAGACGAAAGATTTTCACAATAGACCAAAAAATGAAAGGATTGCCATTGTATTGCGATGTGAAGCAAAATTATGAATCGGCTTTTATATTGATGTTGTTACTGTTCATGCCGTTTATCACTTTCGCTGAGATCGTGATAAAGATCGAGAAGGGACGTCGAACAGACTCCTCGTATGTCTTCGATACAATACCGTCTCCTTCCACTGCTGATGTTGCGGCAAATTCGAAAGTATCTATAGTGGACAATCGGCTGGATGCTGGCGGCGCAGATGCTTCATGGATAGTCAACGGTGTCGTTTCTGCTTCGAGTGACAAGCCAAAGCAGGCGGTTTTTTTTACTAATAACAACGCTGATGGCGGCAAAATACTCATGGATATTGGTTCTATGTTGCCTGTTACCATGATAAATACCTATTCAAGTCATGAATTCTCCGGCGACCAGGGTGCAAGGGCGCCGCAGGTTTACATGGTTTATGGCAGCAGGGCAGATGCTCCGGTTACTTCCGATCCAGCCAATGATGACAACTGGACAAAGATTGCCGAAGTGGACAGCAGACCCAATACGACAGGAGAGAATTGGGGTGGAATACATGGTGTGAGCATTTCGGACACGAAGGGTAACACAGGTGAATTTAGATATCTGTTATGGGATGTCCAGCCTACTCGTTCCCCGCTCCAGAGCGATGCGAGATGGACCAATACATTTTTTGCCGAGTTCGATGTTCACACGGGTGACAGTTTGAGGAAAGACGAACCGGCAAGACTTGCCGGTCAGAATCGCAATGTGGAAGAGGTGATAGTTGTTTTCAAGACGCATTTTGATATTGGCTTTACCGATCTGGCCAAAAATGTGGTGCAGCGTTACCGAACGACGATGATTGACCATGCTCTTGATGTAGTTGAGGCGAGCAAGAGCCTCCCTGCGGATCAGCGTTTTGTCTGGACGGTTCCTGGTTGGCCAATGACGAAGATTCTGGAAGACTGGGATGGCCAGACGGCTGAGCGCAAGCAAAAGGTATGGGATGCTTTCAAGGCAGGGCGATTTGTCGTTCATGCCTTGCCCTACACGCTGCATACGGAGTCGACTGAACTGGAGGATCTGGTTAGAGGCATGGGCTATTCTTCGAAGCTGTGCAGGGAAATTGGCAAAGAATTGCCGCATGCTGCGAAGATGACGGATGTGCCGAGTCATTCGTGTGTGCTGCCGACGCTGCTCAAACACGCTGGCGTCGATTTTTTGCACCTTGGATGTAATCCCGCGAGCCAGTCGCCACAGGTGCCTTTGATGTACTGGTGGGAAGGGCCGGATGGTTCGCGTTTATTGACGATGTATGTCGGGCAGGATTATGGGACGGGGCTGATTCCGCCCGAAGACTGGCCGCACAAGACATGGCTTGCAATGATCATGACCGGTGACAATCACGGTCCGCCCTCACCTGAGGCAGTGAAAAGCCTGCTTGGAAAGGCTCAGCGTGAGCTGCCGTCCGATGTGAAGGTTCGCTTTGGCACACTGGATGATTTTGCCGCTGCAATTCTCGCCGAAAAGCCCGATCTGCCGGTTATACACGGCGATATGCCGGATGCGTGGATACACGGTCAAATGACCAGTCCGGTCGAATCGGGTGCCGCAAGAAGGGCACGCCCGCTGATCGTTGCGGCTGAATCAGTCAATACATTGCTTAAAAGCTGGGGAGTGGAGACTCCGGGGAATGCCGATGAGATTGCCGCCGCTTTTGACAACAGTATCCGATATGCTGAACACACATGGGCGATCAATACGCATTATATACGCCCGCGCAGGAGCTATGGTGAGCAATTTGAAAAAGAGCTGAAGGAAGGGCGATTTGCGCGATATGATGAATCGTGGCGAGAAAAAGGAACGCATGGGCTCAATGTTGAAGAGCTTGTCTCAGCAAGTCTTAACCGTGATTTGAAAGTGCTTGCCGGGGCCGTTGATGTTGCTGGTGAACGGATTGTTGTGTATAACGCCCATCCGTGGCCGAGAGACGGCGTGGTAAATCTAAACATTTTGGATTTTGCAGGCAAGTCAGTCAAAGACTTAGTGAGCGGTGTGTCTGTTCCTGTGTCTGTTCACAAAGATGACATGGTTACTTTTGTTGCCAAAGATGTTCCCGCTATGGGTTATCGCACATACAAAGTGTCCAAAGATGTTTTCAATGCCAGTAGCGATCTGGTAGTGAATAAGCATGCAAATGTGATCGAAAATCGTTTCTTTAAAGTCACCCTTAAGCCCAAAGCAGGCAGTATTGCTTCTGTCATTGATAAGCGTACTAATCGTGAACTAGTCGACAAAAACAGCGAGTATGATTTTGGACAATATTATTACGAGCGATTTGGCAAGAAAGAAGTTGATCGGTTCCTAAAAGAATATCTCAAAATTCACGCAGGCTGGGCGTACAATGATCTGGGCAAACGTGATCTGCCGGACATTCCATATCTTTCTGGAAGGACAGCGAATGCTATGCTTAGCATAAAGAAGGATGGCGGTCAGGTAATAGCGGTCATGATGGCTGAGCCGGCAAATAATATCGATCACAAGCACAGTGTTGCCGTGACGCTTTACGAGGATCAGCCGTACATTGATATTGAATGGGAAGTGTATAACAAGGAGCTTAATGCTTATCCCGAGGCTGGGTGGATCTCTCTGCCATTGAAAATAGATGATCCCCAATTCCGCCTTGCCAGGCTTGGCGGCGTAATGAATCCTGCTAGGGATATCGTAGAGAACACATACAAGGATGTCAGTTGTGTCAATGGTGGGCTGGCGGTGTTGGATCATGGCAAGAGCGGCGTTGGTCTTTGTCCTCTTGATTCCCCACTTGTTAGTCTGGACAGACTTGGCCTGTGGCGTTTCTCAAGGGATTTCACACCTCGCAGGCCCAATGTATTTGTCAACCTCTATAACAACATGTGGGGCACGAACTTCCGGCAGTGGATTGGTGGTTCATGGAAGTCCCGCGTACGGTTGTGGTCGTTTGGTGACTTTGAAAATGAAGCGGATCTGATCACACCTTCACATGAGAGCCGCACTCCATTGGTTGCTGCCTGTGCCAATGGACCAAAGGGCAAATTGCCACTCAGTCAGGAAGGAGTAAAATTGTCTCGCAAGGGCGTATTGGTTACGGCATTTGGTGAAAATCCGGATGGTGAAGGGCTGGTACTTCGGCTCTGGGAGCAGGCGGGCAAGGGGGGCGAGTGTACTGTTACACTGCCGTTAGATATTAAAATACAAACTGTTCATCCCTGTGATTTAAGAGGACGACCATTCGGTAAACCTATCGATGTCAACAATGGCTCATTCGATGTGCAGCTAAAGCATAATGCGCCTGCGAGTTTTCTGATTGATTAGCAAAAAGAGGCTAATGTCTGTGGTCTCCGTTGATCAAGGCGTAGTAGAGAAAGTATTTGGTACTGAACTAAATATTCTAATTCAAATACAGGGGAAACCGCTGATTTGATCAGTGATTTGTTAAGATATGAACCTTGGATTAAGTGAAAAGTGGATGTCGTACTGCACCTTGGCTTAACGGTTTAGGATTCAGTCAGGAAAAGTTAAATGAGTGTAATATATAGTAATAATTACCTCGAAGTGACATCTATACATAGATGAAGCAATATAAAAAAAAGAAAAACCGAAAGATTTACGAGAAACAGTAAAGGACTTATATATGATTAAATTTAACTGCAGTGAATGCGGCCAATCCTATCGTGTGTCTGATGAGTATGCTGGGAAACGCGTTAGGTGTAAAGGTTGCAGTCAAATCAATACGATTCCTCAAGCGGAAAATGAAACGGTGGGCAATGGAGATAGCCTCGCCGCGTACAACAACCTGCTGAAGGAACTATCGAAGGCTGAAAAAAATACACCGGCCCTTGAGATTGAGCCCTGAACCAGAATTTTATTAGATTTGGGACTATATTCGGCGTCAAGAACATAAGGAATACAAGGAAGACCAAGGTTGTTTTTGACGGATAATGGTAATGTAAATGGCTGTCTTTGAGACGGCTCCTAACCGTCAAGCCACTCCTTTATGGTGATTATGACTGGTTTTTGCAGGAAAAAATGATATGAATAGCAGAGAAAGAGTTGTTAGAGCGATTGAATTTCAACAACCCGACAGGCCCCCAATTCAGCACGCAATACTTCCAGCCGCACAATACAAATATGGTGATGCGTTGACAAGCATTCTTGATAATGTGCATGAGGACTTTGGCTGGCATTTGTTGCCTGATCTGCCCAGAGAAAAACTCCCTCCAATGTACAAGAAAGGTTTCAATACGGACGATTTTGGAACGGTATGGATGGTGGAGACTGATGGGATTTGCGGAATTCCAAAGCAATTCCCTATTAATGAGGACTGGTCAAATTACGAACAGTATTCTCTTCCTGAAGTGTTTACGACATCTATTCCGAAGTACAGGATGTACAGCGGTCATATGGCAGGGACCTCTGATGATTATTATGCTCGCGGTGCGTGGATAGTATTCTTTGAGCAACTACAGCAACTGCATGGGTTCGAGGCGACATTGATGGATATTTTTACGGACCGCTCGGAAATTTATCGTCTGAGGGACAAGTTGTTGGAATTTAATCTTGCATACATTGATAATTGGCTGGAGATGGAGTACCAGGGGTTACATTTTGCTGACGACTGGGGGACACAGGTTAGTCTTCTGATCCCACCGGATAAATGGAGGTTATTTTTCAAGCCCATTTATGATGAGATGTTTAAGAAAGTAAAAGAGGCTGGACTTCATGTTTGGTTTCACAGCGATGGGAATATCTCCGAAATAATCCCAGACCTGGTCGAACTTGGTATTGATGTGATCAACTGCCAGACATCTGTTATCGAGGAAGATATAATTAGGCAATTTGTAGGTAAAATTTGTTTTCGCACAGACCTTGATCGGCAGGGGGTATTGCCCAACGCTTCGCCGCAAGAGGTGAAAGGTTATGTCAATGAACTTTTTCATGCTCTTGGAACAGCCAATGGGGGAATTGTTGCCAACGGCGAAGTAGGTCCTGATATGCCCCTGGAGAATATTGAGGCAATGTATGAGGCTTTCATGGAATTTAAGTGGTGATTTGGTAGATTGAAATTCGATCTGGGCGAATATGCACTGGCGAGCTTTATTCTGAACTGATGACTAGGGATTGAAATTCAAATTAAGGAAAAAATATGAACTCAAAACTGTTTCTGTTTGCCTTTACTGCAGCGATCGGTGGGTTGCTGTTTGGTTTTGATACGGCGGTCGTGTCCGGCACAACTGAAAGTATCCAGACTTATTTTGAGATGACTGATACGATGCTCGGCTGGGCTATCAGTTCTGCACTTGTCGGGTGCATTATCGGCGCCATTGCTGTCGGTAAGCCTGGGGACATATTCGGGCGACGCAGGATGCTTTTTGTTTCTGCAGTACTGTTCTTTGTTTCGGCAGTGTGGACCGGTGCAGCTCAATCCTATACCGGTTTTGTGATCGCCCGGATCATCGGAGGTCTCGGCGTTGGCGCCGCCTCGGTCATGGCACCGATGTACATCGCCGAGATCTCGCCGGCTCGATTGCGAGGCAGGCTGGTATCAATAGCTCAATTGGCGATTGTCACAGGAATCGTCTCGGCGTTCTTTTCCAACTTCGTTCTTGCCAGGATCGGTGATAATGCATGGCGATACATGTATTGGGCTGAATGTGTACCTGCGGGCCTGTATTTTGTCATGCTGTTTTTAACGACCCCCAGCCCGCGATGGCTGGTAAAGGTTGGCCGGGTTGAACAGGCACGTTCTGTGATTGGGCTTGTTGACGCCGAAGAGAACACCGAAACGGTGCTGGCAGACATTCAGGAATCGTTGGCCCATGAAGAGAGATCAAAAGGGGCCAATCTTCTCCATCAACCTTACCTGAAACTGGTCATTATCGGCATGGTCGTTGCCATGTTTAACCAGTTTACCGGCATTAACATCATTATGTATTATGCGCCGATGATCTTTAAATCAGCCGGATTCGCTGAAGATTCAGCGCTTCTGCAGACGGTAGCAGTCGGTTCCACCAATCTCATCTTTACATTTGCAGGGATGGCGATGATAGACAAATTGGGGCGCAAAACACTTTTGATGATTGGCGGTCTGGCAATGCCGGTATGCCTTGGATTGTTTGCCTATGGCTATATGAACGTTATAAAAGGCCCTTACCTGCTCGTGTGCATGCTGGTCTATGTCATGTTCTTCTGTACAACTCAGGGCGTTGTTATCTGGGTGATACTGTCAGAGATGTTTCCCAATCAAATACGCGCAAGAGCTAGCGCGATCGGAAGCTTTTCACTGTGGGTATTCAATGCCCTGTCGGCTTTCCTGTTCCCTGTATTAAAAGAGAAGTTCGGCGTCGGCCCGATATTCATATTTTATTCTGTTGCAACATTCTGCAGTTTCTTCTTCTTCTGGAAGTTCCTGATTGAGACAAAGGGCAAGACCCTTGAAGAAATCGAACATAGCTGGGGCAAATAGTGACTTTGTGACAATAGCAGCCTTAAAGAAATGAAAGGTTGAAGAAAATGAATTCAAGAGAACGCGTACTGATGTCACTCAATCACAAACAGCCTGACCGCGTCCCCATTGATTTGTCGGGCCACCGGTCATCGGGAATATCTGCGATTGCGTATTCGAAGTTGCGGAGTTATCTGGGGTTTGAAGAAAAGCCGATTCGCGTATATGATATGGTTCAGCAACTTGCCATAGTGGATGACGATATGCTGGACTATTTTGACATCGATGTTATTGAGATGGGGCGTGGGTTTTGTCTTGAGGATAAGGATTGGAAAGACTGGGTGTTGCCGGACGGCACATGCTGCCAGATTCCTTATTATATAAATGTTGAAAAAAGAGGAGATCATTGGTATCTGCTGGCTGACGATGGCACAGAACTTGGTGTTCAGACGAAGGGGTGTTTGTATTTCGAACAAACCCATTTTCCATTACTTAACAGTAATATCCAGTCAGATGACTTTTCTCAACTGGAAGAAGCCTTGGCCCATACGATTTGGACGGGAGCGGTTCATCCAGGAGCACATCTTCCACTAAACGATGAAGGCCTGTCTGTCATGTCTGAAAAGGCACGCACACTTCGAGAATCTACAGGTCGTGCAATTGTGGGTTTATTCGGTGGAAATATGTTTGAGCTTCCACAGTGGTTGTACCGGATGGATAACTTTTTGATGTATATGAGGCTGTACCCAGATGCGGTAGGGCGTTTACTGGACAAGTTGTGCTCGCTTCATCTATCTAATCTTGAGAAATGGATGGGGGCGGTCGGGCCGTATATCGATGTGATCTGTTTTGGTGATGACCTGGGCGGCCAGAATGGACCATTGATCTCTCCCACAATGTATCGAGAAGTCCTTAAGCCTTATCATAGAAAGCTGTGGAATCGTGCCAAAGAACTTGGGGATGTAAAAGTAATGCTCCATTGCTGTGGCAGTATAAGCGAATTATTAGAGGACTTTATTGACGCAGGTTTGGATGCGATCAATCCTGTGCAGATCAGTTGTAAGAACATGGATGCTTCGAAACTCAAGACCAGATTCGGAGACCGTCTTGTGTTTTGGGGAGGAGGTTGCGATACGAGGGATGTGCTGCCAAACGCATCACATGGAAAAATTGTTGAGCACACTAAACGACACACCGAAATATTTAATGTCTCAGGCGGTTTTGTTTTTCAGCAGGTTCATAATATAATGGCGAATGTGCCCCCAGGAAACATCTGCGCAATGTATGATGCAATAAATACAGACGACAGAAGAAACAATAGAGTTATAAAAGTGTTTGAGGGAGTTCTTTCTAAGAAGGCAATTGGAGAGAGCCTTTTTAGTAATTGCTCTTGTTCTAAAGACAAACAGTGCTAATGGTTTCGAAATATGGATAAATGTAAAATTACAGAATGGAAAATTAAAGACTCCTTCCGTTCGCTCAAAATTGAAAATGAGATCCTCTATGCCACGATCCTGCTTGACAAGGGGGCCGATATCTATGAGTTGGTGTACAAACCTCTTCAGATGGATGTATTATGGAAAAGTCCCTGGGGAGTAAAGATTCCCGGTCGCGGTGCGCAGTCCGCTTTTCATTCTCATGCCTCTGCGTTGGAAAACTATCCCGGCGGATGGCAGATGATTTTCCCTAATGGCGGCCCTGCCTGTACCTACAAGGGCGTTGAACTGAATTTTCACGGTGAGGCAGCTATGACGTACTGGGATTACGAGATTGTTGCCGCAGAGGGTGAAATAGCGGAAGTCAGGCTATTCACTCGCCTATTCCGAAGCCCATTCAGGCTTGAACGCGTGATTAGAGTTGAAGCCGGAAAGCCCTGGTTGTCAATACGTGAGCAGATTAAAAACGAATCTGGTGAAGAAATGGATTATATGTGGGGTCAACACCCTGCATTTGGACCTCCTTTTCTAAGTAGTGATTGCAGAATTGACACAGGAGCTACCTGCTTAGAGGCGGACGATACGATGGATAGTCCGGTCAATCCCCTGGTGACAGGACAAGAATATGATTGGCCGATATCACGGGTTGATGAAAAAACTATCGATTTTTCCATGGTTCCCCAGCAGAGTGATGAGCGGTTTCTAATTGCCTATTTCAAGAATTTCAAATCCGGCTGGTATGGCATTACCAATACAAAACTTGGGTTTGGAGTCGGCATGGTTTGGCCTGAAGAAGTTTTTCCTTATGCATGGTTCTGGCAGGAGATAAATGCTTCGTCGGGTTTCCCATTTTATAAAAACAGCTATGTCATGGCGATTGAACCGTTTTCAAGTTATCCAGCACAGGGGCTGGCCTCTGTAATGGAAAAAACAGCAACTCATCGTATGTTGGCTCCCGGTGAGTCAGTGGATGTTGAATACAAAATACTCTTTTATGAGTCAGCCACGGGTGTTTGCGATATCTGTTCTGACGGCAATGTTTTGATAAGAAATTAACGGAGAAGAAATGAAAAAGAAAAATCTAAAAGTGGAGGCGGGTTCGTTTGTTTTTTGTCTGTTATGTATTCAATTATTTGTGTTTAGCGTGACAGTGTCATTATGGCAAATTGGTACAGCAGATCAGGATTACACCGAATTTGCCATTGCCGGCGATTATGCGACCTATCCCGGCACATTTCCCAGTGATGTCGATTAAACGATCGGAGTAGATTTGGATAAAGATTATGATGTAGAATTTCAGGATATTTGGTTTTTCGTTGAGTCATGGCTGTCCATCATTGAGATATGATTCACTTTAACATACGTGTTTGAATACAAAACAGGGCCTTTCAAATAGTGTGACAATCGCATGAAATTATGTTTTGTTTAGGGAGTCTCGATGGCCGAAAAGTTGCTCATATCAGTTTTAAAAAATGAAAATAGAAAAGGAATTAATGATATGAAATCGTATAAAATAGTAGTAACGTATCTTTGTTGTCTCAGTGTTGCCTTTTCGGCTTTAGCTGGAGCTGATGATGCAGTCCCAATCTGGCATATCGGTCAAAAAGATCATAACTTCTCAGAATTTGCCCTAGCCGGCATTGGAGATACTAAGCAATATCTGCTCCGTTTTCCACACGACGCTAACTTCGTCATTGGAGAAGACATTTCATCGAAGTCCTGGCCCTATATACATCCAGGTCCGGCTGATCACTGGGCTGGAGCAAAAAAACATACTTTTTCCGTTAACTTCAATCTGTCTGAAATAAACTATAAAGCCCTCCTCCTTGAGTTGAATGTGGTGGGGACACATGCTCAATTGCCAACACTGTTTAATGTTGTTTTAAATGATGGAGAAGCGGTGGCTTTGGAGACGAAACACGGTGCTGGTGACAAAGTTATGACAAATCCATCTGCCGGAAACCACAGTACATATAATTGCTGGATCCCGGCTTCCAGTCTGAAAAAAACCGGGAACAAACTGACTCTCATTTCTGTAGATGGTTCCTGGACACTATATGACAGCCTTAGTCTATACGGATTTGAAAAGTTTCCAGAAGCAAAGGGTGTCACAGCAAAGGTAGGTCGCGGTATTCGCAAAGTTAATGAAGCTGAGGGAAGGTTGTTTGTCATTAATGCTCATGACGGTTTTTTACATGGTGAACTGGATATAACAGTGACATGTGAAGGGAAGAAGTATACAACGGAGATCGTCCCGGCAAAAACATTCATGGATTCCATCGAATTATTAATTCCGATTCCCAATCCGGCCAAAGATTCTCAGGTAGAAATCACCGTCAAAACCGGTGAAAAAGAATTATCCTGCTCTGCAACAGTCAAACGAGAGAGAAACTGGGAAATTCATCTGATCCACCAAACGCATCTGGATATCGGTTACACCCATACCCAAGAAGAGGTATTAGACTTACAGGTGAAGCATATCAAGAGTGCCCTGAAAGAAATTAAACGCTCTGCCAACTATCCTGAAGAATCGCGTTTCAAATTCCATCCTGAGGGGATGTGGGCTGTGGAAGAATTCTTTCGAACCGCCACAGAACAGGAGAAAAAAGAATTCCTGATTGCAGCACGCAGAGGCGACATTCACATGGATGTGCTTTATGCACAGGCAATGACCGGCATATATACCGAAGAAGAGATGATGGAACTGATGACATCGGCCAAAATGTTCGAGAAAAAATATGGTGTCAAGATTGATTCCGCCATGCAATCGGATGTCCCGGGCTATACATGGGGCCTAGCCACGGCCTTGGCAAAACATGGTGTCAAATACCTTTCCGTCGGTCCTAACGCAGCACACCGTGTCGGACGTCTTTATGAGTGGGCTGACCACCCATTCTACTGGGTGTCACCTTCGGGGAAAGAAAAAATTCTCTTCTGGATGCCGATGGGTGGATATTCACGCTTTATGGGCGGTATTCCAGGTGTCTATGATGTGAAGGATAACATGTTGATGAATCGTATTGATCACATCTTCAATACGATTCACCATCTTGACGAGAGAGGATACCCCTACGATATGATCCACATGCGATATGCAATTGGTTCGGATAACGGCCCTCCGGATCTGACCCTCAGCGATGCGGTAAAAGCGTGGAACGAGAAATATATTTCGCCAAAGCTGATCATCTCCCGCAACAGCCAGATGTTGAAAGAGTTTGAAAAACGTTACGGGGAAACCCTTCCGATCATCCAAGGAGACTGTACTCCATACTGGGAAGATGGTTGCGCATCTACTTCCGCTGCCACTTCCATCAACCGTCGGGCTAATGAGAAACTGCAGCAGGTGCAGACACTCTGGAGTATGGTCAATCCAGATGAGCAACTCCATGAAAAATGCGATGATGCCTGGCAGAAGATGATTATGTATGACGAACATACTTGGGGTGCCTGGAACAGTATTTCTGCTCCGGAAACGGAATTTGTTCTTACACAAGAACGCTATAAAAAGCAATTCGCGATTGACGGGGCTCGCATGGCAGATGGCATTGTCGCAGATGTGCTGGAAGGTCGTACAGCAGCCGGCTCATCTACCATTGATGTGTATAATACCACATCTTGGAACCGAAATGACCTGGTGATCCTTGATCAGGAACAGTCTGTCGCCGGAGATATGGTAAAAGATCAAGATGGCAACCCGGTGCCGTCTCAGCGCCTTGCTTCAGGGGAATTGGCACTTGTTGCCAATAATGTCCCGGCTTTTGGTGTTCGGCGTTATATGATTCATTCTGGCGAAGCTCATGGAACAGGAACTGCCAGAGCAAATAAAAGCGGAATCACAAATGCGTTAATCAAATTGACCATCGATTCAAAGACCGGTGCGATCAACAGCCTCTACCACAACAAGCTGAACAAGGAACTGGTGGATATAAGTAAGGGCACAGGTATTAATGATTATCTGCAGATTATCGGCCGCGATGATAAGAAAGGGCATCGACGCATTTCCGACAACGCAAAAATTACCGTCGAGGACCCCGGTCCGCTGGTAGCGACTCTTAAGATTGAAACCACCGCTCCGGGCTGCAAAAAGCTGACCAGACGAGTCCGTGTCTTCAGTGGCAGCGACAGAGTGGAACTGATCAACACCATGGACAAAGTTAAAGAGCAACGTGCGGAAGGAGTCTTCTTTGGTTACCCGTTGAACGTTCCTAATGGTATTGTCAAAGTTGATGTGCCATGGGCAGTTGTTCAGCCTGAAAAAGATCAGATGAAAGGCGCCAATAAAAACTATTACTGTGTCCAGCGCTGGGTTGATGTCTCCAATAAAGACTTTGGTGTAACCTGGGTGACAGTCGATGCGCCGATGCTGCAGTTCGATCCGATCAAATTCGCACGCCCATATGGTGTCGTCAATGACTGGCGACACACCATCGACCCGGGCCAGTACCTTCACTCATGGGTGATGAACAACCATTGGGAGACTAATTACAAGGCCTATCAAGAGGGGCTATTTACTTTTCGTTATGTTCTCAAACCACATGCAGGAGGATACGATGCCGTCAAAGCTCAACATGTCGGCCGTGAAGTTTGTCAGCCGTTGCTTGCAGTCATTGCCGACAGCTCACATGACACCATTAGGCAGTTAATGAAGGTGAGTAATGACAATATCATCATCACCTCTGTTCGTCCGAGTCGAGATGGTAAAGCCCTGATGGTGCGTTTATTTAATCCTACTGATGATGTGCAAAAGGTAAAACTTGAATGGGGTAGAAAAGCAGAGACGACTTGGCGATCCAACCCTATGGAAGACCCTCTCGAAAAAGCTGCCAAAGAAATATCATTGGTTAAATTTGAAGTAATCACATTGAGAGTGGACCAGGAATTGGTGCAGGTCAATAACACAGCGTCAAACAGTTAATATTAAGAAAGGAAGATTGAAATGAAATGTGATTTACGGTTTACAGTAGTAAGAGTATTATTCAGTATCATTTTGCTGACTATGATTTTTGCAATAGCCACTCCGTTAAAAGCAGAAAATGCTTTCCAACCTCTTTGGCAGATAGGCCAAGCCGATAATAGTACTGCTGAGTTTGCCCATGCACCAAAGGATTATGGGATTTACAGTGGTCCTGGTTTTTTTGTGGTCAACGAGTCTGATACCAAGGATAGCTGGCCTTACGTTCAGCCGGGTACGATTGACGGCGGCTGGGCGCCGGGTACTCCTCAGACATTTGAGATTCTTTTTGGTCTGGCAGCGGTGCCGACCAAGCCATGCCGTTTGACGCTTGATTTTGTCGATACTCATTCCGTTGATCCCCCCAAGCTACGGATTGAGATCAACGATTTTACGGTTGAGCGTCAGACTCCAAAAGGGGCTGGTGATGCTTCAGTCTTTGGTGATCCATCCAAAGGCACAGAGCATATTATCACTGTGGATATTCCTGCTGAAGTATTAAAGGCAGGGGATAATCATATAGCGATCACAACTGTTTCCGGTTCATGGATACTTTGGGACGCGGTGGTATTCGAATCGTCAGCAGATGTTAAGCTGACAGATATAAAGCCAAATACGATTATTCGATCAGTCTCTGCACCGCCTGTGATGGTACGGCAGATGGATAGAAAAGTGCAGCCTGTCACGCTTGAAATTCAGCATATCGGCAAACCAATCAGCGCCGGTATTAGAGTTGGCAAACAGAACACCGATATTGACTTAAAATCTGGTCACCAGACGATTCAGGCTTATGCCTTACCTGTTAAAAATGTTAACTCAGAAAAAGTCGAAATTGTTTATGACGGTGAAACCATTGCTGCTGCAGGTGTCGAATTACATCCTGTTCGTGATTGGGAACTGCATATCGTCCATCAAACCCATCTCGATATTGGCTTTACACATACGCAGGAGGATGTACTTAAAGTACAGGTCGAGCATTTAAGAACAGCTCTTAAATATATAGAAGAAACGAAGGATTATCCTCCGGCAGCCCGGCACCAGTGGCATCCTGAAGGGATGTGGGCAGTCGAAGAATTTATGCGGATTGCTTCGGAGCAGGAGAAGGAAAACTTTCTTGAAGCTTGCCGGAATAAACAGATTCACTTGGATGTTCTGTATGCCCAGGCGATGACGGGTATGTACACTGATGAAGAACTTTTCGAACTGATGGGGGCGGCGAAACGATTTGAGAAACAGTATGATATACCAATTGTCTCTGCAATGCAGTCGGATGTGCCGGGTTATACATGGGGGTTGGCTTCGGCCCTGGCCCACCATGACGTTCCATATCTGTCCGTCGGACCTAACTGGTTTGCTTCGGGCGGGTTGAATGATTTTTATAAAGGAGCCAATATCGTTGGGCGTACCCATCGGGGGGGGCGTGTTTTTGAATGGGCGGATCAGCCTTTCTGGTGGGAAAATCCTTCCGGCAAGCATAAAATCCTGTTCTGGATGCCGGGGTGGGGTTATTCGGGTTTTCACGCTGGTAGAGGAGAGATTTCTGAAGATAAGGTTTTCAGCTACCTTCACCATCTTGAAGAGGTAGGCTATCCCTATGATATGGTAATGTGGCGTTACGGCATCGGTGCCGACAACGGACCGCCTTCTTTGGACTTGTCCAAAGTGGTAAAGGCGTGGAATGAGAAATATGACAGTCCTCGTCTCATTATCACAAATAACAGTGATGTGATGAAAACATTTGAAAAACGATATGGCGATCAGATCCCTGTGGTTCGGGGAGACTATACGCCCTATTGGGAAGACGGCAGCGCCTCAACCTCGAAAGCGACATCAGTAAATCGCATTGCCTCTGAGAAATTGTCGCAGGTTCAAACCCTCTGGGCGATGCTGAGTCCTGAACAAAAGCTTTATGAACGATTTGACGTGGCTTGGCACAAGGCGATCATGTACGACGAACACACATGGGGCGCAAACTGTAGTATCAGTCATCCGGATTCTGATTTTTCGATTCGTCAGGATGAATACAAGCAGGCGTATGCCTTTGACAGTTTACGCTTGGCTGACGAACTGTTGGCTGATGTTGCCAAAGAAGTGAGTCAGGAAGCGTCGGAGTTCATTGATGTATATAACACTGCGTCCTGGCAGCGCAGCGATCTTGTATTGATCAGTAAAGAACAGTCTGCCGTTGGAGATCAAGTCCGAGATGATCAAGGGAAGGTGATACCTTCTCAGCGACTATCCTCCGGCGAGTTGGCCTTTATCGCAAAGGATATCCCTTCATTTGGTGCAAGCCGTTATAGTATTCATGATGGAGCTTCAAAGACATTCGGCTCAGTTAAAGCGGAGGGATTGAGCATGTCCAACCGTTTACTGTCTCTTGAAATTGAACCTCAGACAGGTGCTATCGCCCAATTGCGGCATCGTGACATTGGACCGAATCTGGTTGACGGTGAAAAATCGGCAGGCCTTAACGATTACCTCTACATTATTGGTCGTAATGCAAATGAGAACCGAAGCACGATCAAGGGACCAGTCAAGGTGACGATTGAAGATGCCGGGCCGCTGGTGGCGACGGTACGAATTGAAAGTGATGCTCCGGGGTGTGAAAAACTCATCAGACGCATTCGTCTTATTGACGGTTTTGAACATGTAGAGTTGATCAACTCCACTGACAAGCTCAAAGAACGTCGTCCCGAAGGGTTGTACTTTGGGTTCCCGTTCAATATTCCGGATGCGGTATCCAGGATTGATGTTCCCTGGGCCGTGGTGCAGGTAGAAAAAGACCAGATGCGAGGCGCCAACCGTAATTTCTATTGTGTGCAGCGATGGGTGGATCTGTCAAATGAAGATTACGGAGTGACTTGGGTGTCTGTGGATGCGCCGATGCTACAGTTTGATCCAATCAAAATAGCACATCCCTTTGGGGTTCAGTATTTTCGAGAACATATTGATCCCAGTGCTTACATCCACTCCTGGACCATGAATAATCACTGGGAATGCAACTACAAGGCCTATCAGGAAGGTCTGATCACTTTCAGATATGCACTAAGGCCTCATGCGAAAGGCTATGATGGAATTAAGGCGCAACAGTTTGGACGCAATATTTGTCAGCCTCTTATTGCCATTGCAGCCAATCCCGAAAAAGAAGTGGTATCGCCTATGCTTGAGGTTGATGGACAGGGCGTAGTGATTACGACCATCAAGCCAACTCATGATGGCAAGGGACTTCTCGTGCGTCTGTTTAACACGGCCGACCAAACGGTTAAGGCCAAGCTGAAATGGGCTCGTCGTCCAAAGGCGACCTGGATCAGTAATCCTATGGAAGAAAAACTGGAAAGAAGCGATGGGGCTGTTACAATGGTCAAACATGAGATTGTAACAATGCGGGTCTCTTTGTAAGATTGTTGACAGAAATGCATGGCTGTATGAGTGATATGTCCAGTTTGGATTAATCGGAGTGTTAATTGTTGTTGCAAAATAGACTTGAAAAAAAAACTGTCACGACAGGACTGATCGTCTTCGTCTTTCTGTTATGCGCATCGTTTGTCCAGGCGCATCCAATCTCACTTAGCAAGGCCGAGGTCGATGTGCTTAAGGATAAGGTTACGATCCGTCTTTCCATATTATGCGAAGATCTATTTCTGTTCCATGGTCTGGAGCCGGATGATCAAAACAGGTTAAGACCTGACGATATATCTACGGCTATCGAGAAACACAAATCGTTTTTGTTAAAGTATGTTTCTGTGCTGGACAAAGACGGCCGAAGTATAGCTGGGGAGGTGACTGAGGTAAAGCCTTTCGAAATTCCTCCCGATGGGATTTCCGTCGATGATATGATGAAATACAGTACTGTTTATGATATCGTTTATCAACAGACTGAGCCGCCGGAGTTTTTGACTTTCGTTCAGGATTACGGCGGGGAGGAAGCTTTTGTTCCTTCAGTCATGGAATTAACAATTCGGCAGATGGGCATCGAGATAGATAATGTTGTGCAACTGGGTAAAGGACAGGGCCATACGCTTCGTTTTGACTGGGAGAAACCGCCGACGCCTCTGACCGCTGATCAGCGAAAGCATCGCCAGCAGCAGCGCAGCCAGAGTGAGGCAACAATGGGCATTTCCAGCTATGGTGCGGTCTACTCATTTATCTATATCGAACGCTTTGAGGTCCGCCATGAGATACTCGTTCCGCTTTTGACGCTTGAGACTTTTCTTCCGATCAAACGTGCCGATAAGAATTTTCTTGAGATAGCCGAACAGGATGCTGCCAAACAGGCCATTGGAGAATTATTCAGCCATCGTAATCCAGTCCGAATTGACGGTATTCAGGTAAAGCCTACTGTCAGTCGTATCGATTTCTATGGTCTCGATTTCAAAGATTTCGCTATGATGGCGCCTCGCAAACGGCTCAGTGTAATGAATGCCCGCCTCGGCATCATATTATCCTATTCCACCAAAGGTTCACTCGGCCAACTGGCGATGGATTGGGAGATGTTTAACCCAAATGCCTCTATCCTTCGATCTACGATCTTGACCGATTCTAAAACTGAGAAATTCGTTTTTTCTCGATTCCGACGTCAATTTCGATGGAGCAATCCCGATCAAAGTAAACTACCCGCTTTAAAGGCAGTCCCTTGTCCAGTCTCTCCACCTCCGCTTTTGCTGCCCTGGCTGTCTTTGGTGAGCCTGATTGGAATTATTATTTTCATCGTTCTCCTGGCGATGAATAAACTCAAACGAATTGGACTGGCTGCTTTGATGGTACTTACAGTGGTAACGTTATCTGCATGGTCTGCTGTCCGTGTGGAGTTTACTAATCCCTTTGCTTCCATTCCGGAAGTGACAGACGAACAGGCCGACGCGGTCATTATGGCGTTACACAAGAATATCTATCGCGCGTTTGACTATCGGGATGAAAGTGATATTTATGATGCGCTGGCCCACAGTGTCGGCGGCGATTTGCTTTCCCAATTATATCTTATCATTCACCAAAACCGTCTCATGGCTGAACAGGGTGGTGCTGTCAGCCGGATTCAGGAAGTGAACATTCTGCACGGGCAGAAAGAGCGTGTCTTCCGTACAGATGAGAATCAGGCCGCTTTTTCATATCGAGCCAGATGGACGGTACTCGGCACGGTGGAACATTGGGGCCATATTCATGAGCGAGCCCATGAATACGAGGCCCGTTTTGAGGTACAGGCCCAATCGGATGCATGGCGGATCACAGATTTTGAAGTGCTCGATGAAAAACGCTTGAAATACAAGGTGCGTTTGAGAAAATTTTGATTGAATCCAATGAAAAAAGAAGGCAATACAATTATTAATATACGAAACCTGGATTTTCAATACCGCGAGCATGGGTTTCGCCTACAGATTCCGGAAGTATCCATTTCTGGTGGGCATAAGATCGCGGTACTGGGTCCCAGTGGATGCGGCAAAACCACCTTCTTGAGGCTGTTGGCAGGGATCCACATTCCCCAGCATGGGACACTGACCGTTGATGGGGTTGACATTTCCCAATTGGCGGATACTAAACGGCGCAACTTCCGAATCAGCCGTATTGGATTTGTTTTTCAGGAATTTGAACTTCTTGATTATCTGAATGTTCTTGAGAACATCCTTTTGCCGTTTCGCATCAATAGCGCCTTGTGTTTTGATGCAGAGGTTGAAAACAGAGCGATCCGCCTGGCCTCAGAGGTGGGACTGGCAGACAAACTCAAACAGCGGCCTACGGACCTGTCTCATGGTGAGAAACAGCGAGTGGCGATTGCCAGGGCCCTTATTATTCAGCCTCGGATTCTTCTGGCTGATGAGCCTACGGGGAATCTGGACCCCAAAAACAAGCAGCACATCAAGATGTTGCTGTTCGAGCAGGCATCACAAACCTGTGCCACACTGATCTTTATTACACATGATCACAGCCTCTTGTCGGGTTTTGACCATGTTATTGATTTCGAAGATTTTGTTCAGGGAGGCTCTCAATGAACGGTCCGTTGATCCTTGTCTGGCATTATCTTCGGCATCATCGTTATAAAACAACGATACTGGTGCTGAGCATTATGCTAACCCTCTATTTGCCAGTTACGATTTATATGTTAGTCAGTGATTATCAATCTCGTCTTACTGCCCGTGCCGAGGCTACCCCCATAATTGTTGGGCCCAAGGGAAACCGCTTTGATCTGGTGTTTCATGCTTTATACTTTCGCGTCAAGCCGCCCTCAGGATTGACTATGGATGAAGTGGCGACTATTCGCAGTAGCGGATTGGCCCAGCCAATCCCACTTCACGGAATGTTTACCGCTCGCGGATCATCAATTGTTGGAACCAGTATCGAGTATTTTGAGTTTCGGAATTTGTCTGTCACACAGGGGGACTTTTTTACTATCCTGGGCGATTGTGTTTTGGGCGCCAACGTCGCTCGAAAACTCAAGCTTACCCCTGGTGACTATCTGATGTCTGATCCGACTAATGTATTTGATATTTCAGGGGAATATCCCCTGAACATGCGTGTTTGCGGTATCTTAGAAAAGAACGATACGGCCGATGACGAGGCGGTATTTGTCGACATAAAAACCTCCTGGATCATTCAGGGACTCGGGCACGGTCACCAGGACGTAACGCAAGTCACTGACGAAGGAGTTCTTCTCAAAAAAGAAAAGGGCAATGTTGTTGCGAGTGCGGCTTTGATGCACTATATGGAGATCACGCCGGACAATATCAATACTTTTCACTTTCATGGGCAGCTGGATCAATTTCCCCTGACCGGATTGATCTGTGTTCCGAATGATCAAAAATCGGCGATACTTCTGGCCGGGCGATATCAGGGCAGCCAAACTTCCCTCCAACTACTTGAACCGGCCAAAGTCGTACGGGAGTTGTTTAGCCTCATATTTAAAATCAAACGGTTTTTTGATGCTAATGTATGGCTGATTTCAATTTCCACTACTCTGCTGTTGGTTTTGGTTGTATTGCTGTCTCAAAGATTACGCCAGCGAGAGATGACAACCATGTTCTATCTGGGATGCAGCCGTGGAATTATCTGGAAGCTGCAAGCCTGCGAATTAGGGATTATCTTTATATTCAGTCTGATTCTGGCAGGGATTTTAACCTATACAACAATGTTGTACGCCCCATATTGGATTAATATTTTATTTGCCAATATGAATTAACCGTAGAAGCGGTAACTGGCAGAAAGGTCAAAGCAATGAGTGATTATCAAGCAGATTCTCGTAATACAAAAGGCATTGTTATTATGCTCTTTGTATTACTTATGAGTATTTCGGGCTGCAATAAAACTGAGCCAACAGCAAGAGACTCAGCAAATAACTCCACTGCTTCTGATATGCCGGTAGTTTATACGGTTAATTACCCTCTATACTATTTCGCTTCTCGCATTGCAGGTGATTTTGCTGATGTCGTTTTCCCTGCACCCCCTGATATTGATCCGGCCTTCTGGCAGCCCGATGAGGTTACAATCCGATCCTATCAGAAAGCAGATAAAATCTTTCTCAACGGTGCTGAGTATGCAAAATGGACACAAATAGCCTCACTGCCGAATTCCCGGCTGGTGAATACCTCTGCGGCATTTAGCGATAAATATCTCAAAATGGAAGACATCACTGTTCATAGTCACGGACCGGATGGGAAACATGAACACGGTGCGATTGATTTCAACACATGGCTGGACCCGGTATTGGCGCAACAACAGGCTCAGGCGGTTCATCAGGTATTGCTGCGTCTTTTGCCCAAGCATCAGGTCGATCTTCAAAAAAACTTTGCTGCTCTGGAAAATGATCTGACAGGACTGGACGATGATTTAGAAAATCTGTTTTCGCAAAAACAGAAAACACCTCTGATTGCTTCACATCCTGTATATAATTATTTCGTCAAAAGGTACCAGTTGAACCTTAAAAATCTGCACTGGGAACCGGATCAGATGCCTGACGAGTCAGAGTGGATTCATCTGAAAGAATTACTAAAGACACACCCGGCGACATTTATGATATGGGAGGCTCCACCTTGTGAATCGATCAGAAAACAGTTAAAACAACTCAATTTGGAATACTCAGTTTTTTATCCATGCAGCAATAAACCGAAGCAGGGCGATTATCTCACTGTGATGAAAGAAAATATTGCACAGCTTAAATTGAAATTACAGCAAACTTGCGAATAATCTGCCGATCACTTTGCGATATTTTTTAAACTGTTTCTTTTATGATGCTTTGGTACAATGACAACATGATACTTACATTCCCATTTAACATGGGCCTTCCTCATCAGAACCATTATATGCATAAACGCTCAAAACGGCAGAGCCGGTGGATTATATTATATGATTTAGATTGGAATCGAATAACGGGAGTTTATGATAATGAAAAAAGTACTCGTTGCAATGTTTATTGCTATCATCTCTGCTGGCTGTAGCAAAGATGTCTAATTATTGCTCATCGCGGAGCATCTTATCTTGCGCCGGAGAACACAATGGCATCTGTCCTTCTGGCATGGCAGTTAGGGGCTGATGCTGTCGAGATCGATGTGTATCTTTCTAAAGACAAACGCATCGTAGTAATCCATGACAGTAATACCAAGTGGGCTTCCGGTGTTGAATATGCAGTAAAACAGACCTCTGCGGCCCAGTTACGAACACTTGATGTGGGACGCTTCAAAGATAATAAATACGCCGGCGAAAAAATACCGTTTCTGGAAGAGGTAATTGACAGTGTACCAGAAGATAAGAAGTTGTATGTGGAAATTAAGTGTGGTAAAGAGATACTACCGTATTTCCAGCAGATTATTGATGGAAGTGGCAAAAGAGATCAAATTGTATTGATAAGTTTCAGTCTCGATGTGGTGAAAAGTTCCAAGCACCTTATGCCGGACATTCCCGCATATTGGATTCTTGGTACGCGTCGAGATGAATACACGAAGGAATGTATATACCATGATCTGGGATGGATCACGACGGCTCAAAAATATTCTCTTGATGGGCTCGATGTTCATTCTGAAGGCCTGACAAAAGATTTTGCAGATGCTGTAAGAGCCACAGGTCTGGGTTTGTATGTGTGGACAGTTAATGACCCCGTCGAGGCAGAGCGATTGATGAAACTGCGTGTGCAAGGCATTACAACTGATCGACCAGCATGGTTAAAGTTACAAATGAACGACTCAGAAAAGGAGTGACAAGGACACCGAAAATATAGCCATGAACTACTGTGTGTCTACGATGGCTTTTAGGCAACTCTATGAATATTAGTCTTAAGGCTATAAACTGCAGATTGTACTTATCAAACAGCCTCGGATCGGTATGAAATGTTGAATTCAGATTCTGTGGTGGAAAAAATCGTTTTTTAGCCCTGAAGCCCCAATTTTTCGGCATCACTTATCCCCTCTTTCTGTCCGTAAAAGTCCGCCTTTGTGCGTGGTTATTGTCAACACTGGTGGCAACACAAAATTGCTCTTTTCCAGCCCCGTGTTGCGGTTGGAATTTTAATAGTGCAAGTAATCTTTCGGAAACGCTAGGAGACTGGCAAGGAGTTGCGGATGCAAGAGACGTACAATGAAGGTTTAGCGAGCTACGTTGGCCCCGAGTCATGTGGGTATGTCGATTAATGAATAGATCATTAGACCATATTTTTGAAAATTTAGCCTACAACCAGTTTACAACTACGAAACCCAATAACCCGATATTCCTAAGTGATGCGTTTTTATAAGCTTCTTAATAAAATGGGTTTATAAAATTCACAGGGAATTACAACGTTTTTAATAGCTGTTTGCTCATCCCAACTACTCATATGATTCAAGGACTCACGGAGAAGCCTTGGATTGAACGCCAAGCCAAGGATGTGCTTTTCGAGGGTACTAAAAAGAAGCTTGTTAATGAATACATCCAATAGGTTTCAGTCAACCTCCTAGCATTTCGGTCGACGTTTTGCACTCAAGAGCATCTTGATAGATTCGATATCTTTTTTGGTCGATGGCCTAATCCATAGCCAGCGTCCATCATGTGACTGATCTGTTTCGCGGAATACCTTCTGTACTTTCTTACTCAGCTTATCAAATATGGTTTCTGTTTTGACAACTTCCTTCTTTCCCAAGATGACTAAAGCTGTAAATCCATCACGTTCCGGAAATAATCCTATAAGTGTCCTCCCACTCTTGCGATAACCTATAGACCAGCCATACTTTTTGCCCCCAAAATCTATCTTTGTAAGAAGATCGTAGTGTGATGCCAGATATTCGGTCAGGTCAGACCAGAGCGGTGCTCTTTTTCCAACCCACTTGAGCATTTCAGCTTCTGTGGGCTTGCATTCTTTGTTTAACATTCGTTCATAGCTCATGTAGCAGCTCCATTGTCTAGTGCCTTATTAATCCTGATCATCCTTTCTTTACTATGGTAGGGTTCGATATATATTTGGACTTCTTCATCTGATAGTGGTTTTTTATTATTTCTTAAATAGTCTTCGATAAAACTCATTTTCTGTTTTAATTTATCACAGATAAATTCAGGACAGTGAGCACAATTTTCAACACTTTTCTCTAATGCACATGACCGGACGAGGCAATTATCATCCGCATGCTTCCCTTCATTTCTGCAACCTACGCATTCAACATCTTCAGGTTTTATATCATAGCCAAATATTCGTTTGAAATCGTTACAGACTTTTTCTTTGTGTTCTTGGTTTTTAATGTTTTTGTTATAGAATTGACAAAGATCGCATCGAAAACCACATAATGTTAGTATTTCTTTCATGATTTCTCCTCAGTTCAAATCAAATATCTCTTTAAATTCCTGCCGTTCAAGAATCCTCTTTAACCATCCTGTCAAGTCCGATGGCTCATAGAATGGGTGGTTTCGATACAGTTCCACAAAGCCAGGGTGTATCGTATTGTCGTAATGGTTGATTTTTTCCGAAATCAGCTCCTTAACCTTAGCAGCATTTTCCTGATAAAAATTCATATTGTCAATAGTGTGGTATCCCTGCCTTATAAATTCACTGACTTTATTTCTACATTTACATGGTGCATCTGTATTTACCATCCCACATTTATTATTCATAAAGTTGTAGAGTTTACCCCTTGCCCTGGATAGAATTTTCCTGAAATTTATACTTGATATACCTATTATCTCGCCACCTTGTTCTGAAGTAATGTTAAAAACAACCCCCAGAATAAAAACAATCCGTTGCTGTCTGTCTAAACATAAAAGAGCACCTAAAACGCATCCAATCATAACATCTTTGATCACTAGCTTGGCTTCAGGTGTAACCGTGATTTTTTCATCAGGAATTGTTTCTATGAATGAATAATAGTCTTCTAATTTTGAAATGGACTTTTCATATCCAGCCTTTTTCATATTTATAACATGATTAACCACTATTCGATAAAGCCATGTATGAAAAGATGCTTTTTGGGAGTCATAAGTTGAAAGTTTTGTAATCATCTTTATCAAAATCTCCTGAGTGATATCTTCTGCATCCTCGGCAACAAGGACCATCCTGAAAGCAATGTTGTATATCCAAGCCTGATTTTGGGAAACAAGCAACTCAAGAGCATCTTGATTTCCTTCCAGAGTCTGGAAAATCAACTCGCCATCTGTTGTATCTTCATGTGTATCAACGATGAATGGATTGTACATGCTTGCTCCAATAAAAGATTGAGGCTTCTGCGTTATTATACATCTTAAAAACACTACTGTGACAGTTTTCGACCGAAAAAAACAAAAAACTCAATATTTTCACCGTAGATCGTCTGACAAACAGCAACTCAGAATCAACCGAGCATATTCCAATCCATCGCCACGCTTACAGCCGATATACAACCAAAAAGGTAGATAAATAACAAAAGTGTCGAAATTGGAGTTCTGTAAAACCTTTAATATTAAGAGCTTAGAAGTGTCCTGGGAAATGCAAACATTTTTAATAACCTTACGCCCTCTTTTCGTATAATAACTTCATCATCTACCTTCTCCTAAAGAAGAACGGCCCGTTTACCCCCAACCCCCACGGGCCGTTTTTTACCTCAATATCCTTTATAATGGCAATACCCTGTCAAGAGTAGAAGGAATACTCATATTAAGATAGAGAAGGGACAACTCAAAAAACTGATTATCAGTATTAATATTGTAGAAAAACTTAAGACCATAAGAGCATCTTTGACGTAAATTTGTTTTAGGCATTAAGAGGATTGGAATAGGGTAAAGATATATGGCTCTTAATAAGTGACCCAAAAGGTCATCTTAGTCCGTTCTTAAATTGCTGAGGCTATAGATGATGCCAATGGGGCGGAATGTAGTTGAGGCGATGTTGGTGCGAGGCTATAACCTTTTACGAGAAGAGCCATTAGAAAGAAGGGGAGAGTGGAGTTTTGCTCTCCCTTTTTCGTTAGAGATATTAACACTTGGCAGGTCAAATTTTGCTTCAATTATTCCATATCGTTCCATAAGCAGGGAGATGGGGAGTTAGGGCGGAAACCATCGATGTTTCTGGCAATTCTTGTTTTTTTTATCAATTTTTCTGCTGTTTAATCACTCTTTACTTATAGATGCAACTTGTATTTAGAACTTAGTTAAGACAAAAACGTGAACATACCAAGGCTGAGCATTCAATTGTGGAGGTCCAACGATGACCGAAGACGTTTTTGAGGATGTTCGAACATACTATGTTTTTTCACTGGCAAATGAATTATATGCGTTGGATACCAGTGTAATTAAGGGGGTTAAGGCCGGATATCAGTTCCATCTTAAATCTCTTGAAAATCTAAAGCCTAGCATAGTTGGGATGTTGGATTGGGGTGGGGATTGTATTTTTGTTATCGATCTTAGAATGGTATATTTTCAAGAAGAAACACCAGAATCTCAAACAGATATGGTGATTGTTGTTGAGATTCTTTTGCATAATGAAAGAAAAAGAGTTGGTCTTTTAATTGATGGTTACGTGGATATTCAAAATGTAAAAGTCGGAGACATCAATACGACGGACCTCTGGTCACCGTTAATAGACGAGATGTTCCTGTCAAACCGCTTTTCAGAA
>JANQGW010000063.1 GCA_028282905.1 Sedimentisphaerales bacterium | reverse complement strand
ATGAAGGAGTCCAACGTTCTGGATAAAGTGGCCATGGTGTACGGCCAGATGAACGAGCCCCCCGGCAACCGTCTGCGTGTGGCCCTGACCGGCCTGACCATGGCCGAAGCCCTGTGCGAAATGGGCGGCGAAACCCTGCTGTTTATCGACAATGTCTTCCGGTTCTCACAGGCCGGTTCGGAAGTATCGGCACTGCTGGGGCGCATTCCCAGTGCGGTCGGTTACCAGCCGACACTTGCCAGCGAAATGGGCCAGTTGCAGGAACGCATTGCCTCGACAGCTTCGGGGGCGATCACCTCGGTTCAGGCGGTTTATGTGCCTGCCGATGACCTGACCGACCCGGCCCCGGCGACGACATTTACGCACCTGGACTCGTCGGTGGTATTGAGCCGCCGGATTACGGAAAAGGGTATTTACCCTGCGGTTGACCCGCTGGAAAGTTCGTCGCGTATTCTGGACGTCAATGTGGTTGGCCAGGAACATTACGACGTGGCCCAGCGAGTGCTCGAATTTCTGCAGCGTTATAACAGCCTGCAGGATATTATCGCGATTCTTGGGATTGACGAATTGAGCCGCGAAGACCGCCAGATCGTGGCCCGTGCCCGCCGGTTGGAACGATTTTTCTCCCAGCCGTTTATCGTCACCATGCAGTTTACGGGAATGGAAGGCAAATATTGCTCGGTAGCCGATACCGTCCGAAGTTGTAAGGAAATCTGCGATGGTAAATGGGACCATCTGCCGGAACAGAGCTTTATGTATATTGGAAATGTTGAAGAGGCCCAGGAAAAGGCCCACGCGAAATAAACGACTTGTCATGCCGGGCATGACCCGGCATCCAGACTAAAACGTGCAGAAGTGCGGCCCGAAACCGCCTATGCACAGAAGAAGAATAATGGTAGGATTCTCAAAAGGTAAATTTCGGATTGTCTTAATGACGCCCAAGGCCAAACTGCTGGAGGCACGTGTCGGTTCGGTGGTGCTGCCGGTTCATGACGGGCAAATGGGGATTATGCGAAACCACTGTCCACTGCTGGCGGAATTGGGCTTTGGCATCATGCAGGTACACGAGATTGCTGACCGTCCGGATGCGTTTTTTGTGCTGGAAGGCGGATTTGTCCGCGTCAGCGAGAATCATGTGACGGTATTGGCCTATGATGTGACAACATTTGAGGGTATGGAAAAAAAAGAGGTTGAATCACTGGTTTCTCATGCCCGCAGTGTCGTGGCCGGCCAGGAGTATATTCGCACTCAACAGGAGGCGATTGACCAGAAAAAGGCCAAAATGATTGTCCGGATGGCCGAAATGGCCTCGATTGAGGTTACTGCGGCTGCCGGAGATTAGAGAAATCGGTTGCAAATCGGCTCCGTTGCCGATAGGATACACGTGCTGTTTTGATTTGAATTCATTCAAAGGAACAGGCATGGACAAGGATAATGACAAGCAAAAATCGTTGTCAGCCGACCATGAGGTCGAGTTGTTCGTCAGCGGTCTTGACGAACAGCACCGGATGCTGGTGATTTTAAAGCAGCAGTTGTACGGCGGGCAGTGGCAGCCGATGCTGGAGGATTTGCAGAATCGGCTCCAGGGAAAGCCCTATATCTTTAAGCTGGCCAACCGCATCAAAGACGATGTGGACCGAATCGACCGGATGCAGGCATTTGAAAAAGAACACAATGTGGACTTAGCGGACTTTGTTACGCTGGAATCATAATATTTATGTTGTCAATAAAATCAGGGGACCAATCAATGACATTTGCAGCACACAAATCAAACATGACGGCCGTCATCATCTTGTTTTGCCTGTCAGCGGGGGTGTTTGCCGCCGGTAAAAAAGTCGAAATCCAAGCCTCTCAAACCGGCCCGCTCGTTGAGCGTGCGTTAATTCAGCAGGCCGGCTGGGATCATAACTGGCAGTTGACGTTGCCGGTTAAAGCCGATGAACAGATCGATCAGATTTTTGCGCATGACAAATACCTGTATGCCTTGACCGATACGAACATTCTGTTTTGCATTGATCGCGAAAAGGGTCGTACACTGCACGCTGTTACTGTTTGCCAGCGTGATTTGCCGTTGTGTTCACCGATTTTCTATGAAGGCAAATTAGGTTTCATTGCCGGTAATCAGTTCCATGTGTTCGATCCTTCCAGTGGAACAGTTGAGCAGGCTGAGGCGATTGAGCAGGTGGGCAACATATTCTCCTGCGGCGTTTCTCGCAATGAAGAGTTTATTTATCTCACAGGTTCGGATAACCGTCTGCATGTGATTTCACCGGATGGCTTCTGGCAGGCGTTTACCGCCACGGCGGATAACGACTCGGCAATTAACTCTGTTAAGGCCACCGATACCATTGTCGTTTTTTCCACGTTGGAAGGAAATGTGGTCGGTATGGATCCCCGTAAAGCTGAAAAGTACTGGCAGTATGATATCTCCGGCAAGATCAAAGCGCCGCTGGTGGTGGACAAAGAATTTGTCTATGTGGCCGGAATGGATGCCAAGCTTTATAAACTCATCAAGCAGACTGGAAAAATGGTCTGGGACCAGCCGTTCCATGGCGGTGCGCCGTTGCGGGACGCGGTTGTTTTAGGCAGTGATGTTATCTATGCATACAATGACCTTAATGGTCTGTATGCCGTTAAAAAAGAATCCGGCAAGACTGTCTGGAACATTCCTACCGGTCGTCAGGTCATATGTGAAGCAGACAAGGGCAAGAAGGCATTCATCTTCGCCCGTCCCGGCGTCTTAAAGGTGCTGGATAATACCACCGGTAACGAACTCTATTCAGTCA
Source organism: Sedimentisphaerales bacterium (assembly GCA_028282905.1). GTDB lineage: Bacteria > Planctomycetota > Phycisphaerae > Sedimentisphaerales > Anaerohalosphaeraceae > 4572-13. Next base: position 7,543 of record JANQGW010000063.1, on the reverse strand, counting down.
ACTTCAGTCAGGTTCGCCGCTATGCGGTCAACACCGAAGACGCAACCATGTTTATTGGCGATGCGGCCGGCCGCCTGATGAGCGTCACCGTCAAATAAGCATTTGTTTCTTTGTCATTCCCGTGAAAGCGGGAATCCAAGAGCCAAAAGCATCGGCCGCAGGCCGAGTCGTAAATTTTGCATTTTGATTTTTAATGTTTAATCTTTCAATCAAGGGACTGTAAAACAAATGGATGTGAAGATTCAAAGAGCCTTAATCAGTGTCTCAGACAAAACCGGCGTTGTCGAATTCGCCAAAGAACTGAGCCAAATGGGGGTTACGATTATCAGCACCGGCGGTACGGCCAAAGCTATAGCCGACGCGGGCGTAGATGTCCAGAGCGTCGATTCAGTGACGGGTTTTCCGGAAATGATGAACGGTCGGGTTAAAACGCTGCACCCGAAAATTCACGGCGGTCTGCTGGGCCTTCGTGACAATGCCGAACATGCCGCGGCGATGAAAGAGCACCAGATTGAGCCGATTGACCTGGTGTGTGTGAATCTCTATCCGTTTGAGCAAACGGTTGCCAAGGCCGGCTGCACGCTGGCAGAAGCGATTGAAAACATCGATATCGGCGGCCCGAGCATGGTACGCTCGGCGGCTAAGAATAACAAGTTTGTGACGATTGTGACTAATCCCGCCCAGTACGAAAAGGTGCTGGCCGAGATGAAAGAAAAGAGCGGCGCGACGTCTCAGGAATTGAGAACCGAATGTGCCCGGGCGGCGTTTTCGCTGACGGCGTTTTATGACGCGGCTATTTCCAAGTATCTCAACGCCCAGGCCGGCGACATGTTCCCGGAACGGATTTCACTGGCTGTTGTCAAGGATAAAGAACTTCGCTATGGCGAAAACCCGCATCAGGCGGGGGCTTTCTATAAACTGGCTGACAGCAAAGAAGTCAGCATCGGCAATGCACGACTGATTGATGGCGGAACGCCCATCAGCTTCAATAACCTGATGGATACCAACGCCGCGTTTGAATTGGTTAAGGAATTTGACGAACCGGCCGCGGTGGTGGTTAAGCACATGAATCCTTGCGGCTGTGCGGTCGATGCCGATATTGCCAAGGCCTACGAAAAAGCCTATCTGGGCGATGTCGTCAGTGCCTTCGGCGGGATTATTGCACTGAACCGAACCGTTGACAAGGAATTGGCAACGGTGATTATGGAATCCTACGCTCGCTTCGGCAAGGCTAACGGCGCCGCCGGCTTTTTTGCTGAAGTCATTGCCGCACCGGCATTCGATACTGATGCAGTTGAGACCATTCGCAGCCTGAAGGCTTGGGGCCAACGTGTTCGCCTGCTGGAAACCGGCCCAATTGATCGTGAAACGGTTGATTGCGGCGAGTTTGACGTTCGCTGCATGGTCGGCGGCCTGCTCCTGCAGCAGCGTGACCTGGTCGGTTGGGAGCCGGATGTGTTGACGTTCCCGACGAAGGTTAAACCGACGGACGAACAACTGGAAGACTTGAAAATCGCCTGGCTGACAGCTAAGCATGTCAAGAGTAATACCATTACGCTGGTGAACGGCAAGAAACTCGTTGGTGTTGGTGCCGGCCAGATGAACCGCGTCGAATCAGGCCTGATCTCCTTCAAGATGGCCGGCGAGATGGCGAAAGGTTCCGCGATGGGATCGGATGCCTTCTTCCCGTTCCCGGACAATGTCGAAAACGCTGCCAAAGCGGGCGTGGCCTGCATCGTTCAGCCCGGCGGCTCCAAAAAGGACGATGAAGTCATCGCGAAAGCCGACGAACTCGGCATCGCCATGGTCTTCACCGGAAAACGCCACTTCAAGCACTAAAACCTGAATAACTAAGTTAATGCCCAAAAGCCCGGCCTCGAAACCGGGCTTTTTTTGCTTATAAATCCATTTTTTTGAAAATTAAGATTTTTTGCTTGATTTTAGTTCGATATCGAACTAAAATGGACTCGTGATTTATTTTCAGGAAAGAGATATCAGATGAACACAAATGGAATTATTGGTCAAATTGCTCGGATTCGCGAGCGGTCGAATCTTATCATCGAGCGTGAATTACATAATCGCGGGATAGAGGGAATTGTTCCGGCTCATGGGTCTATTTTGAATTTTTTGTTTCAACAGTCGCAGCCGGTTCCTATTAAGGCCATCGTTGAAAATGTCGGCCGAGTCAAATCCACTGTTACCTCAGTGCTCAATACACTTCAGCGAAATGGTTATATCCATAAAATTCCCTGTGACTCCGATAATCGCGTGACCTATATTGAATTAACGAATGAGGGTAGTCAGCTTCGTGGTCATTTCGAGGATATTTCAAAGCAGCTTATCAAAACGGTTTACGGCCCCATGAGTGTCGATGAAAGAAAGAGACTGGTCCTGCAATTGGATCGTATTGAGCAAAACTTAAACGAATAAATTTTTTGACAATAAAGTTCGACGCCGAACTATGATTGAGTTGTATTACAGAAAATGGAGACGATTATGAAGAAAGAAAAAAGTATCCTCATGTTTGTCATTGTATTGCTGGTTTGCGTGTCGATGGTATCGGCCGGGGAATCCGAAGCGACACGCTTGTTGAAAGCCCGCACTTACGAGTTGCGTGAAGATGTCATCAAGGTTTGTGACGATGTTTATTGTGCAGTTGGCTACAGTCCCGCCAATGTATCCATGATTGTCGGAACTGACGGTATTATCATTGTCGATGCCGGCATGACGGTCAATCACGCCGCGAGGATTTTAGCTGAATTTCGTAAAATAACCGACAAACCGATCAAGGCGGTCATCTTGACGCACGACCACGGTGATCACACCGGGGGGCTAAGTGAATTTCTCAAGGATGGTAGTCCTCAAGTCTGGGTACGAAGCAACTATGGAAAAGAATCCAGTTCATTTAAGCAGGTCGGGCTGACGTTTAATGCGATTCGCGGCGCCCGGCAGGGCGGGTTTAAACTGCCGTCAGAAAAACGTATCAATAACGGCATCGCACCGGCAATGTATCCCAAGCGAAAAGGCAATGTCTTTTATCCCGAAGGCAGTGACAAGGCAGGCCCGACACACACATTTTCAGAAGACCGAAAGACCATGAAAATTGCCGGTGTCGAAATGGAACTCGTCGCCGCGACGGGTGAAACCTATGACCATTTGTATGTCTGGCTGCCCGAAAAACATGTCCTGTTTTCCGGTGATAACTTTTATCAGTCCTGGCCCAATTTATATACCATTCGGGGAACACAGTATCGCGATATCCGGGTTTGGGCCGAGAGCAATGACAAGATGCTCAAAGAAAACGCTGACATTCTTATTCCAGGCCATACCCGTCCGATTATCGGTAAGGAAAGCGTTGCGACGGTGCTGACTGATTACCGCGATGCGATTAACTTTATCTTCGATACAACCATCGAAGGAATGAATAAAGGCCTCACTCCGGATGAATTGGTCGATTATGTTCAACTGCCCAAACGGTTTACCGAGAAAGACTATTTGCGTCCCTACTACGGTCATCCTGAGTGGGCTGTCCGGGCGGTCTTTACGGCCCATTTTGGCTGGTTTGACGGCAATCCAACGAACCTGTTTTCGCTGAGTGTGCGAGAAGAAGCGCAGCGTATGGCCGAACTGGTTGGCGGGCGGGAGATCCTATTGAATAAAACGAAATCCGCACTTGCGAGAAAGGACTACCAGTGGACTGCTCAACTGGCCGACTACCTGATTGCCTTGAATCCTGATGCGCCTGAACCTAAGTTCATAAAGGCCCAAGCTCTGGAAGGGCTGGGGGAAAATCTATTAACCGCCACCGGTCGGAATTATTACCTGACCGTCGCACAGGAACTGCGTCAGGCCGCAGGACAATGATATTAAATGCATAAAAAAAGCCCGGTTTTGATGCCGGGCTTTTTTTATGTTTGTTTCAGACTTACGTCTATACTATTTCTTTGTGGTTTTTTTGCGAATGGCTGGCAGGCCGGCGCCTTTTCGGAGCTTGTTGACCATGTCGGTTTTTTCCCAGGTGAAGTTCGGATTGTTGCGTCCGAAGTGGCCGTTGCGTGCCGTTTCTTCATAGATCGGGCGTTTGAGTTTGAGGTGCTTGATAATGCCCTTTGGCCTCAGTGGGAAGTGCTCACGCACCAGTGCTTCGATCAGGTGCTCATCGACCTTGGCAGTTCCTTCGGTATCGACCAATACCGAGATCGGATCAGCGACGCCGATGGCATACGACAACTGCACTTCGCAGGCGTCGGCCAATCCCGCCGCGACGATATTTTTGGCGATGTAGCGGGCCATGTAGCTGGCACTGCGGTCCACTTTTGACGGGTCTTTGCCGCTGAAGGCGCCGCCGCCGTGACAGCCGCGTCCGCCATAGGTATCGACAATGATTTTGCGTCCGGTCAGCCCGCAGTCACCCTTGGGGCCGCCTATGACGAATTTACCGGTCGGATTGACATGGACGATCAGGTCTTTGTCCACCAGCTTCTTCGGCAATACCGGCATAATCACCTGCTTGATGATTTCCTTTTTCAGGGTGCTATATTTAACGTCTGCGGTGTGTTGCGTCGAAACTACGACGGTATGAATGCGTTTGGGCTTACCGTTGTCGCCGTACTCGACCGTGACCTGGCTCTTGCCGTCCGGCCGCAGCCATTTCAGCTTGCCGGTCTGGCGGACTTTCGACAGGCGGTCGGTCAGCTTATGCGCCAGGTAAATCGGCATCGGCATCAGTGCCGGCGTTTCCTTGCAGGCGAATCCGAACATCAGTCCCTGGTCGCCGGCGCCTTGTTCGGCGTGCAGGCCGGCGCCTTCGGTGACACCCTGCGAAATATCAGGGCTTTGCTCGTCCAGACTGGTAATCACCGCGCAGTTTTCATAATCGAAACCGATGGCCGGATCGGTATAGCCGATGCCCTTGATGGTTTCGCGAATGATCCCCGGAATATCGACATAGGCCTTGGTCGTCACTTCGCCGGCAACCATTGCCAGACCGGTGGTGACCATCGTCTCACAGGCCACGCGGCTGTTGGGATCCTGGGCCAGCAGGGCGTCCAGCACGGCATCCGAAATCTGGTCGGCGACCTTGTCCGGGTGGCCCATCGTAACCGATTCACTGGTAAACAGATGTCCGCGACCGTTTAAGCGGGTTTTATTTGAGTTGCTTTTGCTTGTCATTTTCTTGACTCCTCAATGAAATCATGCGTCAAATTGCACTATAAAGGCCCAAAGTATAACCGCTGAAAGAGCTTACGTCAAAATAAAATCCGCACGGAATCGCCAAAATGCCCGATTCAGGTTTTTAGCATCGAAGATTCACATTCCAATGACAAGCGGTCGATATACTTATCAGGGATAGGATTAGTTGTTTGTTGTGAATCATCTCTAAAGCATGGGAGTCAATATGAAAGTTCGTCGGATTCATATCCTGTTGGTTCTGTTTGGCGTGACGGTGTTTGCGCTGATTGGTCGGAGGTTAGTTCGCCGGTGTATTGTTGCCGGCATTCAGGTGGCCAAAGGCAAAAAGACTGTTTCACAGCGTGTGGATGAATTTGGCGATAGTGTCCGTGATCGCCTCGCGGCTGATTTCAAGCGGGTTGGCGTTGAATATCCACCGGAAAAGATCACATTCATCGGCCTTAAGCAGGAAAAGATGCTGGAGGTCTGGGTGGCGGGGAAATCGGGCGAGTTTGTTTTTCTGAAGAGTTATCCTATTCTCGGTGCCAGCGGCCGGGCCGGCCCCAAGCTCAAAGAGGGCGACTGCCAGGTACCGGAGGGGCTGTACCGCATCGAGTCACTCAATCCCAACAGCATGTTTCATTTATCACTGCGCGTCAACTATCCAAATGCGTATGATAAAAAGATGGCGGTTCAGGAGGGCCGCACCAATCTCGGCGGAGATATCATGATCCACGGCAGTCGCAGTTCGATTGGCTGTCTGGCGATGGGCGATCCCGCCGCCGAAGACCTGTTCATCCTCGCCGCCAAAACGGGCGCCAGCAATATCAGCGTCATTCTGGCCCCGGTTGATTTTCGAGTAAAAGATTTTGATGCTAAGCAGCCATACCTTCCAGTGTGGACGCCCGACCTGTACCTGCGAATCCGCTCCGAATTACACAAATTCCAGCAATAATTCGTCTTTTTAGAGAAGATTCCCCCATTTTAATTGCTTGATTCCTGCCGGGATGGCCGATAAAATCGTTGTATGTTCACATTTTTTCGCAATTTAAAGGGATATTGATATGGGCAAGCAATTAATCTTCGGAATTATTTTTCTCGGCATCGGTGTTGCCGGTGGCTTCGGTATTGCTTACATGCGTTATCAGGCTGCGACAACTGATTTTCAGACGGAAATTGACGATTTGAAGGCTGAAGCCCAAAAGGCCAAAGACACCTCTGAAGAAACGCTGAAAAATGCCGGCCGTCAGATTGCTGACGCCAAGGCCCAGCTAAAAAACTCTCAGGACATCGCGATTCGCCTCGGCAAGGAAAACCGCACTTATAAGCTGGAAAACCAGCGGCTTAAGACCCAACTCGCACAGGCCGGCGGACGCACCGGTTCGCCAACTGCTTCAACGCCGGCTTCTGCTTCATCTGTCCGGGCCGCAAGCCGCCCCACGACTCTCACTCGTCCTACCGTGTCGCGTCCGACAACAACACGTCCTGTGACAACCTCACCGCGGCCTGCAGCCACGACGACCGCACGCGAATATACCATTCAAGAGGGCGACAGTCTCTGGAAGATCGCCGAAAACGAGCTCGACAACGGCATGCGTTACAAAGAGATCATCGAACTGAACCCGCCGTTGACCGAAAACAGCAAACTCGTTATCGGAAAAAAACTCAAACTGCCCGCCAAATAATGGATAAATGATCGATATTACATGCAGCCATTGTAATCACATCTTCCAGGTGCAGCAGGGGCCTGTTTCTCAGATTCTATACTGTCCACAATGCCGGGAATGTGTCGTAATCGCCGCGGCAGCTTCTGATCATATTGAAGTTTCACTTGAAAATCCAGTCTCAAAGCTGGCATGGAGATGGCTTGATATTGCTGTGGGTGTTCTGTTTCCGGTGTTATTCTTTGCCCTCTTGAAGACCTCATACATTTCCGGCTTTCAATTGACCCTGTGGAATTTAATGGCCCTGTCAGTTATAATGGCCTTATGTTTCGCGTTGATAGGGCTTGGATTTTATCGAAAACGCATTGGCTCATGGCCTTTTCAGACTGTTACGTTGCGGTGCTTTGTCAAGGAATCACTTTGGGCATTTCTCTATGTATTGGTGATTTGGGGAATCCTGTTACTGGTTGGATTATTTCTGGGTTTGTTTGGTATCACGGAAGATCCATCCGAAACGATTGAGCGATTTGACTTTTTAAAATACAATCCTGTGGTTTATTTAGTGACATTGGTATGTATTTTTACCGTTGTTCCTTTTTATGAGGAAGTTTATTTTCGCGGCTTTTTCTATAATGCGTTGAAAAGCCGCGTCCATTGGCTGCTGGCGGGAGTGTTACAAGCATTGTTTTTTGCCGTTTTGCATCAAT
>JANQGW010000185.1 GCA_028282905.1 Sedimentisphaerales bacterium | reverse complement strand
AGAATCTCCCTTCCAAACGAATTTTTTTTCAGAATCTATGTTTCGAACAACAACCGTCTCTTCTAATGTAATTTCTTGCATGGTCGCATCGACATGATCTATCCTTTTAGCAGAACCGGCCAGAAGCACTTCGGATATTTTATTTTCATCTTTCAAACCGGCGAACACATTGGCCTTGCCCTCATACATATGCACTTCCGTTTTTCCATCTATATGACAAAGCACGCCAAATTCCGTCCCCAGATCGATAATTTTTGCATTAGGCGTTGTCACAGAAAACCCGCAAGCCTGCTCGGAAACGCGTGTAAACAGTTTCCCGTAATTCAACGCGATTTCCGAATAAGAATTGAATTTGAACTCTGTCGGGGCCTCCAGCACAATTTGAACATTATCGTCGGTCAGTAATTTCACAATTCCTTTTGTCAGTTGGATTGGTTTTGAATAGGAAGATATTCGCGTGCCGGGTTTTATCGGCAAGTCAGAGGACCATTCGGCATTGATCGAGTCGGAAATCGTCGCCATTTCATACGGAGCGGGCGGAGCCCAATAAACATAGGCCACCATCAACAACAAAGCCGCCAGTGAGACAACGGCAACAAACAGGGACGTTTTATTGACCGTCCGGACAACACGCTCCTTTCGGACCTTTTGAATCAACACCGGTTCCTGCGGTTGCTCAGGCGTTGAAATTTCTATGGCAGGAGCATTTTCTTCTTCGGCTGACATCAGTTTCCAGAAATCATCGGTCAGCAAATCCTCCTCAAAAAATTCACCCGGTTCGGGAACCGCCGTCATGGTGCGAAGCGACAACGCACTGTAGTCTTCCATAAACTGACAGTAATAATGCTTCGCTTCCGGAGTGGAATGAAGCCACTCTGTCAGTTTTACAAATTCCGGGTCGCTGATTTCATTATCCAGCAAACGAAATAACAGTTTGTTGACATTATCCAGTTCGGGCTGCATCACAGTATCCCCCGCTGAGTCAACGTACGGTGAATACACTGCCGCAAAGCACTGTATATCCGGGAAAGCCGTTTATAAATCGCATCGACAGAATATTCGGACATGTGAGAGATTTTCTTGACGGTCACGCCTTTTTCAAAGCGAAGATGAATCAGCTTCTGATGCGGGGGAGGCATTTTTTTGATACAGCCGCGGAGTGCTTTTAATCGCTGTTCAGCATTTTCAGACTCCAGTTCCGCGATCCTTGAAATATCTTCGTAAAACTCATCTTCGAAGAAGGCTCGGGAAGTCCGCTTTGTTTTCAGGAAATCGAGCGCTTTATTTCGGGCAATGCCAACAGCCCAGGCCGCAAAGCTTTTGCTCCTGTCATACTCATCGAATCTTTCCCATAAAATGCTGGCTGTTTCCTGCAGTAAGTCTTCCGCATCGGTATGATTATGGACCATCATTAGAAGATAGGCGTATGTCCGTTGCTGAGCGGCGTTGTACAAACGAAAAAAAAGTTCGCTTTTAAGCTCTTTTTTTGCCATTTCCTGTCATTCCCGCAGAAGATTAAGTACTTATTATAGCATATTTTTGTCTAAAAATCAAAGTAACCCAAGGGTTAGCGGTCATCAAGGACTATTACCAGCCCAATAATCAGTACTTTTACCTTAAAAATCTTAGACAAAACTACGCCATCCCCTCCAATCATTCTTGTTTGAAAGGAAGCACTGCATTACTTATTAGAAAAAAACTGGATTATCTGACGTGAAAATTTACTTTTTTGTCTTAATAATTGAATAGCTGAACTGCCCCCACTCTGAAAAAACATTTGAATGAAGCAGAAACTTAGAGATTCTTCCATACTTCGGACCAGGCTCCTCTGCTTTCCGGTGGTGTTTTTTGAACCAAATGTGTGATATTAGATCATTGGTGAATACAAGAAGATTATGGTTCGGAACTGCCGGACGACACAAAACCCCTTAAGTACTGTAATAAAAACACTTAAGAGGTTCTTAATAACTCGGTTTGCCCGATTACCCAAACCTGCCGAATACATACTGACGATTGGCGCGGGGCAGTTGATTTTTTGCGCATGGGGTATGGTTTTTCTTGCGAGGGGTTTTACCGCACTTGTATTGGCGGTGAATCCACAATACAGTTAACTCATTGTCAAGCGTGCGTTGAAAATGTAACCCGAATCAATAAAAAAATGCTGCAAATTCATGCCTTTTAATCAATTCTGCAATCACCTGGCACGTGCAATTATTTTCATCGGAAATCTGCCAGATAGTTAAACGCCTCGAAGTTCTTTACCTCTGTCGTATCCTCTGAATTTGTCCGTTCAACACTGCCGTCAAGATACCCGGCATTCAGTTTGCAGTTAGGCCGCCAGTCGCTCTTAGCCTGGGGCAGCACAAAATAGGGTTTCGCCTTGTCGGCGCCGTCAAAGCGATGCGATGAATACCAACTGTTTTGCGGGCTCGGCCAGAGCATGTTGGTATTGGTCGTCAGGTACATCAGGTTGTCCTGAATAATGAGCTTGTTCGAGCTGGCGATTTTGGACGGTCCCTCAAAATCACCCAGCGACTTATCCACCGCAGCGGATATACTGTGATTATACCCCTGATAACTCCACAACAGCGAATAGGTACAATGCAGCGGCGTGTAGCTTCCCTCCAGATAGAACTCGCCGTACGTGCCTTCTGAAGGACGGCCGGAAGTTTGCGGCGGCCATTCGCTGTCTTTCTTGATCGGTGCCGCCGGGCAGTTAAAGACACCCGCATCCGGCAGATAACTGCCAAGGTAGTAGCCAACATATTGTGTGGAATCACTGATCGGGCCAACCTGATTATTATACCAGTTCAGTTCCTGCGGACGATGGAACCGGTTGTTTTGGCCATCCCGCACCATGGAGACCGACGGCGGCAGTTTGCCGTCGTTGTTATTTGCATACGCCATCACCCCATAGACCACCTGCTTCATATTACTGCCGCAAATGACAATCTTTGCTTTTTCCTTAGCCAATTGCAGAGACGGCATGACAATCGCCATCAATAATGCGATAATCGCAATCACAACGAGCAGTTCAATAAGCGTGAAACCGAATCTTTTGCCATAAACACTTGTCATTGTCATCTGTTCTTTCCTCATTTTTAAATCCCTTAATGCTTCTATGTTTTCAAACTTTTATAACAGCAGACTTTACACCGCTTCTATTATAACACCGAACATCTCACAAAACCTAATAAGCCAAAGGCTCAGACAGGCTGCTTTCACCCAGCCATTTGATCGCAAAAGCTGTAACATCGGGCAGATCGATAATACAATTCTCATTGACATCGTAGATGCTGAACCCTGTCCATTCCGGATCGAGTTGGGCTGCCTGGCAGGCATTGTCAGCCACCTGAACCACGAGTGTATCCGTGCCGGACTGGCCGGATGTATCGGTTGCGGTCAGGCGAATGGTATAGCCACCGGCCAAAGTGGTATCCGGGGTGAAATCGGCTGTTGGATTTGCCCAATCCGTAGAGGCCTTGGTGAGAACTGCGGCACTGCCCGCGGGAGAAGTCTCGATCGACCAAACGACATCCGCATTTGCGATGTCTGCCTCACCATGGTCGTCCACAGTCCCTGCCAGCGGTACCGTTCCGTTGTCGAGCCAAGTGATATAATTCAGACCCGCGTCAACCGCAGGGTCGAGATCATTGTCCTGATAGGGATTGCCCGGATTATTATAAAGAAATTCAATTTTTGCCGCATCCAGTGCCTCATCGTAAATCTGGACGTCATCGATAAGCCCATCTGTCCAGCGTGCGGTCGTGTTGCCGCCGAATGCCTGACGAATGCCGGTACCAATGACCACATCTTCGGTCAGAACAGTATTCACGGTTCCCGGTGCTGCCGTTCCGTAGGGGTTACCATCGAGATAAAACGTCACCGTTGTGCCGTCCCAGGTCAAGGCCAGATGGTGCCAGGTGTTATCCGTGATCGTCGTTCCCGTCGCACTGGTAAATCCACCGGAATTCAGTTCCAATCTCATCTGGTCAGTAGTACCGCCCTGCAGGCCAAGATCATAACGAACGCGGGCGCCTGAGCCAACATCACCCCAGCCAATAAAGAACGTCCCGGCAGACTGGTTGACCGCGGTCTTGACCCACAGAGAAATGGTTCTGGGGTCGGAACCGCCAATTCCTTTGTATCCTATGGTTGTCGCGTAATCGTCAATCCCATCCAGGCTCAAGGCACCTGCAGCCTTACCGCCGGTGACGATAGTTGCACCGCCGACCAAGGTCGCGTCCGTTCCTACAGAGGCCGTCCCATCCACATCAAACGTCAGGTGCTGGACGATGGTCGCGTTTGCTATCGAAACCGCTATCAGAGACAATGTTATCAAACATACTTTTTGCATTATAATTTCTCCTGCCTGGGAGCTTTCCATCATTAGAAGATCAGGTTTTATCATCAACTCTTGCTATTTCGCAAAATTACTTAATACGCCAGATATCCCGTCAATTGTATGTTATTTAACCATTCAACTGCCAAGCCCGTAAAATCAGATAAATCAACAATGCAGTTCTCATTGATATCATAGGGATCAAAACCAGTCCAGCTCGGGTCAAGTTGAGCTGCTTTGCAGCCGTCATCGGCCACTCGAACAACGAGTATGTCGGAGCCGGACTGCGCTGAGGCATCGGTTGCCGTCAGTCGAATCGTGTAATCACCAGCAGTGTTAGAATCCGGCGTAAAGTCTGCCGTCGGATTCGCCCAATCAGTAGAGGTCTTGGTCAGTACCGCGGCACTGCCCGCGGGCGAGGCTTCTATGGACCACACGACGTCTTCATTTGTAACATTTCCGGCACCATTATCATCGACACTACCGGCCAGTGAGAGCGTTCCATAGTCCAACCAGGAAATATAACTGCTGCCGGCATTTACGACCGGCGTGGGGTCCAGTATCTCATCTGTGTACAAATTGGCTTGGGGAATCGTCTGTTTTGAAATGCCGGGGCCGGACCACTTCAGCGACAGTGTATGAGAGCCTGCAGCATGTTTATAGTAGAGCCGATAGGGATGATAACCGGCCGCCAGGTTGACGGAAGCGGATTTTTCTGAACCACTGTGATTGAAATCGTCATCGATAACATGGGCGTCATGGATAAAGAGATGGCCGCCGTCATCAGTCGTCAGATAAAAGGTGTAGCTGCCGGCGGTGGGCACATGCAGATACCCTTCATATAGAATGCCGGAATTATCACCGGGGGCATGAGTAGCCGGGTCGAAGTTTGCGGAGGTTCCTCTGGCTCCGCCGGTCATATCACGAAATTCCGGCACCCAGGGGAATGGTCCGCTGTACGCGGCCCAGTTGACCCCGTTGTAATATGTACCGGATACAGACGGCAAATTGACTCCGTCATAGGGCCGGGAGGTTCCGCCGCCGGGGCGTCGCGAGGTGATGGCCAGTGCCTTCATTTTCGTCTGCAGGCTGCCCATAGATGCGGCCAGATTAGTCGCCTGGCCGGGATCGGTGGTGACATCATAAATCTGGAAGTTTTCATTCCCGGTGCTGATTTGAGTACGAATCCCCATGTAATCACCGACACGAAGGCATTGCATTTGTCCCTTGGCGTCGCCGCGATGATTGGGAAATTCAGCCCAATTCGGTGTCGAGCCGCCCATATTGAACTCAAAATACAGATACCCCTTGTCACGCTGTGTTCCGGTTCCCGTCAGCGACGGCACCAGAGAAACGCCGTCACACCAGGCCGGTGCCGGAATGTCAGCCAAGTCGGCAAAGGTCGGCATCCAATCCCAGATGGCAGAGGGGTAGTCATTTTTGATGATATTGTTTTCATCGCCGGTTCCGGTGATTCCGCCGGGCCAGCGAACGACCGTCGGAACGCGAATACCCGCTTCCCACATGTCCCGCTTGATGCCTTCCATATTGGCAAATGATTCAAACGTACGGGGATTATTGCCTTCATTGTGGGGGCCGTTATCGGACGAAAAGATGCAGATCGTATTGTCATCGATGCCGAGATCCTTGAGTGTCTGGATGATATCCGCAATTGAATTGTCAATCCTGCGGATCATTCCCACATGCTGTTTCTCAGAAGAAGACCAACCGTCGGGGATGTCAGTGTGTGTGTAGCCGTCAATTGTTCCGGTTCCATCCGCCGTGGAAGCATATCGTACGCGTCCGGAAGCATCGGTCGCAGTGGTCCATTGAATGCCGCCGGTTGTCGGGTCGCCATCCGTCGAGAGCGGCGGATAGGCAACGGCCGGACGCTGCATCTTAAAGTGCGGTGTGTCATAGGCCAGATAGACAAAAAACGGCTGCGAATCGCCGTCGGTCGCCTCGTCAATAATCACTTTTTTGGCCGCCGCGGTCCAGGCATCCGTGGTATAGAGATCAAGCGACGCATTGGTCACCTGTTGATAATCGTCGTAAATGTAAGCCCCCTTGTTGGTCGTGCCATTTTGAGGATAATGTTCATGACCATCCGAGTGGAAGTGATAGCCGAAGAAACGGTCAAAGCCCTGTTTTAAGGGATTGGACGCTAAATTTTGAGAACCGGTACCGGAAAGATTCACAGAACTCTCGCTACCGGCCAATCCTCCCTTGCCAATCCAGGCAGTATAGTAGCCGGCCTCTTTCAGAACCGAACCGATGGTATGGTTTTTGGGAAGCGGCTTATCAAATTGCGAATTGCGAATCTCGCAGTGTCCCTGATGACGCCCGCTGATCAGAGAGGCTCTCGACGGCGCACAAACAGAGGCCGAGATATAATGATGAGTCAGCATCACGCCTTCGGAGGCCATTTTGTCAATGGCCGGCGTGTCAAATTTTTTGGATGATGTGCTGCCGCTGTCCTGCCAGAAACAACCAATGTCGCCATAGCCCAGATCATCAACAAAAAAGAAGATGATATTAGGCTTATCAGTCTGGGCGACAGCAATCGCTGAAAACGCCAGAATCACAAACAACATGGCAACTTGAGTCATTATCTTGTGTATTTTGATCATTATTTCTTTCCAAAAATTGTCAAAAAGCAATTCTCTCGATGAAAACACAACTGTCATTACTACAGTTATAACTATAGCCTGAGGAAGTCCCGCTAAATATCGCGGGACTTCCTGCAGTCAGATGTTTAAATGCAACCGGTCATCCCCGTTAGAGGGGGAGCAGACCGTTGTCCAGCCAAAACTGTGCAAACTCGACAAAGTCGGCCAGATCGACAATACAGTTGCCGTCGAAATCATAGACGGAACCATCAAATTCATTGATACAGGGGACGATCCCGGTAATATCATAGTATTCCTGACCAATTTGCTCTTTTGTTCGCGGATAATTCCAGATGCTTACTTCGTCAAGAAGACCGGTATACGGAACCGACCCGTCAGTCAACTCGGCACCAAAGACCAGCGGCTGATCATTGACCGGCACATTCGTTTTGGTTGCGGTCTTCACCAGTTCACCGTCAATAAAGAGGGAAACCAGGCCGGTCGCGGCATCATACGAACCGGTTATCATGTGCCATTGATCGTCGTTGATCGCTCCGGCAGCCGTCGTGGTCGCGGAACCTGGACGGATGGCATGAATGGCAGTGCCTCCGTTATGACTCATCAGGAACCCGGCGCTGTTGTCTAAAGCCTGCTTGGTAACCGTGGCGCCGTAGGCCGATTCAGTGGTCTTAATCCACGTATTAACGGTATAGCCCTGCGGATAGAAATTGAAATCGTCGGCATCGCCGCCAATCTGAACATGCAGAGGATCTTCTTCAAAAATGAACGCCTGTCCCTTGCCGGGCAGATTGTTCGCGTCGCTGACAGCAGTGTAAACCGGTGTCGGAGGATCGTTAGCTACGTTTGGATCAACGTAACTTCCAGTATGTATCGCATCCACGGTTGAAACCAGGTTCTCATCAAAGTTCCAGTGTCCCACCAACCGCGGCGTCATCACGTGAACGGTCTGCGAGGTATCGCTGCCGGCTGTGTTTTTAACGATGCAGTAATAGAAGCCTTCGGTGCTGGTGGTATAGGTATCACTTACAGAGCCGGGTGTTCCCAATGTTCCGGTGGTTTGAACCAGTGTGTCGGGAGTGCCAACCTGATACCATTCATAAACTTCTGCATTGGTCGCTTCGATGTACAGGTCAACCGACGCTGCAGTCTCACTTACCGGTTCAGTGTCGATGATCGGGGTAGCGGCAATTGTGGTAAATGTCCAGCCTTCACCTGCATGAAGAATATCCGATGGAGTATTTGGCTCATAGGAATCAACGACCCAGTAATAGGTCGTGTCGTTATCCAGATCGCCTGCAGGGGACGGATCAATACTCGTTGCTGCTTGCGGACCGCCGGTGTTCAGCAGAGTCAGACCATAATTGGCTTCGGTGTAATTGGGCTCAGATGAACCAAAGTAGATATTATAAGTGGCATTGTCAAATGTCGTCGGAGGCTGCCAACTCAATTGCGTGTCAATGGCCACGCTGGGTTCCCCGTTATACGGTTCAGGACCATAAGCAATATCAACAAATGGCGTACCCGGATTGGCGAACAGAAACGCAATCTCGGCACCACTCAATACCGTGTCATAAATTTGAACATCATCAATCAAACCGTTTGTCCAGCGTGCTGTCGTATTGCCGGCGAATGCCTGACGGATGCCGGTACCGATCACCAGGTCTTCGGTAAGAATCGTATTTACTGTTCCGGGGGCGGCGGTTCCATAGGGGGCACCGTTCAGATAAAATGTCATCGTAGTGCCGTCCCAGGTCGATGCCAGATGGTGCCATGCATCGTCCGTAATCGTTGTTCCTGTTGCGCTGGTCGTTGCCCCGGCATTGAGTTCAAGCCGCATCTGGTCAGTGGTGCCGCTCTGCAATCCAAAATCATAACGAACCCGAGAACCTCCACCAGTATCCCCCCAGCCAATGAAGAACGTTCCATTAGCCTGGTTGACCGCGGTCTTAACCCACAGCGAAATCGTTCTGGGATCGGAACCACCTATACATTTATAGCCCTCTGTTATTGCATGGTCATCGACACCGTCCAAACTCAGTGCCCCGCCGGCAATACCGCCGGTGACGATACTTGCGCCGCCGACCAGAGTCGCGTCTGTCCCCACAGATGCCGTCCCGTCAACATCAAAGGTCAAATGCTCAACAATCTCAGCATTTGCCATTGAAATCGCAGCCAGACACATCATTAAATAGAGTAACTTCTTCATTTCTGTTCTCCTATGAATCCCAAAGTAAGAATAACGGCCGGCAACATACCGGCCGTCTCATAAATACAAATCGAATTATTTTTTCCGTCTTATCAAACTCAAGGCTCCACAACCCAATAACAGCAGTGTCGCCGGTTCAGGGACAACTTCGCCCGGATTGGCAAAAAGCGTTGCAACATCCGCAGCACTTAACACATTGTCATAAATCTGCACATCATCAATCAGACCATTGGTCCAGCGAGCGGTTGTGTTGCCCGCGAACGCCTGACGGATACCAGTACCGATAACCACATCCTCTGTCAGGACGCTATTCACGGTTCCCGGAGCTGTGGTACCGTACACATTGCCGTCCAGATAGAACGTCATGATCGTGCCGTCCCAGGTCGAAACCAAATGATGCCACGCATCATCCGTAATCGTTGTTCCCGTCGCACTGGTTGTTGCCCCGGCATTGAGTTCAAGCCGTATCTGATCAGTGGTACCACTCTGCAATCCGAAATCGTAACGAACCCGAGAACCTCCACCAGTATCCCCCCAGCCGATGAAAAACGTTCCATTAGCTTGGTTGACCGCAGTCTTAACCCATAGAGAAATTGTTCTGGGGTCTGAACCGCCAATGCCTTTATACCCCACAGTTGTCGCGTAGTCATCGACACCATCCAGGCTTAAAGCACCGCCCGCCTTGCCGCCGGCGACAATCGTTGCGCCACCAACCAGCGTCGCGTCCGTTCCGACCGATGCCGTCCCGTCAACATCAAATGTCAGGTGTTCGACGATGCCGGCATTGACCATTCCTGCTACTGCCATGATTAACATTCCAATGACTAATCTTTTCATCTTTACATCCTCCGAAACTTTAAAAATATAGTTTTCATTTTCACGGACAGTCCGCAATATCTTTCCATTTAAACACACACCCACACATCACTTCACAAAACCGTTGTTTATACTTTCATCCCGCGGGTCACCACCACTTCAATGCAATCACCTGATCAGTTCTAACTCAAGGGATGGCATTGCAAACGTACACCAGTCCGAAGGACAACCATCACCCCCATCCGCCGCAATGAGCGTTAGAAAACGATCGGACTCTGACAACTCGATCGTGACAGGAATATCCAGCAGTTCTTTGTGCAAACCGGTCGTTTCGAATCGCTTTTCACCATCGACAAGGATATAAAAGGTTGCTTGGAAATTACGTAATTCACTGAGGCGGCCGGAAATACCGCACAACGCGTCAAAAGCCGTAATTTTTACTCCCGGCGTCCCTTTCCTTATCTCATCAAGATCAAATGTTAAGCCCGTATTGGAATGCATCGATATGGCAGGCTTTTGTACAGTGCCATATTCAATGCCGTTCATCAGTCCCCGGAACTGGTGCGTCCCAAAGCCTTTTCTGAATCCATTTGCGATATTACGATAACATTGACCTGACGTGTCAACGCACCCCTCAAACAGAATCCCGTCAGAACTGACCTGAATGGGACCGTTGCCGCCATCCGGAACAAACACACCATCAACATACGTTAGATTCTCAACGGTAATGTACTTACCCTTGCCCTGCCTGGACATATATACAAAGTCCGATGTTTCTTCACCCGTAACCGGATCTATCGACCAACCCTGTTTACCGGTACCGAATCCATTGCCTCCGCCGACAATATCGGCCAGGTTCAGGCTTTGACCCCGCCAGATGAATCCCTCTCTGGATTCAAGCCGACGCACAAACAGCCGCTCTTCAAATTCAATCTCCTGTACGATACCGGTTTGTAAAACCGCTTTGGCCTGCCCGGCCGTTAATTCCACACCTTCCTTCTTTTCTTTAACGCTGCCGGGAATCAACGAAGCCTTGCCTTTAAACATGTGGACGTCTGTTGAACCGTCAAAATCAACCTTCACCCCAAATTCAGTCCCCAAATCAATCACTGTTGAGTACGGGGTCTGAACCGTAAAACCGGTGGCTCCCTTTGGCACGACCGCATAAAGGCGTCCAGAATACAGGTGCATCTTCTCCGGGCTTTCCATTTTAAATTCCGCCGGACCTTCAATGATAACTTCGGCACCATAATCAAACGCAATCTTAATGGTTCCTTTTTTCAGCCACCGTGGATCTTCATTATTCCACAATCTTCCACCGATATCAGTTGTCCGGCCGCCCTGCTCCCATTGCACATTTACAGCATCCGTAATCGTTGCCACGGTCGAAGCTGCTTTCGGGGCCAACGCGATATAAACGAGCACAAAAATTATCGCCGCAGCCGCGGAAAGAAACGCTGAATAGAGAGAGAATTTGTTGATCACTCGGGGCGTTTTTTCAATCTTCAACATTTCAACCGGCTTCTTTTCCGGTGTCATCGGTTCGATCTCAAGCGTGGGCGCGGTCTTCTCATATTCGGCAAGCATCGCAAAATCCTTGTCGTATTCCTGAACCGGCAAAGATTGGGAGGCGCCAAGGAATTTTAGTTGATGAAGGCCGGACTGGAGCTCGACATAACGAAAATAGTATTTCTGCAATGCGACATCGTTCTTGACGATCTCCTGAATCTTATTGACCTCAGCCTGCGTTGCTTCTCCCTCAAAGAAACGATCAAGCAGTGAATGAAGTTCAATCAGTTGTTTTTCGTTATGTTCCATATTCATGTTCTTTTAACCGGATCTATTAATACATCTAAGGAGAAGCCGCTGAACGCGCGCCAGTGAAAAATATACATTCCGAACGGTCTTATTGATTTCTGAGGCAATTTCTTTTACACGCTTCGATTCCACATAGCGTTTTTTAATGATCGACACATCAGATTCCTGAAGCTTCTCTATGCAAATTTGAAGCTTTTCAAGGTACGCGTTTGAGGTGGAAAGGTGCTTGGGGGCAGAATCTGAAACAAGTTCAAAAAAATCCCCCGCATAGATAATCTTCTTATCACGACAGGCTTTTTTACGAAAATCCAAGACCCGGTAATAAGCAACGCTTAAAGACCATTTCAGGAAATTCGTCCCCGGTTCGAACTGGTCAAATAACTCCCATAATTTACTTAGGGTGTCCTGAAGCACATCATCGGCATCATTGAAATTACCCACAAGACTCAGGATATAGGAGTAGATCTGGCCCTGATGCCTCGAAAGAAGGCGAACAAAAACATCTACATTTTTCTCGTTTTTTCCCATTTTTGCTGTAAACACCGGTAAATTGTTATGACCACGCTTTATAAGGGACCGAAGCGGCAACAATGTGTAATATTTTTTTGAAAAACTATAAAGATAATACGCATCCGGTTAAATGACCGTTCGAGAGATATGATTTTTTTGTATCAATGCTAATCTTGATACGAAAGCTCTTGATGACTATCGGAATGGTTAAACATAGTAGTGCAAGAAAGGGATTGAACGCACAAAGCCTTTAATAAAAAGAACTTACGAAATACGGATCAGTAATTACCCTAAAAACAAAAGATATGGTTTCTCTCCTTGAAATTCTGTAAACATATTCAAAAAAAGGAGTTAGGCAATTAGGAAATGAAATGGGGATAGCAGTTATGATGGCGGCGGTTTGACCTGTCCGACTCTTATGCAAATTTTACATATCGTATGCCCTGCAGCCTTGTCGGCAGTCAGCTATAAGCCGGCCGGAAGCAAGGCTACTTTTAGCAATTCGAGCAGGGTTAAATCGCCCGATGAATTATGCGGTTAATCGTATTTGCAATTGGCTGCGGCTACTGTCTATGTGCCGGGCGAAGGTTCTGCGGCCTGCCAGTTGGCGACATCGTTACCGTAGAGGCTTTCTTTGGCGACCGGTTTGGTCAGTGATTGTCCGCCTCCGTCCGGTTCGGTTGGCCAGGGCGCTGTGTCGTCGTAGCTGACGCGGTCAATTCGGATGTATTGCCTTTCGCCCACGGCATTAATATCGCCGGGCATTTGCAACTCCGGTTTTTCGCCACTGTTACTGAGGCTGCCGTCGAGCCATTCGTACCAGGTAACTCCATCCAGGCTATTCGCCCCGTATTCCGCTTTAAACGCCACCGCATTTTTAATCAGCAGAATGGTCTGCCCCGCGGCCACCGTTACCGGCGTTGTCGGGAAGATAAACTCAATGCCCGGGTCAACAGTATCATCGACAAACCGCCACGGCTCATTGGTCGTAAAGTCGTAGAGTGTCACGCTTGAGCCGGAAATATTTTTCAGTTCGACATATTCAGCATCATCATTTGCCTGCGGGTGGTACATGATTTCAGTAATCACAATCGGCCCAACTTTCGGAGCGGCATTGGCACTGCCGGGGGTATTGCTGCTCATGGCAACAAAGTTAAAGGCGCCGGTGGATTTTTGGTATCGGCCAAAGGCGATGTCTTTGTCTGAAGCACCGAAGGATTCCTCTTCGAAATAACCGGTTAGCACACCGGACTGACCGGACTGGAGATAGAGTGTTTCGCCGTTTTCACTGAGTTGGAACGGAACCATACAGCCCGGATCGGACGGATTGCCGAAATGGACATTTTCATAAAAGACGACGTAGCCGCCGGCAGGAATTGACGTTCCGGAGGCGATTTCATACTTCTTTCGACTTGTATCATCGGTGTTATCATCGGACAGGAACCAGCCGCCGATATTGATCGGCTGAGTCATCGTATTATGCAATTCGATCCAGTCATAGGCGATGGTATCCGAGTGCGCTAAAATCTCATTAATCACCACCGAACCGATGGCCGGGATAGTGCCGGTGTCATCGGTGCCCGGTGAGCCGCCGATCGCCGCAGATGGTCGCCAGCCGGCTTTTTGATCCCACTGTGTCAGGTCTGGGTCGGAGGTGTCTTTGATCGTCAGGCTGAATCCGTCGCCATCAGTAATATCATACCATCCGTCTTTATAAGCAAAGTCAAGGATTGTACTGTTGGTTGCATCGAGTAGGTCAATTCGCTCGCCGCCGTTATCCAGACTGCCTACATATTGACCGAGTATCAGGCCCGATAAGCCCGGATAGCGGGATTCAAAGGCCGCTTGATTTTTGACCAGCAGCCGGTACTGCCCGGCCGGAATCGATGTACCCGGATTAAACGCATAGGTGATGCCACTGCTGAATTTCACGCCATCGAGTAACAACGACTCCGAGCCGATATTTTTCAGTTCAATGTACTCGTACTCTTCCTCGTTGAAACTGCCGCCCTGCGCGGGATGATACATGATCTCGGTAATCCGCAAATAACGCTGGGGGTCGCTGGGCGCCGGTAAATAAGTAAACGTGTCGATCACTGTCTGATTGGTATCGGTCAGGACAATGGTTTCGCCCCAGTTGGAAAAGTGTCCTTTATACGGGCCGACCACAAAGCGAGCCTCGCCGCCTGTCGGACTTACAGCCCGCTGGCGGAATGACTGTGCCGCCGGCGACACATACACCGAGCCGCCGGAAATAAGAACCGTTCCCGGTGCAAAGGTGAAGTCAACGGCACTGCTCAGATGCCAGCCGGAAAGGTCAACAGCGACACCGGAATTGTTGACAATCTCAATATACTCCTGATCCTGAATACTGGAAGCCGGGTTAAACTCAACATTGTTTATGTCAACATCCAGCACAACCGGATTGACGATGGTATTGACGGCGCCTTTTAATTCCGGCAAGATCAGTAAATCGCTGCTGGTAGAACCGTTATTGAGCGCATGGATGGCCAATATATTCTCACCGGCAACCAACGCGGAATCCGATATGATGATTTCTTCAAAAACTTTGCAGGCGCTGTCGCTTCTGCCGCCGGCGGCCCCGCTGTTCCATGCCGGAGTTCCGGAGAAATAGCGGCGTGTGACCTCTGTGCCGTTGATGTAGGCCACAAAGCCGTCGTCGTATTTCATTGATAATACCAGTGAATCGTAGTCATCGGGACTGGAAATCGTAAATGGGATACGAATATAACAGGACTTTCGACCGGACATCTGGGAGTTAATGTCCGTTGCAATCAAATCGCTATAGTTGACCGCATCGCCGGGACTGCGTTCATAGCCGATTCCCGTATACCCCGTGGACCAAGAGCCACTGAAATCATTCTCCGTCCATGTCAAGCCCAGACTCCCATCGGATGGGATATGATACTGGGCCGTTGTTATACCTGGTACGCCTGAAATCAATGTATCTGTCACCACCAGTTCGGTACTGCCGGCCAGTGACTCCGGAATAAGAGGCTCTGAGCCGGAGGGACCATAGGTAACATAGAGATCATTTCTTCGTCCGGGGAAATAGTTCTTCATGCTATTGATATATGAGCTTATCCCAATATGCGGCATCGCTGGAGCGGCCACTTCATCGCATCTGGCCTCAAAAAAAAACAACTGGTCAGTCGGTGTCCCCGGCGGCTGCAGCCATTGATCCATCAGGCTTCGCAGACGGCGAAGATACATTTCACGAGTTTCCGGCATGTTAAACAGCACTTCATACAGGACATTCCACTGGTTCGCATTGTTCTTGCGATGCGCATAGTCACCAAAGAGGGGATGATTATAATAGGTGCCGCCGTCACCGATAACACCAAACGAATAGTCCTTATCCCATGGCAGAAGCAGCCATTCACCGGTCCCATTCGTATCGCGATAGAAGTAAAAGTTCTTTCGGACATCATCGGTATCCTGCGTGAGACATCGAGCCGAAAGATAATTCATAATTGCCGGCAGATTCAGGTTATCAAATACAAAGTTTTTGCGTTCGGTTTCCGTCGGGGCATTCAGACCGTCCACCACACTTTGAAGGTCTGACAAATCTTCCCACTGACGGGTTTTCTTCTCAATGCCCGTGATGGTATCATTGAAAACGGGATCCAGATTAACCCGCTGCACAAATTTATATAATGCCCCTTCCGGGTCCAGGTCATACCGCTTGAGAAGGTCTTCATCCACCTGTTCAATCAGAATTCCAACACGGTCAAACCCACCGTTGACCTGCATAAGAGTCAGGAAGGATTCGGAGGCCGGCACGCCGCACAAACGGTGTACTTCAAATGCCAGGGATTGACGGATAAACGCAGGATCGGCTCCCTGCGCATTCAGATTAATCTCGCCGAGCTTATCCAATTCGTCATTGATATAGAAGCCATATCCTTTATTGAAATTAAACTTTTGAGATGCAGCATTGGTATATCCGCCGCGCTGGCGAACAAAAATATTGTCATAGAACCGGTCTTGATAATAGACCGACGCCCGCGTACCGGTTCGTGTGTGAGAAGCGCTTGCATTGTATGTAAACCACTCAAAAATCGGCAGATTGCTGGTGACTGACGGGTTGGCAATCACCGTCCCAAAGTATTCAGGCGACTGATTGTTTCCGGATAAATCCAGCGGCAGCGGCAGCCGGTTTTCACCGCCGGAGATATCAACGGCTTTGACGTAATAACGAAGCATCTGACCGCTCGTCGCAGCAGAGGCGGGGATCAAAGCCCCATACACTCCATCGGCGGCGAGGCCGTCATTATGGGCACCGTCATCAAACATCGGCACAGAGAATTCTGATCCGTAGTGGGTTCGGTAGTAGAGCCGGACGGATGAGACGGGTTTTTGTGTTTCGACAATGGTAGCAGTCACCATCAAATCCTCAGCATCCATCGGTCGCAGCGGCGTATGCGTGACATTTGAAATCGCCGGCCCCAGATTGTTATACGGGCCGCTATTAGCCGTCAAAGGCGTCGGTGACAGAAAATAGTTTCCGGTCAGCAGATATTCATTGGTTCGCACCGCCAAACCATAGGAGACATCCTCGTACTGAGCCGGCACATCGCGATATTCACTGACGACCGTTTTACCATCCGGTGCAACCAGTGCTAAATATTCGCCGGTAATCCCCAGATAAAAATTCGTATGCAGTGGACTCGAAGGATCGGTTCGGTCCTTGCCGGACGCAAAGACGATCCGGTATTGGCCGGAATTCAAAGTGACATCCGGAAACTGCCACTTATCGAGATTTTTTTTGTCATCGGTCAGGTACCAGCCATTCAAGCTCACCGGATAAGAGGCATAATTACGCAATTCAATCCAGTCGGAGTTACTGCCGTCTTCATCTTTGAGTCCGTTTATTTCATCGTCATTACTGGCGAGAAACTCAGTGATAACCACGCTGACACTCTGCTGCCACTGGTCGGCCACAACGGCATAATCGGCGATATCCACCGTGCCGCTTTCATCCAAGTCGCCGCAGGCATAGTCACTGCACGGGGACGCGTCAATCCAGTACTGGGCTAAAACCACCAAATCGCCTAATCCAACCGAACAGTCACCATCTACATCACCGAGATAAAATCCTGTGCAGTCGCCCGCAGGCAGAATCGCATTTAACGACAGACAAAGAACGCATAGCACCAAACATCTTATAATCATCGGACAACGCACGATAACCCCCTAAATCCAAACAATATCAGAATTTAATTTTACCATCAATGACTCCAAAAAGCCATTCAAAATCTGCCCAGGGTCAGGAAAGTCCCGCAAGGTTTACTGGACATCTGCCAGCCAATTACCTGCCAATAAATACATATTCATCACTAACGACCGATGCCGACCGGCAACAAGGCTTTCTCCTCCAACACATTATTATCAACAGCACAGCATACGATTAAGAAGTAAATATGCCGCGGTATACACATATACGACAAAAACCCCCGATTTTGGCTTCACAACAATATCGTTAGAATCTATCCCAAAAACTCTTGGTGTTGATGCACAAAATGGCAGCAACAGCCTTTCCCGGAGGTTTTGGGGTAACTTCTATACTGTATAACTCCGCATTGTGTTATACAGTTTCAACACCACTTTTTGACAATAAGGACCGTTTCCGGCAAAACACCGGAAACAGTCCTCAGTAAAGCATTCGTTAACTAATTCCGTCACAATAGAATTGTGTCACTTAGTTACACAGAGTGGTCGGAATCAGGTTGCATTCCAGCCATCCGTTGGCCAGTGCCATAAAATCATACAGGTTGACTTTACAGTCACCTTCGAAGTCCTGGTCACCCAGCACCAGACCGGTATCCGCATTGGCAATATCCATTGCCGGGTTGCCGCCCAGGCAAACAGAGCCCGTGGGGTCACCATCGGTATAAAGGGTTGCCACTTCAAGCGGAGTCAAGACCTTACTGTAAATACGAACATCATCAACATCACCTGCAAAGAAGAAGTTGCGAGGATCCGTTTGGTTGCTACCGGCACCAATAAGAACACCTTGCGCCGCATTGGGGGCATGGTCACCGGAAGCACTGCTGACAGCGGCACCATTGACGTAAAGAATATACTCACCGGTAAGACCGCCATTGACTTCACTTCCAGTCGCCTCAAATGTCGCTGTGACCATCATCCAAGTGTCTTCAACTACTGAGCCGCCTGTGAGAATGCTCCAGGAAGCCTCAGTTCCCGTCCCGGCATACAACTGCCATCTGTTGCCTGGTTCTGCATATAGAACGTATCCCTCTGTACCTGGGGCTTCATCACGCACACTCAACACCGCACGATGCCCAGTACTGCCGGCATCAACCTTCGCCCAGGCAGAGACGGTGAAGTTAGCCGGGTTCAACGCGACGGCGTATGGGGCTTCCAGATACTGACCATTCGGATCAGCAGAACTGTCAAAGTTAACGGCTTCATCAATCTGACCAGCAACACCGGTGGTCGGCAGACCAAGATCGCCGAAGGGAGTCAACGTATTCGTTCCTTCAGCGTCAGCGTAAGGAGCAGCCACATCCAGCTTCCAATGTGAGACCAGTCGCTCAATCACCAGCGATGCTTTTTCTGATGTCGCAGTTGCAGCACCATCGTTACTGACAACACAATAGTACAGAGCTTCATCCGTCGTCTGGAAATTTGTAATCGTCAGCGTGCTGGCATCGGCACCGACATTGGGATCATTTATGCCGTCAACATACTGTTTCCACTGATAATGAGGCGTTGAGATACTGTCAACCGTAACAGACAACTCCGCAGTATCCCCAGCATTTGCAACAGTTGCAGAAACCGGTTCCTGTGTAATGACCGGGACCGAAGGAACTGTCGTAAAACTCCAAGTCGGGCCGACGTGAGGAATATCCGCCGGCGCATTCGGTTCGTACGAAGTCACCCGCCAGAAATAGGTTGTGTCGGTAACCAGAGCAACCGGCACATCCGCTTGGGTTGTATCCGAGTCGCCGTCAAGGTCGAGGTCAACAACAGGATCAATAGTCGTCGTATTGGCTACATCGAGCCAATTGGGATCATCGGCACGGAAATCGAGAACAAATTTGGCGGCATTATAATCGGCAGGATTATCCCACTTTAAATCCGTATCCAGAGGCACATCCGATTCAGTATCATAAGGTTCCGGATTCGATGCGTTCACCAAGACAAAAGGATATAAATCCGTAAAACGAACTTCACTAAACCCAACGCGGTCGCCGCCTGCGGTAATACCTTGTTCATCAACGTAATTGTCCGTAATCGTAAGCTGAACATACCGACCTGTCGCAGCAGAACTCAGGGCAAAAACCTGACCCGAGTTGACGCCCCCCATGTCATTGGTCGCATCTTCGTCGCCATCAGTTACCGGCAGCAGTGTCACGGTTGTGACGGCTCCGGCAAATGTCGCACTGCCTTCGGCCTCGGTGTTGACGCGGATTTCAATTGTGCGAGCATGGTTACCAACATTAGCCGCCCCGCCGCCGTTGTTTTCGTACTGCCAAAGAACAATGCCCGCGACCGCGGTATCGCCGCCGCCGGTCAGGTCCAGCACGATGTCCACGCCGGTGTCACCGCCGGGCAAGCTGGCAAAAAAGTCCGAGGGATATCCGCCCGGATCGGTCGAGACATACGACCCGTCATAGGTGCCGCCAAACTCATGCTCGGCCGCAATCGCCGCGGTCAACAAGTCACCTCCATTAACCGCCGTTGCCATCCGATCATTGCTGATCGTGTCAGCAGCGCTGTTGAAGACATACTCTTCACTAACCACTGCTGTCGGCTGAATGATCGTGGCACTGGGATTAATATCGGCGCCCAAGGCACTGCCGGCAATACCCAGTACTACGTAACACAGTAAACAAGTCATCTTTTTGTACATAATCACAACTCCTAAAATAAAAGTAACAAAGGTCAGTTTAAACTGTCCTAAAACATCTCCTCAGCATCGCCAAAAACAACAGCAGTCTGAAAACCCGTATATCGGACCGGGTCAAGCCCCCCTGCCCCCTTAATATCCAAAAGACCTGTGGAGGGTTTGCCTCCACAGATCACGAGAACATCTTTACTTCTTGCGGCGAATCAATGCCAGAGAACCCAACCCCAACAGCGCCAGTGTCATCGGTTCGGGAACTTCACTGGCAAAGCGAACTTCGCCAAGACCGACGCGGTCACCGCCGGCGGTAATTCCCTGCTGCCCGAGATAATTGTCCGTAATCGACAACTGAACATAACGGCCCGATGCAATCGCATCTAAGGCAAATACCTGAGCAGAGTTGACACCAGCCAGGTCGTTAAGCGAATCCTCATCGCCATCCGTGACCGGCAGCAGTGTCACAATCGTAGCGGCGCCGGCAAATACCTCGCTGCCTTCTGCCTCGGTATTGACACGGATTTCAATCGTCCGGGCACCGTTACCAACGTTAGCAGCCCCGCCGCCATTATTCTCATACTGCCAGAGAAGTACTGAACCAATCGTCAGATCGCCGCCGCCGGACAGGTCATAGACAATGTCCACATCGGTGTCACCACCGGGAAGACTGTCAAAAAAGTCCGACGGGTATCCGCCCGGATCGCTCGATACATACGACTGATTATAAGTTCCGCCAAAGGCGTGAGTTGCTGCCGTGGCAGACGCAAGCGAGTCGCCGCCGTTAACCGGGGTGTTCATGCCCGCATTGTTAATCGTTTCACTGGCACCAATCAGAACATACTCGTCACTGACAACAGCGGTCGGCTGAATAATCGAAGCCATCGCACCGCCGGCAACAATCAAACACATCATTACATACATTAATTTTTTCATCTTTACTGCCTCCACAAAATACTACATTAACTTTTCACACCCTCCTGCAAACCGCTTGCAAAAGGTTCACTGTCTGCCGAGTCAACTCGGCTCCATACTCCATTCACACAATTGGAAACACACACTTCACTACCTGTGAACTATTACAAGTCACTCCTTAGCCAATCCAGATTGACATCCCGTTTACTTTCAAACTGCTTATGCCACTTATAAGACCAAAGATCCTCGGCGCTGATATTAATCGTTGACAAATCGACCATCACACCGTTAATACCTTTTTTGTGCCGCCGCATCACATACGTACTGATGCTGCTCCAATTGCCGATATTATATAAAGCAGTTTCTGCAACTGGGCTTGGCACTGAGGGCACAATACTTTCAACATGACTGTCATGCCATCGGCCGTCCAGTAAAAGAGGAACTTTCGACGTCACTTTGACTGCGCTTAACTTCACCCATTCCTTCTCCGGATATGCCATTTTCCTTATCCACGAGTTTTCCGTATAGCTCCCAAGGCCCCAATCCTCATCATCCAGCCAGGCCGCGACCGGGTCGATCTGCCAGGCATTAAACGTACTGCCAAAGTAACTTTGGGGCTCCAGTCCAGTGGGATTAGCAGACGATACTTTCTTTGCAGAAGGACACGTCCTGAGTTTGTTGATGTCATCATAGTAGGACCGCAGCGATTCCATGTATGAGTGATCCGGGACGATATATTCAGGGAAATTACTGTCATAATCATTGGCATAAAGTGAATAAAACAATCCCCATTGACGGACATTGGTCATGCATATCGTTGACTGGGCTTTCCTTTTTGCCGCCCTAAGCCCGGGCATGACAACCGCCATCAGCAAGGCGATAATCGCAATGACCACCAGCAACTCAATCAGTGTAAATCCCCTGCTTTTCTTTCTTGTATCCATGTCTTTCCAATCCTTTTCTGTGCTTTTATCTTCTCATTGACTTCTATTTTTGAACACGCTATAATTAAAAAAGCTGCTATGGGCGCGCATAAAATCCGCATTCATACAGCCCCGGTGAACCATCGAATCTGCCAGGATATGGGATGGTTCACCTTTTTAAATTGTCAACTACACTACTCCAATACCAATTGTGGTTCTGCGAATAAACACCAGTCAGACTCGATCTGATCGGCACCATCCGTTGTGACTAATGTCAAAAACCGCTGGTTTTCATCGATAGAAATATCGATCTCTTTAACTTCACCGATTGACATGTCGCGTTGCGTTGCAAACACTTGTTGACCGTCAAGCAGCACCCAGAAATCAGCCTTTGGTTCCTTCCTTGTACCATGCTCAATAACGGTCTCTGAGATACCGCATCGGGTCCTAAAGGCGGTTATTGCATACCCCGGGAATTCTTTACGTATTTCATCCAGGTCGAAAGTAATACCTGCGTTCGGATGCATTACGATCGCAGGATTTTCTTGAGTCCCATACACCTTGGAATCCAGTTGAACACCCGCATCCAGAATACCGTCAGACAGGTTCTGCTCTCGGAACGGCATGCCATTCAATACCGGCAAAACCGCATCACCGCAAGTGTCATGGAAACCGGAAAACTTGTGGTCCAAAGAGGAAACCACATTCGTCATTTCACCATCCGGCACAAAAATACCATCAATAAAGTCAGACCATAAAACAGAATTGTATTCAGGCTTGGTGTGAAAATTTGTATGCGTCACTTTTTTGGGAAGATGCCCATCAGGCAAAGCCGGACCAGTACCTATAGTACCGGTTCCCAAACCGTTACCGCCGCCAACTATATCGGCAAGATTGAGAGACTCACCCCGCCAGAGCACTCCTGTCTTTGAGTCAAGTTTTCGGACAAATGACCTGGTTTCCAGCTCAATTTTTTGCACATGACCATTCGACGCCACGGCCTTGGCCTGGCCGGCAATCAATTCTACACCCTTTTTCTTTTCACCAACACTGCCGGGAATCAGTGAGGCCTTGCCTTTAAACATGTGGACATCCGTCGTCCCGTCAAAATCAACCTTGACACCAAATTCCGTCCCAAGGTCAATCACCGTCGAATACGGCGTCTGGACAATAAAGCCCGTCGCACCACTGGGAACCGTCGAATAGAGCCGTCCTGAATACAGATGCATCTTCTCCGGACTTTCCAGCTTAAATTCAGCAGGTCCCTCAATAATGACTTCAGCGCCATAATCGAACGCAAGTTTAATCATTCCTTTTTGCAGCCACCGAGTCCCCTCGTTATTCCACAAACGCTCTCCAACTTTTGTTGGATATTCACTCGGTGACCATTGTGCGTTCACGCTGTCTTCAATTGTCGCTACGGATGAAGCCACTGTCGGAGCAAATTTCACATAGATCAACACGAAAAGTACTGCTGCGGCCGCTGAAATGAAGGCAGAGAACAACGAAAACTTATTAATCACCCGGGGACTTTTTTCGAACTTTAACACTTCAATCGGTGCTTCCGCAGACTCCGGTGTTTCAATCTCAATCGTGGGGGCATTTTTCTCATATTCAGCTAATTCGTCCCACAATTCCATGTTGCGAATATCCGGCTTGTTGGTATCGAAATAGACTTGCCCTCTTCTGACAAACGCGGAATATATCCTCAAATGGCGAACATAGTATTCGACCGCGTCTTGATCTTGAGACAATAACTGGTCAAGCCGCTTTAGCCGTTCAGGCGTAATGTTTCCATCCAAAGACTCTATAATCAAGCTGCTCAGTTCGGTTTTTCCTTTAATATCCATGCTATCGAATAAACCCTTCTGACCTTAGACTTCGCTGTACACAGTCCACCAAAGCTCTTTGAATTCTCGCTAATGTGCCGTACAGGCCGGAAACAGATCGGCCAAATTGAATGGCCAGTTGCTTCGTTGTAATTTTTTGTGCATATTTCTGCTGGATTAGCGTACGGTCTTTATCCGTTAACTTCGAGAGGCACTCCTGCAGAAGCTCCAAGTCCTTGTCATCGCTTTCTTTATGCGCCGCTAAATAGTCGCTGATCGCATCAATCGTTTGAGATGAAAACTTCACTTTGTTTCGCTGATTGGAGCGATAATAATTCAGGATTTTATAACGCGCGATGGTAAGCGCCCAATTTTTAAAGTTTGTCCCGGTCTTATAGTCTTCAAATTTTTCCCATATCAGCTTTGAAGTTTCCTGCAGAATATCATCGGCATCAGCAGAACGCGGCACCATCGCGATTATATATCGATATATCGAATCCATATTCCCCATAAGTAACTCGATATATTGGGCATGCCTGTCATTCTCCCGGCAGTCTGTATTCTGAAAGTCGCTCATGCGTTATTTTCCGTGTATTAATGAAAACGAAATAAACCTTGAACCATTCTTCTCACTACAGAATTACCATAGACTATAATATTCAGGTGTAAAAATGATCAAATTGTTTAAAAATATGAAAATAACTACTTATTTCTGCTGTTCAGAGTTTGAAGAAATATGAAAACTTGACCTATAAACTTTATAAAATATTAACACAAAGGGATCAGGATAGACTTTTTCTTTGTTTTAGAATCAACTGTCAAAGTGAAAGTAAGCGAAAATACACACTTTAAAGGAACAGTGGAACATCAAAACACGCAACTCTTTTCATTATAATAGTTTACAGAGGAGAAAGTTATAACAGTGAGCCATAATAACAGAGAAGTGGTCTCTATTATGAAATACTGTAACTAACTTAGATATAAAGTGTTACATGCCAAAATATGGAGGGAGACATTCGGTATAGCAAAATATGATAATCAATTATGCCGGCGAAAATCTTAGTCGGCTATTTGTCAGACAACCTTATCATTGGAACACAGTTTATTGACCAATCCAGTCACGTCCAATATATACTAAATCGGCAAGATCGACATTGGTGTCTTCATTGATATCAGCCTCTGTCACGACCGCCCTATACATCCATTCCTGCGCTAAAAGAAGTAAATCGACAATATCCACCAGACAATCGCCATCAATATCGCCGTCAAATTTAACACCTGCGCAAGGCGGCAAGAAAAGATCCTCGAATGTCTCACCAATTATGAGGTTGTCAAACTGCCAGGTTTCCATTTCACCAGCGTTTGTACCGCAACGCAGGACGATTCGATCGAACCGCCCCACTCCACCGCCAATGGCATCGGGTTCACCTAAGTTGTTGGGATCGACAGGGTTAATCCACAGCTTCGTTTCATTTGAATCGACATAAACAAACACTTCGCTCAATGTCGAAACCAATTTACCGGCAATTTCCCCCTGTCCCGTATTCGGGCCGGCACCCCAGACATCCGCTGCAACACCCGGCCAGAAGTTGCCGATTAAAGCTCTTTCCGTACTCCCCTCGTAGAGTCCGATACCACCATAGGATTCTGAAACGCCGGCCGTTTCCAGTTTTTGTACAGTTGCGCGTATCCAGGCGTCGGACATCGCTGAAGCCAGATTACGCTGCACTTGTGAACTACCTGGGCCGGAGAATGAAGTTTGAGCAACACCATTGATAACCGTCGCCGCAGTGCCGGATGTGTCTGACCATGGACCATCCCATCCTGTTCCACCATCATTGCCTGCCAAAAGTCCATCGGTATAATTGAAATCATCGAAAGCTGTCATTCTCTCCGGCGGCAGTGGCGGCCATGTCCCGGGTGTTCCTTCAATCGTGGGCGGATTGGGGCCCCAGCTTTGGGTGCCGGCGGCAATCGAATAATCGGTTCCATTCACTGATAAGGTATAAGCCCCGCTGCTCCAGACAGTGAAGGAGTCGCTGTTGCCAACGATATGCGTAATGATATTGCCGAACTTCAGATTCCGGATGCCGTGGCGTCCGGTCTGGTATTTGCGCCATTGGATCTTGTTGGCCTGTGCATCAACTGTATGGAAACCAAGATAGTTCTCAATCATCAAAGAAATCGGTCCCAGTGCCGACCAGCCGCAGAAGTCGGGGCGTACCTGATCGGTGTTGCTGTGTTTAGTCGCAGGCTTCGGTTCAGTCGGACTGTAACATTCCCAAATCGTCGCCGGGAAAAAGCTGGTATAGGTATTATACATATGGTCAACAATGCTTCTGGCGGTTGTGTCGGCGGTTTCCTGTAAACCGTAGTTTTCGAGGCTTTTAACACCCATATAGGCCGTCGGCAGCCACATTCCCCCGCGCCAGTAACGACCCAACGGGTCAAAATCCTGATCATTGCGAGCTAATGCGGGAAATGCCACCGTGCCGCCAAAAATCTGTGGATCGGTCGCATAATTGGCCATGTGCTGAGCCTGCGAAGCACTGGCAGCGCGAGCCAGCAGCGGCCAGTAAGAGGCCATCGTCTTGACATAGTTAAACTCATGCGTGCCTTCTTTGATATCATAATAGAAGTTGTCCTGACTGTCCCAATAATGGGTATTAATCAGGCTCACAAAGCTGTTGTAATGGGCAAGATATTCATCGCGGATAGCCGTGTTGTTGATCTCCTCGGCCATTTTGGCGATATAGTATGCCGAAAGTGCCTGCTGTGAAATCGCATCAACCCAATAGACCTGGAAACTGCGTTCACGCGGGCTGTTGTCCATACCGCTGGCATTGGACCACCACACATACCCCACATCATCAACCGAACGCTCAAGATACATTCCCACCTGGCATCCCGGCACAGGCTGGCCGTCATAGCTGTTTTCCATAAATGTAAAATGTTTTTGAAGATACTGAGTGTCCTCCAACAGCCAGTGCAGTCGGGCCTTGTCATTGGTAAACTTGTAATTCTGCCATTCCACCCAGGCAAACAGCGGCGGATTGCTCGGATGACAAATCTCCTGTGAACTGCTGATGCCGTCATGTAATACTTTGTAAAAATTTTCAAAGCTCTGGACGCCGGGAAAACGGTCCGGTGCATACTTGCAAAACAGGCCCATAAAGCACGTATCCCAAATCCAAATGCGTCCATTTCGAAATGCCTCGTCCATAAAGGGGGAAACCGGTGCCGTTTCGTCAATATGCACATGGTCCCAGGCAAGCTGCCACGCTTTCCAGTAGAATTCAACCAGACCCGGTTTGTCATCG
The DNA here is from genome assembly GCA_028282905.1 of Sedimentisphaerales bacterium. Classification (GTDB taxonomy): domain Bacteria; phylum Planctomycetota; class Phycisphaerae; order Sedimentisphaerales; family Anaerohalosphaeraceae; genus 4572-13. Next base: position 505 of record JANQGW010000185.1, on the reverse strand, counting down.
AATACTACCTCCGGCGTCCATTCGGGATTAAATGGTTCCAAAGGACCAGTTTCGGCTCGACAGTAACTGCTAAAACTACAGAGAAAGATTAACAATAACACGGCTGCTTTAAAGTGGATATGATCTTTTATCACTCAAACCTCTTTCTGAGACTGTATCCCAATTGAATATTTTTTTAATTTCCCGGCGTGGGTGTTGCTGCTTGCCAGTTTTGTATGTCGTTGCCGTAGAGATTGTGTTTGGCGGCCGGTTTGATCAGGGATTGCCCGGTGCCGTCCGGTTCGGTGGGCCATGGGGCTTTGTCGTCGTAGCTGACACGGTCGATGCGGATGTATTGCCGTTGGCCTTGGGCATTGATGTCACCGGGCATTTGCAGTTCCGGTTTTTCACCGCCGTTGCTGAGACTGCCGTTGAGCCATTCGTAATACGTAATTCCATTTAAGCTGTTAATGCCGTATTCGGCCTTGAACGCCGCTTCATTTTTGATCAGCAGGATTACCTGACC
>JANQGW010000145.1 GCA_028282905.1 Sedimentisphaerales bacterium | reverse complement strand
ATGCAGAGCAAAGGAGGCCAGTTGCTCGATTTCCGGGGCGGTCAACGCTCTGTCATAAATACGCACATCATCGATCAGCCCCTGGAAATAATTGGCGTTTAGAAAACTGCCGAGTATTAAATCTTCGTCACTGCCGGTATTAATTTCGACATCGGAGAGCCTGCTGATGGTTTCTTCGACGCCATTGACGTAGAGTTTGGCGTTGGAGAGCATGTTATCGTCGCCGGGATCCCAAGTGACCGCAACATGATGCCAGATGTCATCATTAATTAAGGTCGAGCCGAATATATTGCCGCCAAGGACGCGGACGCTGAATTGCCCATTCTTGATCCGGACAGACCATTTGGCGCCGGTATTCTCTATACCCCAGGACATAATCTCTCCTGCCGTGCTTTGTGTGGTTTTGATCCAGGCACTGCAGGTGCGGGCACCGATACCGATGATGCCTTTGTAGTCGGTTATCTCGACGTAATCATCGGTGCCGTCCAGTTCCAGACAGCCGGTGCCGATGTTGGCGTCAGCGGTATTGATGGCAGCGCCATTGATGAACGTAGCGTTGTGGCCAGAGAGTTCATCCAAGCCGTCTGTATCAAAGGTCCACTGTGAAACCAGTTTACCGTAGGGCTTGTCAATCATCCACATATCGGCAAACGCGAGAATGTCATCAGTAGTAACCTCGTTGTCGCCGCTGAGATCCGCGCCGCCGCAGGCGGGCGTATCCACACAGCCGGTTTCCAGCCAGCGGGCTGCGATGGCCGCAAAGTCGGCTAGACCCAGTTCACCGGTGAAGGTGCCCAAGACGGCCAATTGCAGCGTTGCGGTACCGATTTGACCATGGCTGTCCGTCGCGGCAATCGTAAAGGTCGTATTGCCGATGTCGCCATTGCCCGGCGTGCCAGACAGGGTACCGTCAGCAGCAACCGACAGCCAGAGCGGGCCGGCCGCTTTTGAATAGGTCACAGCGCCACCGTCCAGGGCACTCGCGCTTCCGGCGACAGTGCCGCTGTAAGCATATCCTTCGACGGCGTTATCGGTGATCAACGGATTGGCGTCAAACGCCGGTCCCCAGCTCAAGCCCGGTTCATACGGTGCCAGGTAAGTGCCCGGGACCACCTGCTGAGAGATGCCCGGACCGGACCAGGCGACCGCGAGGTTGTCACCACCGCCGCCTTCTTTCTGCAGGGCCATGATATAATAGACAGCTCCCGCGGTTAAGGGGATCGGATCGGACTGCTGGTCGGCGGGATACTTGTCCCAGACACGCGAATTCGTCCATTCGGGTACATGAGCGATTTGAGCGGCGTTAGCCGGATCAGCATCGGTACTGAGCCAGAGCTGGCCATTGTCGTCACTGGCAACCCAGAAGGTATAATCGCCGGTGGTCGGCGGTGCCAGGAAACCGTGAATGCGTGAACCATACTGTTCGGCCCAGTTTGTGGGGCCTTCGAGGCTATTGATGATCTCACTGATATCCGGATTATCTGGATAATTGGCATGCCCAGTCAGATCGGAGATACCGTTTCCGCTACCGATGTTATGCCAGGCTTCGCGGGTAATTCCGCCCAGGTTGCCTCCGGTTGTAAACTGCCAGACAGGGCCGGCGATGATTGTGCCGTCAGCGGTGACTTGGTCAATGCGCCAGAAATATAGGGTATTCGACCGTAATATCGGCAGGGCGTAAGAGGACGCACTCTGGCGTCCCTTGTACTGCGGCGAGGCAATACCTGCATTGGCAACACTATTGTAGCTGGAGCCGAAATAAACATCGTTGTTAGCGGCAGTTGCCCCCATGGCCCACTGAAGACTTGTATTTGCCGTTAAAACACCTCCGGCTCCATCGTACGGAGATGGCCCATCGGCTGCTCCTCCGGACATAATGTCCTGAATCTGTGATGGACTCAGGGCAGTACTGTAAATTCTCGCATCGTCCAGATAACCTTGATAATAGTCATCATTACCCCAGTTACTGCGGCCGATGTAGTTATTCCGGCGAACAACAGCAACCGGAACAGTGCTTTGGCCGCTGGCGATTTCGATGCCGTTTTTATACAGTTTGACATTACCGTCAGCATCCATCGTGGCGGTAAACATCTGCCATTTGTTCAATTCGATTACGCCGGCGGCTGTGACCTGACCGCCGCCGGAAGAGCCGTCATACACTTCAAATGTTAAATCGTTAGAAGTGCTGCGACGTGCCAGCAGGATATTGTTATTCGCTGAGCCGTTGCCAAAATCAAAAAAGCGTGACCAGTTTTTGACCGCTGTCGGATAGGCCCAAACAGACACTGTGATGCCGGTATCAAACGATGCGAAACCATCCGGGACGTCAATGTAGTCATCGGTACCGTCAAATGACAGGGCGTTGCCAAACTGGCCTGCGACGGCATTGGTATCAAAAGAAAACTCACCGTTGAGAGAACCGTGTTTGGCATTAGGGGTGGCGTCATGAGCGGTGGCGCCGCTGGTTTCATCCATTTTCCAATACCCCGCTAAGCCGGGAATATCAATCGTGACGGTGACGGTGCCGGTGTTTTGGTTGCCGTTATCGTCATTGCATGTATAGGTAAACGTATCAGTTCCTATGGCTCCGTAAGCTGACGGCGTATAGAGGATCTGGCCGCTGGACTCAGTGATCGTGGCCCCCAGGGGAGTCGGACTGGTCAAGCCGCCAATTGTCAAGGCATCGCAGTTGCCGTCATGGTCATTACTCAAAACGTCAATCAACAGACTTCCCTGAGCGTCCAGGTCCGGCTTGCTAATAGCGACGTTGTCATCAAAAGCTCTGGGCGGAACATCCGGATTGGCGGATGGAGAGATTTCGTCAATACACCATGTTGTATCAGCGCGATTGACCAGATACGAAGCGCCCGGATCGCCAAAAAAGGAGGGATTCCCGTTACAACCTCCGTAACCGGAACACATAATATGGCAATCACCATTGCCGTCACAGTGTCCCAGTCCCCAGTTATGGCCAATTTCATGCGCCATTACCTGATAGTTGTTGTCGCTCCATCCATAGCGGTGTCCTGAACATACCGTGCCGACCCAAGCCAGCCCTAAAACGCCTGTCCCACCATTGCTGCCCGTAATCAGATGTCCAAAATCATAAGTGAAGCCGCCATTTCCGGCCGAACCGTTTTCCCAACTGGTACGAAATTCACCAAGACCGCCGCCGTTATAAATATCTTCGTTATTTTTAGTCCAATTCCAATACGGGGTACTTCGAATCAGCAAACCCGTCAGTTCAAAAGAAACCTTTGCATCGCGCAGATAAATCAGTGTCAAATTGTTAACAATCTCATCAACTCGGTCTTCTACTGCTGAGACGGAGCCCATTTCGTTGTAAAAAGCGTTGTCCGTATCAAAGGCAATCTGTGCTTTATAGACTTTGCAGCCGGGAACGGTTGCCGCCAGCGGGTCATCCGGGTCGATGGGTTCACTGGGTAGCATTTCCAGGCCTGCCGGTTCATGAGAGTCCGGAGTACCGGTGTCAGTGGTCGGGATATTCGTGCCGCTTTCATGGTGATGACTTTCCGAGTCCGGAAGCTCATTCAATCCGCACACACCGGATTCAGGGAGTTCGTCTTCTGCATCATAGACAATATGATTGTGACGCTCAGCGAATCTATCTGCCCGCCGCAAAGGTTTGATCGACCACTGAGGTTTTCCTTTTTTATAGACTGTTGCGGCTAAACCGTCATCATTCAAGGTTGCTGTGACGGCAGAATCCATTTCATCGACGATAAAGCCACGGAAGGTTTTGACTGGGCCGGGAATATGATCCGTATATTGACCTTCTTTATAAATACGAATTTTATAATTTTTTGACCGAACCGAGTGACGCCATAGAAACAATTCCTTCGGCTTTCCCTGGTGTTCAACAGTAATCGTAAATGTTTCCGGAAGATCAGAAGGCAGAGAAAGATTCTTCTGATTGAATTGTTTTAAACGAAAATGTTGGCGTACTTTCTCCCTTTTTTCTCCATTCGGCATTCCTCTTCCAATAGCTCTGCCTGCCTGAAGATTTGCGGCCGTAACGATGAGTAAAGCTGCCAGACATGCAGCAATTCCATTTCTCATGCTCATTTGTAAACTCCGTAATATCCTGTCTATGCCATGTTCCATTTTTCTACGGTTCATTATAAAACCCCCAATTGGTGCATAAATCTGAGTGTGCAAACTCTGCAATTAGCGCAGAAAGCGGCAATTGCAAAAAAAATAATTAAAGACATCTTGGCTCAGCTACAAAGCCCCCATATAGATACCCATTTATACCAAGAATGGACCTCAAAAGTCAATCGAAATCAAAAAAAACTCTTTTTTACAAAAATAATTCCAAAAAACGGATTTCGGTGGATATTTCCCTGTTACCATGTCTTATATCGGCCCTTTATCGTCCCGTTTTAAGAAAGAACTCATTTGATTTAAGGGTAAATGTGGTATGTGTCCTTAACGTTTCAGACAGTGGACAAGTTAGATTTGGTTATAGATGTGGGAGAAATGAAAAAGGCCCGCGATTTGGGACGCGAGCCTTTTAATTTTTACTATTCCGGCGGTATTAACTCATTAATCCGAGTTAAGCCGGGCAAACTGCTGGATTAATTGATTTCTTCTTCAATCCATCTGAGCAGTTCTTCCAGGTCCGCCTTGGTGACGTCACCCATATGAGCGATACGGAAGGTTTCGTTTTTGAGCTTGCCGTAACCGTTTCCGAAGACAATGTTGTGTTTTTCCTGCAGTGCCTTGTTAACGCCCGGAATATCAATGCCGCGGGTGTTTTTGAAAGTTGTCAGCGTATTGGACTCATAGCCGGCCTGCGGGAATAGTTCAAAGCCCTGGTCTTTACCCCAGGCTCGGACGTATTCGCCCAGTTCCTTATGCCGTGCCCAGACATTTTCCATGCCTTCTTCAAGCAGCATGTTGCACTTGTAGTGCAGGGCCATGATATGCGGCACTGACGGCGTCGTCGGGGTCTGGTCCTTTTCTTCGGTCTTGGCAAACTGCTGGAAGTCAAAGTAGTAACCTCGATCCGGCACATTGGCACTCTTTTTAACCGCACGATTGCTTACGGCGGCAACGGCGAATCCCGGCGGAATCGCAAACGCCTTCTGGACCGATGCGAATGCTACATCCCAGCCCAGTTCGTCAAAATGCAGCGGAAGACCTACGACACCGCTGACCACATCGACAAATACCAGCACATCCGGGTATTTCTCTTTCATCATCTTGCTGATTTCATACACCGGGTTGGTCAGGCCGGTACTGGTCTCATTATAAACCATCGTTACGATCGGGTACTTGCCGGTCGCCAGCTTTTCGTCGATCATCTCAGCGGTGAATGCCTGGCCCCAGTCGATTTTAAACTCTTCGACATTGCGGCCGCACGCCTTGGCAACCGAAGCAAACTTGTCACTGAACGCACCGCACATACAGCAGAGAACGGTTTCATCCTTCTGAACACAGTTGCGGATACTGGCTTCCCAGATGCCGGAAGCTGATGAAGTACTCAGGAATATATGTTGATCGGTGAATAAAGCCTTCTTGAGCATCGAGGCGACTTCGCCGTGCAGCTGGGAATACTCTTTCAAGCGGTGTCCCAGCGTCGGACGTGCCATCTGCTCCAGAATTTCCGGCAATACGTGTACCGGACCCGGGATAAACAGTTTCGGCGGGTTTTTCCAGTCTGTCATGTTACACTCCTGTTTAAAAAGTTACAAAAACACGTCATTCCCGTATCGGCGGGAATCTAAACAATAATCAATCGTCAATCGACAATCGTCAATTCATTAGTGGCTTGCTGCCGCTGATTCACACGGATTCTGCGGGGCGATCGGTGCAATATCCAGCTTGCGAATCGTCAGTCCTGAGAAAATCTTCGGATAAAAGAACGTCGATTTCTGCGGCATCTTTTCGCCGGCTTCGGCCACTGCCTGCACCTGCTCGATGCGGGTTGAGTTCATAAAGAAAACGCCTTCGCTCTGCCCGCCGTCCACTTTTGTAATCGACTGTTCGATCGCATCGCCAAGGTCTTTAATATACACCAGGTGACTCTGGCTGGCCAGTTTGGCGTCACAGATACCCAGGTGCTTTTCCAGAATCAGCTTATGCAGCACGTTAACGTCCAGCGTCAGGGCGGCATCGCTCATTTCCGGACACAAAGCCTTCATCGCCTGCGTGTCGGTCAGTTCAATTGCGTAAAACGCGCTGCTTTTGGCGTACAGGCCGAACAGGCTCTTGCCGGCGTCGGCGCCTTGTTTCATGGCGTTAAACATGGCGGCCTGTGCCTGCTGTTTTTCAGCTTCATTGCCAAAAGTGTATTCGGTGACGGCGAATTCTTCTTTGAGTTCATCCAGCACCGCCGCGACATTGAAATTATCCATGTTGATCAGCAACCGGTGTGTCGGCTGGATGACCAGCCCTACGTTTCGCATGTTGACAAATGTCAGCATCTGAAACGCCGCCTGCTCGTCGCCGGTTTCTTTCCAGTAGTTCAGCGCCGTTTCGTAGCGGTGGTGGCCGTCGGCAATCACGGTTTGCTTATCGGCCATCATGGCAATAAACTTTTCGATCAATTCCGGCTCATCAATCACAAACAGCCGGTGGCGTGCCTGTTCCTCATCGGTCATATCGACCACAGCGTCCTTTTTCAAAGCCGCGTCGATAATCGTGCGATCCACATTTGTCGGGTCGTCATACAGCATGAAAATCTGTCCCAGCTGACAGCTTGTTGCCCGCGTCAGATTCAACCGGTCGGCCTTGGGGCCTTCCAGTGTCTTTTCGTGTGGCTGAACGCCGTCGCCAAACGCCGTCAACCCGCCGAGGGCAATCACGCCGCTTCGCTCGTAAGCGACCCCGGCAATCTCAAAGTCCTGCACATAGACGTAAATCGCGTCGCTGTTTTCCTGAACCAAGGCACCATCTTCAATGGCCTTTTGCAGGTACGCTGCCGCCCGCGAGTAAACATTGTCCGCGTCGCTGTCTGCGTCCGTTTGTTTGCCCTTGATGGCACGCACGACATTGTAATCGCTACGGCTGTACAGTTCGTCCTGAAATGAAGCGTCGATGACATCATACGGCGGGGCGATGCAGTCGCCGGGATTGCCAACCACGTCTTTGTTAAACCGATAAGCCTTAAATGCTTTGATTTCCATGAGTTAATGAATTCCTGTCCGGTTTCAAGAAGCTTTGTTGTTCGCAGTTTCACAATAAGGTGACGTTGCGGTGCATTCAAGCCAGCACTATACCACAAAATGAAATTCTTTCAATTCAAATTTCAGCCAGTTTTTGCATAAAATCAAGTAAATAGTAGGGCAATCTGTCAAATCTTGAAAATTGTAACGTCCGTACAGGGCGGTGTGCTGATATATTTTATCTCAGTATCCTCGGCGTCCTCAGCGGTTATGATATTCTACCTACTTCTAATTCACGGATTCAAAATAATACTCGATGATCTTTGCTTTCAAGAAACCGGTAAAGACGATATAATAAGGCTCGATCTTATAATAACCCAAACTCAAAAGGAAATAACCCGTGGCGCAACGTGACTATTCATCGCATCAGCAGAAGATTATTAGCAACTATTACAAGAACCTCGACACCATCCTGCTGACCCGCCTTCAGGAGATCGTCACCGAACTGTACCTGGCTGAGACCGCCAAAAAGAAAAAACAACTCTGGACCCGCGTCGAACAGGCCCTGACAAAGCTGAAAATCCCAGCCGAAATAAAAGCACACATCCTCGAAAAACAAAACATCGAACTATTAGCCAACCACCTCCAGGATTGGCTGCGAGGTGATAAATAATCCATCTATCTTTGAAAGAAATAATTCATGATGTCCAAACAACTCATTCTTCTGACAGCAATCATCGCGATCATGTTTTCAGGGTGTGATGAAAATGACGTTCATTCAAATTCTTCTGCAGTGCAGCCGATGTCGATCTCGCTGAAACTGATTAAGGAAGTTGGCGGATTTGATATCCCGGAGTGCGTGGTTGTTGACAAAAGCACCGGCGATATCTATGTTTCTAATATTGTGACTGCCGAAGAGGCGTACTGGACCGATGACGGCAACGGGTTCATTTCCCTGCTCAGCAGTGATGGTCAGATCAAGGAGCTCGAGTGGTTGATCGGAACCCCTGAAATACCGATCCACACGCCCAAGGGAATGGCCATTTGCGGCGGCTGGCTGTACTTTACAGACAACGCATCGCTCAAACGTGTATCGCTGGACGGTTCTAAAAAAGTGGAGATTATTCCGCTGGATCAAACGCAGCAGCTCAACGACCTGGCAACTGACGGCACCAGCCTCTGGTTAACAGATTCCGGAGCCGGTAAAGCGTACCACCTCGACCAGCAAGGGACCGTGCAGGAGATTCCGGCTGTTGAAAACATCAACGGAATCACTCCCTGGAAAGGCCGGTTGTTTGCCGTTAGCTGGAAGCTGCATGAGGTGTATGAACTCGACCCGTCAGGCAAAAATACTCACAAAGCTTTTGGACTGTCCGACCACTTTGTCAATCTTGACGGCATTGAGGTTCTGGATGACGGCACATTCATTCTTTCAGACTTCAAAGGCAACCAGATCGTTGCAGTTTTACCGGACCGAAAAACCGTCATCAAGCTGGCCGACGCCGAAAGTGCCGCCGATATCGGCATTGACCGACAACGCAGCCGCTTATACGTTCCCTTATTCTCGAAAAATAAAATCCGTGTCTACGAAATTTGCCGCGATGAAAAATAGCGAACAATGATATAATGAAATAGTCAGTGACCTCAGTGATTAAAATACATAATCTGACTATATCCGCGAAATCCGTGGTTCATAAATGACGATAACAGTTGACAATTTGATGCTCCGACGGGATGGGGCGGCTCTTTTCAGCGGCTTGAGTTTTGAGGCTCAGGCCGGACAGACCGTGTGCATTGACGGCCGTTCCGGTTCGGGCAAGAGTACACTGCTCAAGGCTCTGGTGGGTTTTGTGACGCCGGATGCCGGGCAGATTGTCATTGGGGGCGAAGAACTCACCGGAAAAAGCGTCTGGCATCTCCGGCGAAAAATCGCCTATGTCTCGCAGGAGCCGGATTTGGGACAGGGGAGTGCTTTGGACTGTGTCCGCCGGCCCTTTGGCTATCATGCCAATGCGCATTTGACGTGGGATGAGCAGACAGTGAAGGATTATTGCGATCTGCTGCATCTGCCGCATAAGCTGCTGGGCCGCGATATGGCTGAACTCAGCGGCGGGGAAAAACAGCGCATTGCCTTTATCATTGCTTTGCTTTTGGACAGGCCGATTTTGCTTTTGGATGAGCCGATTTCCGCACTGGATAAACACAGCAAGGCTGCGTTCAAAGAATTGCTTGCCACCGAGTCGTCACGCACTGTCCTGTTTGTCTCGCATGATGACATGCTGTTGGAGATTGCCGATATAAAGGTCGATCTGGAAACGGGAGGTGCCCATGCCTGATGCGCCGATTCAACTCTGGGGCTTGGTGGCCGGTTACGGTTTGCTGATCGTGCCGTTTGCGGTGCTGCTGTGGGCAAAGGTGCCAGTGATGGGGCGGGCGGCGATTGCCGTGGTTCGCATGACGCTGCAGCTGCTGTTTGTCGGCCTGTATCTACAGGTGGTGTTTGATATCGACCGTCCGTGGCTCAGCGGCCTGTGGGTGCTGGTGATGATCGTGGTGGCCGATTTTTCCATTCTGCGAAACTCGGGCCTGCGATTTCGCCCATTAGCGTTTCCGCTGTTTGTTTCACTGCTGGCGGGAACTTTGGTTCCAATGTTCTATTTTGTCGGCATCATTCTCTGGCAGCCGAATGTGCTGGCGGCCCGCTTTGCCATTCCAATCGGCGGCATGATACTGGGCAATTGCCTTCGGGCCGATGTGATTGGCCTGCGAAAGTTCTTCCAATCCATCCGCACCGGCGAAAAGGCCTATCAGCAGCGGCTCGCCGACGGCGCGACGCTGGCCGAAGCGACCAAGCCGTACCTGACCGAGGCCCTCCATGAAGCATTGGCTCCGTCGATTGCCTCGATGGCGACGATTGGACTGGTGTCACTGCCGGGTATGATGACCGGTGTGATTCTCGGCGGTGCCGACCCGTCCGTGGCGGTGATGTATCAGATTGCGATTATGATTGCGATTTTCACCGGAGCAACCCTGACGATAGCCTTGGCAATTGTCCTGTGTCGAAAGACCAGCTTCAATGCCTACGGCCTGTTGAAACCGGGCATCTTTACATAATAATCCATACGGTCAATATTTGTCATGCCGGGCTTGACCCGGTATCCAGTGCGAAACGTCTGAGGATTAAACACAATGCGCAATTACACCTCGTTCAGATCAAAATATATCTGCGTTCACAAAGTCTTTCTTTTGCTTCTGCCAGTCAGAGAGGGCTTGTTTAAGATCCGCAATGATTTCAGCGTATTCCGGCTGTCCGTAGCGATCAACCATTTCCAGCGGATCTTTTTTAAGGTCAAAGAATAGATACCGGTTTTCGCTGGGACCGAGGTCAGTAGTATCTTCTGATTTGTAGTGACGAACCAGGCGATACTCCAGTGTACTGACCGAGCGTTTTCTATCAGAGAGTGCTCCAAAGATATATTCATGGATGGGCTTGTTCTTTCCCTGAATAATCGGCAGGAAGCTCTTGGATTCTACCGTGTCCGGAATATCAATGCCGGTCATCTCGCAAATTGTGGGAAAGAGATCGTGCAGGTAGACAGCCTGATTGGACTCTTTGCCGGCGGGAATACCCGGGCCTTTCATAATAAGAGGTACATTGAAACTGTGCCGATAAAAGCTGAATTTGCCCATTAATCCATGATGACCAATGGCTAGGCCGTTATCCGATGTGTAGATAATTACGGTGTTCTTGTCCAGTCCCGTTTCTTTGAGTGTTTCAAGAATGCGCCCAATTTGCTCATCCATTTGGCTGATCATACCGTAATAGAGGGCGATTTCCTGCCGGACGGAATCCACCGTTCGCGGATAGGGCAGGAGCTTTTCGTCACGAATCTTGCGGTATCCATCATCGTAAGGATAACTGGAGTAGAAGTTGCCCGGGACAGGAACTTGATGGGGTTTATATCGGTCACGATATTTCTTGGGCGGTGTGCGGGGATCATGAGGAGCGGTAAAAGCAACTGTCATGAAAAAAGGTTTCTCATGAGGCTGCTTCAAATACCTGATCGCAGCATCGGCAAAAACGGTAGAAGAAAAACCTTCGTAGGTATTCTTACCTTCGGTAAAGCTTTTTATATGTGGTCCCATACCGCCTGTGGCGATGCAGGATTGCTTCGTAATGCCCCAGAATTTCGGTTGGCCATGGCTGTTCCATTTGCCGGTCCAAAAAGTTTCATATCCCGCATCCTGCATGACCTGCGGCCATCGGGCTAACTTGCGGTTAAAGGTTTGTGAGTAATTGGGGTGAAAGGTCTGATGGGTCAGAGCGCTGCAGCCGGTCAGCAGTGACGCACGGGACGGCTGGCAGGTGGGCACCTCTGCGAAAGTTTGGTTGAAGCTTAGGCCTTCCGTCACCAGCCGGTCCAGATTGGGGGTGTCGATATAGGGATTGCCCTGGGCATTGATCAGATCGACTTGATGATCGTCTGAAAATAACAGCAAAATGTTGGGCCTGGCTGCATTGATGTCAGCTTGAACCAGGCATAGAAAAAGAAAGATCGCCAGGAGTCGGAGATCAAGCGGGGCGGTTTGAAAGTTCAAAGTCCATTTCTTCGTTTGATTATTCCCATGGCACAAGCTGTTCTCGGAATTATCATTAAGCCATTGATTAAGCATGTATTCAGTCCTCTGTATGCTATTACCTGATTGGGACAAAAGAGGGCAGACTTGGTTGCCCAAGCCTGCCCTTATCCTTGTCTTCATTTATTGAGTGGTGATCGTAGTTTGTGCGGAAGTCAGACTGTCCGATTCAGCTTTGATGCGAATTGTGCCGGTCTGGCCTTCCAGCGAGCGAACAATTGCCAGGCACATGCCGTTGTATGCGTTGCGTTCTTTCGACAAAAACGAGGTCAGATCGGTCGCATCGCCATTACCGGTGGCGACAATCTCACCCGGGCCGTCAATCGTGAAGTTGATCTTCGGATTCGAACGCGGCACCATCAGCCCGTTATTGTCAACGACCTTTAAAGTTACAAATGACAAATCGCGGCCGTCGGCATCTATCACTTTGCGGTCAGCTTCGATGGTTAGGGTTGTCGCTTCGTCGGTGGTCGCCATGACATCTTCGGCCCATTTTTTACCGTCTTTATAGGCGACAACCTTCAGTTCACCCGGCTGATAAACTACATCGTTCCAGCGAATACGATATCGGTCAAAGAGCTTATTCTGAGTTTCCAGAATCTTCGGGTTGGCATGATTGAACACGTGCAGCTCATTGAAGCTGGCCCAGCGTCCTTTTTTCAGGCCTGTAAATTCAATTCGCACATATTGCCCGGTCGCGTCGAATGTCAGTAGCGAATGGGGGCTGCTGCCTTCATAATCCACCTCGGCAACCGTTGTCCAGTTTTGGTTGTCTTTTGAGACTTTAAGGCGATAGGCATAGTTGCCGGAATTGGTTTCCCAATAGATCACACAGCTTTTAATCGGCTGAACACTGCCCAAATCCACCTGCCACCATTGATTCTCGCTGCCGTCAGACGCACACCAGCGGGTGCTTAAATCGTCATCATTGGCTTTTGAGGCGACATTGCCGCGACCCTTTTCCTCGGTGCCGGCGGCGGCGTTCTTTCCGGTTGCAAGGCTCATGCTCGGTTCCGGTTTATCTTCGGTTGCAGTTAATTTTCGTTTCCGTCCAAGCGATTTACCGTTCAAAAACAGTTCCGCTTCATCGCCGGAGGTATAGACATGCACCGGTGTCACTTTTCCCACACGATCCGGCCAGTTCCAGTGCGGCAGGATATGTGCCATTGGCATCTCCGGACGCCAGCGGGCCTGGTACAGATAGAAGCGGTCCTTTTTGAAGCCGCACAAATCAATGATGCCGAAATAAGAGCTTCGGGAAGGGGTTTTGCCGCCCATTTCATCGAGTTGCTTTTGGTAGGCCGCCTTTTCAGCTTCTGTATGGAAGTTCAGCAGTGACGAGGCGTCATGGTTATACGGGGTCGGTTCACCGATATAGTCAAAACCTGTCCAGACAAACTCACCGGCGACGGCAGCGGTACCGTCCTGTCCTTCGAATTCTTTATCCGGCGGTTGCGCCCAGCCCGGTGCGTACAGGTCATAGGAGCTGACCTGGAAATTAAAGAAGCCGCCGTTCATTTCTTCGCTGACCGGGAAGAAGTATTCGCCGCGGGAGCTGACGCAGGAGGAGGACTCACTGCTGTAAAACGGCATGTCCGGGCGGCGTTTTTTGTACTCTTTATACATGTGTGGTTTGTAATTGAAACCGTACACATCCAGCGTGTCGCCAAATCCGTTCCAGGCGGCATTAGGATAGCTGCAGCCGGCAGTGACAGGCCGAGTCGGGTCTTCACGATGAAAAATCTTAGTCAAATGTGCGGACCGCTGTATGCCTTCCGCGCTGCCCTGTTCAGGGATTTCGTTGCCTGTACTCCACATGATGACGCTGGGATGATTACGGTCGCGGCGAACGAGTGACACGATATCTTTTTCATACCATTGCTCAAAGACCGTGCTGTAGTCGTTTTTCATCTTGTGCCACTTCCAGCAGTCAAACGCTTCGACAATCAGCAGCATTCCCAATTGATCGCAAACCTCCAGCAGTTCCGGCGTGGGCGGGTTGTGTGAGGTTCGAATGGCATTACAGCCCATTTCCTTGAGAATTTCCACCTGGCGTTCGACGGCTCGCCGATGGACCGCCGCACCTAATGGGCCAAGATCGTGGTGCATACACACGCCGTTGAGCTGGACGCGTTTTCCATTCAGCAGGAAACCGTTGTCGGCATCAAATAAGATAGTGCGAATACCGAAGGGCGTTTCGTAAACGTCCAGTGTCTTACCGGCCTTAGTGAGAGTTGTTCTTACCGTATACAGATTCGGGTTTTCAATATCCCACCGTTTTGGATTTTGGATTTTGACCGTAGCGACGGCTTTTTGCGTCTTGCCGGCGGCAATCGAAACAGCAGCCGTTTTTGCCGTTGCGATAATCTCGGCAGGGCGGTCGGCCGATACGATTTCGTGATTGACCATAACTGTTTCGTATTGGCTTGTTTGATTCTGAATTTCCGTTTGGATTTTCACGGTGGCGGCTTTGTCACTGATTTCAGGCGTGGTGACGAATGTTCCCCAGTGGGCGACATGAACCGGATTGGTTTTGACCAGCCAGGTGTGCCGGTAGATACCGCCGCCGGGATACCAGCGGGAGGAATTTTCAGGGTTGTTTAATCGAACTGCCAATACATTTTCTTCACCAAATTTGATGTGCGGCGTCAGTTCCAGGCGGAACGAAGCATAGCCGTAGGGCCATTGACCAATATACTGGTCGTTCAGCCAGACTTTTGTGTGCGACATGGCCCCATCAAAGTCGATGAAGATGCGTTTGCCGCTGTCGGCTGCATCAATGGTGAAATGTTTACGATACCATCCGACACCAGGGAAGGGCAGTTTGCCGGTATTATTCGGCAGATTGATGTCAAAACCGCCCTCAACGGCCCAGTCATGCGGCAGATTCAGCGTTCGCCAGTCGGAATCATCGAGAGAGGCTTTTTCGTTGCCCATTTTTGAGTCATCCGTGCCATAGTCATAGAGCTTGAATTGCCAGCCTTTATCGAATGACTGACGGGATACTGTATTGGCTTTGGCTGTCGGTTTTGATTGATTGGAAAGGCCGCATCCTGCACATAAAATCAGTACTGCCAGTGCCAAATAGGCTTGCCATGTATATTTTAGGATTTGTTTCCGCACAATAACCTCGCTTTCCTGTTTGTCAATGTCTCTGTTTTTATTGCTTTAGGGTGGTAAACGCACAAATTTTAGAGATTATTGACAAAAAATCAAGAAAGCCTTTATGACTTGGCGGAAGATAGGCTGAAATGATGGAAAATCAGGGTGTTATGGGGGCAAATAAAAAAAGAGCATATAAATGCTCTTTTGAAATAGTCATCGGGTAACCGGGCCAGGAAGGCCGGCGGTTATTTGTTGCCTGCGGTGTGGGCGTGCTGTTCGTGGTTTTCTTTTTCGTTTTGAATGGCATTATAGATTTCTTTACGATGCACTGCGATGTTTCGCGGGGCATTAATGCCCAGACGAACCTTGTCGCCGCGGACATCAACAATGGTGATTTCCACGTCATCGCCAATCATAATTGACTCATCCTTTTGTCTACTCAGGACCAACATAAGGCACTCCTTGTGTTTTGCCGGTCAGCGTTTTTCGCAGCCGGCGTCCAATTCCGTGTGCCGTCAGGCAACCTTTTCCATTTCCTTTACTTATACGTATTTCAAACCCCCGGAGGTCGTAAAAAAATCAGACCCTTGTCGGTTACTTCCGGGCACAGATGTTTTCGTCTATTTGGGGTATTGAAAGTGACAATTATTTGAAAATTGAGCAAAAAAAACATGCCTTTTTTAGTAGGGTTTTCTTAAGCTCTGAATAATTAGACACTTATGAAGTCTTATTGAGAGGGGGACAACCGGATTTTTAAAGAACCTTCCCTGGTTTATCGGACATTATTCGTCCGTTGACGGCTGTGCAGTGCGAATCGCGATCCAGTAGCCGGTCATGGCGCCAAGGGCAGAAAAGGCGGCAATCTGGATCGGGATAATGGCGTAAATAGCATTTGTAAAAAACGATGGATTCCACTTTTTGACCATGTAATCCATGGTTTCGGAGCCAATGAATTGGGTCAATAGTACGATATAGAGTACCACGGCAGCAAGAATGACCGGGATAAAATGGACGTGCAGGAAGCGTTTGACGAGAAAGGCCGCCAGACCGACTGAAATGAAGATACCGAAGGCGATCTGGCCGTTGCCGGGGCGTCCGATGACGCTGCCGAGGTTTTCGTCGAGTGCGGGGATGTTTTGAGCGAAGATGCCGATGGCAAATTTGACGATGACAGCCGCGATAACGCTACCGATGACGGCATTGATCCACATTGCGGATTTTTTGGCGTTTTCCGGCTGGGGTTCTACGGTGACGGCTTTTGTGCGGAGAAGTTTGGACGTCAGCAGGACGGCGGTATAACCGGCGGCACAAATGCCCAGCCACAGCAGGGCCTCCCAACGCATAAAGCTGTACAATTCCGTTCGCGGTGTCAGTTCTGAGTGGGTTATCAGCAATTGCTTGATGGAACCGCTGGCAAGGGCTAATACGGCGATGCCCGCGGGGGCGGCATAAGGCGCGAGGATGCTGCCGAGCGGATAGCACAGCAGGGTGGCGACAGCGCCTGCGGCAAAGCCCAGGCCGATCATAATCAGTGCGTCGGCGGGGGTGATTTCGCCGGTGAACAGGCTGATGGCGCCCAGCGGGTCGGCAGGGCGGACGAAGCGATAGCCGACGGCTCCGACGATCAATGCGCCGGTGGCCAGTGAGATTAAAATGCGGATCCTCAGCAGCCAGGGGACATTAAACAGGCCCAGGCCGAAATAAATCAATGCCACCGCGGCGATAATGCGTAATGCGATTGGAAAAAACGATTCCATAGAATAATTCCTTATAAGTCCTTGCTTTAGACGGAATAAGATAACATTCCTGCTTCCATCGGTCAAGATAAAACGGCTTTGGCGGTGCGTGTAAATTTTTTGCCTTGTATTAACATGAATAGCCATCAATTTAGTGTAAGACAGGCTCCGGATTTTTTTATAAATTGCCTTAATATGTGTTTTTGGGCTGGCAAGGCGGTTTTTGGGTGTTTTTATGCTCCAAAGGTTGTCCGAACATGCGCCAAAGTTGTCCAAAACGTAACCATTTTTGTCCAAAGCGGAACCAAAGTTGTCCAAAACGCTGTCGTATTTGTCCACGGTGAAACCGCAGATAAGGCAGATTAAAGGATTACCACTGAATACACGGAATGACGCGGAAGAATTGTTTGCTGATAACTGGCGGGTGGTCATTATTTTCTCCTTCTGTTTTAGTCCTTCAATCTTCAGACATCAAATTGCCCTCGGGGTATGATAGCATATTGGGGTGTTGATTGCGGCGGTAAAGTTGGAATTTTTTCACCACGAAGGACGCGAAGGGCATGAAGTTTATTTGACGTTGTTTTTCTGAATTCTTGAGAACCACGAATTAACACGAATTAACACTAATTTTTTATACAGGATTTACGGGATTACCGCGGATTTTGGGGCACAGGGGAGGAAATCGCTGCGGGCGGTGCCCGCTGAGCTGTTCGCAAGCGGCTGGAATGCTCGAAATTGTATTTCTGCGTTCCCATCCACTTTCGACCAGTCCGGCCTGGAGGCCGGGCGATTTCGGCGAGGCTTTCATGATATCCGTGAAGTGGCTGATGGTGGAATTACCGGCCCCAAACTCATTCACATCTGACGGGATACCGGGTTAAGCCCGGTATGACTATTGGCACGTGCATTTTTTCACTGGGTATTATCTGTTTGTGCCGGAAATGGGCCATTGTTTTGAGGTGAATTGGCGTATTTTGGGTGTCCAAGGTTGATTATTGGACTGTTTTGTGGTAGAATCTCGGCAATAGGTGTTATTTACTTAACGGAGCTTATAGTTTCTGTGCAAGGAGAACTGCTGTGAGGTGGGAATCGTTTATTTCCGTGGTGATGATTGTGTGTTTGGCGGCGTCGCTGCCGGCGGGGACGTTATATGTGGATGATAATGCGGCTGCTGACCCGGGGGCGGGCGATTCGTCCGTCAGCGACCCGCTCGAAGACGGGTCACAGGCTCACCCGTTTGACGCCATCCAAGAAGCGATTGTCGCCGCGACGGACGGCAATACGGTTTTGGTGGCCGACGGTACCTATACCGGCGATGGTAACCGCGACATCGACTTTCTTGGCAAAGCTATCACCGTAAAAAGCCAAAATGGCCCCGAAACTTGCACCATCGACTGCCAGGGCACCGAACAGGACCCGCACCGCGCCTTTGAATTCAGAAGCCAGGAAGGAAATGACACGCTATTATCAGGTTTTAAAATTCTTAATGGGTATTCAAAAAGAGAAGAATTTGAGTACGCCAGTCATGGCATAGGGTATATGGTGTCTTTTAATTGTGCAGCCGGGATTTTGTGCAGAGATAATTCTTCACCCAAAATTTCAGACTGTATCATAGAGCACTTCCAGAATGGAGGCATTATTGGTTGTTATTCCTCAAGTCCTTTAATTGAAAACATCCTTTTTTGTCAGAATTATGGTGGATTGATTGCGATTGGTTCAGACAGTTCGCCGGTCATTAAGCGATGTGCTTTTATTGACAATAATTGCGAACAAAGCTCAGATGTGTTCTTAATTAACGGAACTATTGTAGAATTTGCTGGTAACGGCATCGTGTCTGTGGCAATGAGTGAAAGCCTGTTTAAGAATTGCGTTTTTTCCGGAAATGTCGGGCGTTATAATGCTGGGATCACAACAATCGAGTCTTTTGTTGATGTTCGCAATTGTACCTTTGTTGGTAATCGCGGAGAAAAAAATAGCAGTTTCTTTTTCTGGTCTTATGAGGATGTTGAACCGCAAAGACTCTCGGCTATAGACAACTGTATATTCCGGAATAATCTGACTGATGACGGTTTAGAGGTCTTAGACGGCAAGGGTATCTGGATGCTTGATAATATTACAACATCTGACTGCTATGAAGTCAATTACTCCTGTGTTAACGAACTGGACCCTAATCTGCAGGGTGTGGGTAATATTGAAGCGGATCCCATGTTTGTCGATTCCGGCTACTGGGATCCGAACGGAACGCCGGATGACTGGAGTGACGATATTTGGCATCATGGTGATTATCGATTGCAGGATGGTTCGCCGTGTATCGATGCGCTTGATCCCGCTTATTACACGCCGCAGGCGGGCGAGACAGATATTGACGGCAATCCCCGGCTGCTTTACGAAGCGGTGGATATGGGCGCTTATGAGGCAGTTGATCCTTATACAGCGCCGTGGATCCAGACAAATGCGACGCAGTTTGATTATATTGTGGAGGAAGGGCACGCAGAACCCGTTGAGCAACTATTGCAGATTCAGAGTGTTAATGACCATGATTTTGCCTGGTCGATTGTCAATACCGTGCCGTGGTTGACTGTTAGTCCAATGTCGGGCGAATATTCAGGTGATCCGAATGAAGTAACCTTGACCATGAATCCCGACGGCCTGGCAAGTGGAATCTACAATGAAACCATTCAAATTCAGGCGCCGGATGCGATCAACTCGCCGCTTGAAATCCATATTTCATTGAGGGTTACCGGTACATTGCATGTTCCGGCCGATTATCCTACGATTCAGGACGCAATCAACGAGGCCTTTGACGGCGAAACGGTGCTTGTTGCCGACGGTTCTTATACCGGCGACGGCAACCGTGACATCGACTTTCTTGGCAAAGCTATAACCCTCCGAAGTGAAAACGGTCCTGAAAATTGTATTATTGACTGTCAGGGAACCGAGCAAGACCGCCATACCGGCTTTTTGTTTATTACAGGTGAAAACGAACAATCCATTCTGGATGGTTTAACAATTCAAAATGGAACGGGCAGAATGGTTATTAATGAGGGATTGCGTTATTATGCTGGTGGGGGAGTTTTTGCTTATGAGGCAAATCCAACTATAAAAAACTGCGTTTTCAAAGATAATCATGCAGATATGGGAGCATCTATTTATTACGGTCCTTATTACGGTTCGTATTATCATCTTCCCGATAAGAGTGAATTGGATATTTCATTGTTGAATTGTAAATTTTCTAATAATCTGCTGTCTTCATTAGGACTCGTAGAAGAGATGATGTCGGTTGTATGTTGTTCGGCAAAAAATGTGATGCTGGACCAGTGTCAATTTGAAGGTATTTATAGTGATATTCAAATCTGTGATATTATGGCGGATAAAATCACTGTGGAAAACTCTTTTTTTACGGGTGCTTCAATGGGTTTTATTGGTGCAATCGCACAAGCTATAAAAGAACCTGATGATGGCATTTTTATGAGCGACCCAACTATAAGTTGTGTGATTAACAACTGCACATTTGACTACGAACAGAGCCCTTATGATGATGAGCCGCTATTATTTACAATAGTAGAAGGCATTGCATCTTCTTATGGGAAATTTAGGATTTCAAATTCATTATTTACAAAATTCCCATTCGAAGATTATATTCGAGAACACCTTCACGAGTTTACAGGAGCGGAGCGTGTTACTTACAGTGTCATTCCCGGTGGTTTTCCTGGTGTAGGCAATATTAATGTGAATCCACAGTTTGTTCAATCCGGTTATCGGGATGATAATGGAACTACAGAGTGGTGGGAATATGAAGACGATATTTGGGTTCCAGGGGATTATCATTTGAAGTCGGCGGGGTGGCGTTGGGATATGGCTTCCGGTCAGTGGACGTGGGATGAGGTGACGAGTTCGTGTATTGATGCGGGGTGTCCCGGGGCTTCTCTGGGTGACGAGCCGGTGACGCTTGCGGTGGATCCGCTGAATCGGCTGGGTAAGAATGTTCGCGTGAATATGGGCGCTTACGGCGGGACGGTTGAGGCGTCGATGGCGCCGCCGGGGTGGATGCTGCTGTGCGACCTGGATAACAGCCTGACGGTGGATTTTGGTGATTTTGTGCTGCTGGCGGAGATGTGGCTGCAAACGGCCGAGCATTTGCCGGCGGATGTCAGCCGGGACGGTATGGTTGGTTTGGATGACTTGGCCCGTTTGACTGAACAGTGGCTTGACAGGGCCAGCTGTGATTAGGGGAATACAGGAATACAAGAACTCAGGGACTCAAGAATGCAGGGAAGTAAAAGAAGTCTGTAGGAATACAGGAATGTAAAACAGAAGAATGCAGGAATATAGGAATGTAGGAATGGTGGGGCAATTCGTTGCTGTTGGGTGTTTAGAAGAACTGTAACAGTGTCCTTCGCAAAACTAATTCGGCGGCTGAATATTATTACGCTCATAATCACCTGTTCAGGCCTGTGGCGATGCGTTGGTGCTGAGCAAGAGAGATTACAGCATTGGCGGACGTACACGGACAGGCAGGGACGACCACGGAGTTCATTTTTATCTCGATTGCTTGTTTTTGCGGGTTTTGTGTTTTGTCATTTGGGGTTGTTGGGTATAATCTGCGGCGAGATTACTTAAGTTTGAGGGCTGGTTTATGAAATATCGGTTTAGCAGGCGTGAGTTTATTTGGGCTGCTGGGGTTGCGGCGGCAGGATTTGTTTTGCCGGGGTGCGGGTTTGCGGCCCAGGGGAGAGGTAACGGTTTCGGACGCCCTAATTTTGTTTTGATCATGGCGGAC